>DATFGW010000121.1:0-103534 GCA_035249045.1 Gemmatimonadaceae bacterium | reverse complement strand
CTATAGCGCATGAATGGCTGGAGGTCGACCGCGAGCGACGCGAACGCCGATCGACCGGTGACGTCCCGCTTGCCGGCGTCGGTCACGCTCTCGGTATAGCCGAACCGAGCGGAGGCGCTCACGTCGATGGTCGAATCGGCGCGGCCGAGCTGAGCGAGACCCGCGAGGAGCCGCTGGCTGGTGCTTCCGAACAGGAGCGTGCCGCTTCCCTCCACTGCGCCGCTCCACCCCAGTTCCTGTGCTCGGACGTCGGCGTGCAAAAGAAGCATCGTCGCGACCGTCAAGGCGAGGGTCGAGCGCTTCAGGTTTTGCTGCATCGTCATGATTCTGTCGCGTTCGGCGAAATGCAGACTGCCTCGCTCGAGGCGAGTGCTCGAGCGAGGCAGTGAGGGCAGCACGGATGGGGTGGGATTCGAACCCACGGTACGCTTTTGACGTACACAAGCTTTCCAGGCCTGCGCCTTAAACCACTCGGCCACCCATCCCAACTCATCGGAGCACGGTCGGAAGCGACCGGTTCAAACGAACACGGTGCGGCCCGCTCGTGGCGCCGCCGCACCGCAAAGCTCCAGCGGACAGGGTGAGATTCGAACTCACGATACCGGGTTCACCGGTATGCCGGTTTTCGAGACCGGTGCCTTCAACCACTCGGCCACCTGTCCTGCAGCCTTGCAAGTTATTGGGCGAGAAAGACTACTTCAACCGCCGGTTTTTTCGGCGAACGAACTGGCAGCGAGCGAGCCGCGCTGCGATTTGAAGAATTCCTCGAGGACACCAGCGCACTCGTCTGCGAGCACTCCGGCTCGAACCTCCGGGCAATGATTCAGGCGAGGATGCCGCAAGATGTCGCCGACTGAGCCTGCCATGCCCGCCTTCTCGTCCCACGCACCGAACACTACGCGGTTGATTCGCGACAGCACCATCGCACCAGCGCACATGGCGCATGGTTCCAGCGTGACATAGAGCGTGCAGTCGTCGAGCCGCCAACGGTCGAGGCGCGACGCAGCCTCTCGAACAGCGAGCAGCTCGGCGTGCGCAGTTGGGTCCTGATCGCGAACCGTACGATTGGTCGCCGCGGCGACGATCGAGCCGTCGCGCACGACGATCGCGCCCACAGGAACCTCGTTTCTCTTCCCCGCATCGCGCGCCAGATCGAGTGCGTTCCGGATGTACTGCTCGTCGAGCGCAAGCACGTCGGCGCCAAAGGGCGTCGCCGCGGCTCGACTATCTGCCGGCAACCGCAGGCTCGGCTTTTCGGAAAGTCAGCTCACCCTTGGGATCACGATCGACGACGATGTGATCGCCCTCGCTGAATTTTCCCTGCAGCACCGCCAGAGCCAGCGGATTCTGCAGCAGTCGCTGGATGGCGCGCTTGAGTGGACGCGCGCCGAAGGCGGGGTCGTAACCCTCGGTCGCGAGAACCTCGCGCGCTGCCGGAGTGAGCTCGAAAGTCAGCCTTCGCTCGCCGAGCAGCTGCTCGAGGCGATGCAGCTGGAGATCGATGATGTGCTCGATCTCGCCCTTGCCGAGCGGACGGAAGATGATGATGTCATCGACCCGATTGAGGAACTCGGGGCGGAAGTGCTGCCGCAGCGCGTTAGTGACCTGCGCTTCAACGACCGCACGGTCCTCGCCGGTGTGCTCAAGGATGTAGGTGCTGCCGATGTTCGACGTCATGATGATGACGGTGTTCCGGAAGTCGACGGTCCGCCCCTGAGAATCGGTGAGCCGGCCATCGTCCAGAATCTGCAGCAGGATGTTGAACACATCGGGGTGTGCTTTCTCGATCTCGTCGAAGAGCACTACCGAATAGGGGCGACGCCGAATCGCTTCAGTGAGCTGACCCCCTTCCTCGAATCCGACGTAACCTGGGGGAGCGCCGATGAGCCGGGCGACAGCGTGCTTCTCCATGTATTCGGACATGTCGATGCGCACCATCGCCTGCTCGTTGTCAAACAGAAACTCCGCAAGCGCGCGCGCCGTTTCGGTCTTCCCGACGCCCGTCGGGCCGAGGAAGATGAAAGAACCGATGGGGCGATTTGGATCCTGCAGGCCGGCTCGCGAGCGGCGCACGGCGTTGGCAACCGCTTCGACCGCTTCCTCCTGGCCGATGACACGGCGCGCCAGCTCACTTTCGAGTTTGGTGAGACGCTCGCGCTCGCCTTCCATCATCTTCGAGACCGGTATGCCGGTCCAGCGCGAAACGATTTCCGCGATGTCTTCGGCAGTCACTTCTTCCTTGAGGAAGCGCGCGCCACCCGCTTGCCTGCTGGCGAGCTTTTGCTCGGCGTCGCGCATCTGCTGCTCGAGCGCTGGGATCTGGCCGTAGGTGATCTCCGCTGCTTTCTGCAGATCACCGGCCCGCGTTGCGCGCTCTGCTTCGATACGCGCCTGCTCGATTTGCTGCTTGATCTTGCCGACCGCGCCCAGGGTTTCTTTCTCCTGCTGCCACTGGGCTTTCATTCCGGCGGATTTCTCGCGCAGCTCCGCGAGCTCGCGCTCGAGGGCGGTGAGCCTTTCGCGCGACTCCTTGTCCTTCTCTTTCTGTAGCGCCTGCCGCTCGATCTCGAGTTGGGTGATGCGCCGCTCGACTTCGTCGATCTCCTGGGGCATCGAATCAATCTCAATGCGGAGGCGTGACGCAGCCTCGTCGATCAGGTCGATCGCTTTGTCGGGCAGAAAGCGGTCGCCGATGTAGCGATTGGAGAGCGTAGCGGCGGCGACGATAGCGCCGTCTGTGATGCGAACGCCGTGATGCGATTCGTAGCGTTCCTTGAGGCCGCGCAGAATGGCGATGGTGCTTTCGACGGACGGCTCGCCGACGTACACAGGTTGGAACCGGCGCTCCAGCGCGGCGTCTTTCTCAATATGCTTGCGGTATTCATCGAGGGTGGTCGCACCGACGACGCGCAGTTCCCCGCGGGCGAGCATCGGTTTGAGCATGTTGCCCGCGTCCATCGAGCCCTCGGCTTTACCGGCGCCGACGATGGTGTGCATCTCGTCGATGAACATGATAAACTGGCCTTCGCCCTCGGTGATCTCCTTGAGGACCGCTTTGAGTCTTTCCTCGAACTCACCCCGGAACTTGGCTCCGGCGATCAGCGCGCCGAGATCGAGGGCCAACAGTCTCTTGTTCTTCAGACCCTCCGGCACATCGCCGTTGGTGATGCGCTGTGCTAGCCCTTCGGCGATCGCAGTCTTGCCGACGCCGGGCTCGCCGATGAGGACAGGATTGTTCTTGGTTCGACGCGACAACACCTGCACGACTCGACGGATCTCTTCATCGCGACCGATCACGGGGTCGAGCTTGCCCTTGCGCGCAGCGTCAGTGAGATCGCGGGTGTACCGCTGCAGTGCCTGGTACTGATTCTCCGGCGTTTGATCGGTGACGCGGTGCGACCCGCGGACGTTCTCGAGGGCCTCGAGAAGCGCATCGTGATTCGCGCCTACACTCGACAGAAGAGTTCGGCTTTCAGTTCCCTTGACATCGGAGAGCGCGAGAAGGAAATGCTCGGTAGACACGAACTCGTCGCCGAGCTTTTGGGCGTCGGCTTCCGACTTGTCAAAAACCTGATTGATCTCGCGCGACAAGGTGGGTTGGGCGTTCGACTGCTTCGGGTAGCGGGCCATTTCGCGCCCGACCACCTCGCGCAGCTGCGCGACGCCGACGCCAAGCTTCTGAAGAACCGGCACGACAATGCCCTCGTCCTGAGTGAGCAGGGCGAGCAGCAGGTGCAGATCGTAAACGAGGGGATTGCCGGCGCGACGCGCGAGATCGACAGCCTCGTTGAGAGCTTCGGTTGCCTTTACGGTGAGACGGTCTGGATTGATCATCGACTTACGGGTGAGTAGGAGGTGCGGGGAAGTCGAAGTTGCAACCGGGGTGCCGCATAAAACCCGCCAACCTGGCACACTTCAGGTGCCAAAAGAAAAAGACGCGCCCTGGTTTCTGCCAGAGCGCGTCTTGAAAGTTCATGCTACTTCCTGACGATCATTTTCTTGACGAGGACTTTTCCGTCGACCTCGAGCCGGTACAGATAAATCCCCGATGCTACGTCGTCCCCGCTCTGCGAGTATTTGCCGTCCCAATACGCCATGTACTCACCGCATGTCAAAAGCAGGTTCTCAAGCGCTTCGCCACCGGCGACATTCCCGACACCGCCCTGCAGAACCGGAACAGCGACTTGCTGCGCGAGCAAGTTGTAGATCCGCAGGCTAACGCGGTGCTGACGACCCGGGTCCGTGCATCCCTGGGGATCCGCGACGACGAACTTGATCCGAGTGTCCTGATTGACCGGGTTTGGGAAGTTCTGCCCCAGCTGCAACCCGGCGCCTTGTCCTCCGCCGGTCTGGGATGAGCCCTGAGCCGCCGAACGACTTGGCATGAACGCGCCGAGCACGAGCACTACTAACAGCGCCCGCAACAGGTGCTTCATGTTGTCTCCAAATGCTGACGAAAAAGGGTCTCTAGACGCTAACTCCTACCAAGGTGGACATGTGTTCTTGGCGCGAACTTACGAATGAGCTTCGGAAGTGTCAAGCAAAACGCTTGTTGTACCTCTCAGGACCCTTCCAACTCCCTTTCGTTCCGTTATGCCATTCCGATCGCAGAATTCGAGGAAAGGTATAAGGTATTTCCTCGAGAATCCCAGCACGTCCCGAAGCTGAGCAGGAACATAGATCTCCCCTGCTACCAACCTCGCTTTGAGCCTTTCGATCAGCGCATCGATCGCCGCCCGGTCGTAGTAACGGTCGCTCTCCACCTGGACGATCCGTCCCTGCCGCTCCAGAAACCGGAGCAATCCGGGTACCGAGCTGCCATAGCGCGCAATGAGCTCCGACACGCTTGGCGGCTCACTCTCGCCAGCGCAAATATCATGCGCCAGACGGTCCGCCTCTTCGCTATCGCGTGCGCTCGGCGAAGGGACCCAACCAGGGCGGCGCAGCAGCGGTCCGACCGACTCGATCTCGCCGTGCTGCTCCATCTCTCTGATCGATATGTCGGCGAGCTCGTCGCGCACCCGCAAGCCCTCGCGGAGCGTACGCGCCGGTATCCCCGGATTGAGGGGGGATTTGATCTCGTATTCCGCGACAATTCTGCGAACGCTTGCCATTACCTGTTCGACAGCGCGCAACGCAAAAAGGTTGTGCGCTTCGCGCAATGCGCCGACGCGGTCCACCAACGCCGCCACCTCAGCCGGATTGCAGCCGGCACGAACGGGGATGTCTGCGATCGGAACTCCTCGCAGGGCTTCTGAGTGAAGCAACCAGGACAGTCGCGACTGCGCACTCCTGGCGAGCTCGTCAAGCTGCGACTGCGATGTAGCAGGCAACGATCGGCGTCGCGCGTACGGATCGACGACCGCTCCCCCGCCGATGGTGCGAAGCGGAGCCGGCAAGCGCAGCACGAACCTGTCGCCACTGCGAAGCAGTAGTGGCCCATCGGTGGCAATGCGCGCGAGACTGCGTGCCGACGGCTCGGATGATCGGTCAACAACGAGGCGCGCCCCTACTTCCGACGCGCCGGCGTGGAGGCGGAGTCGGGTGCGCGCGGACAACTCCGCCGCAATGTCGGCGTCCAGGCTTATCACAGCCTCGAACAGAGTGGTTGGACGCCAGCTGTCATCGCTCACCAGGACGCAGCCGCGCGCGACTTCGCCGACTTCCACTGAGGCGAGTGCGATTGCCGCGCGGCTACCCGCTCTTGCATTGGCTGAGGCCGCGCCGTGCTGCTCGATACGCCGCACCCGGGAGTGTCTACCAGCCGGCTGAATTATTACGGCCGTATCAACCCGCAACTCGCCGCTCCAGACGGTGCCGGTCACGACGGTACCCGTTCCCCTGACGGTAAACGCCCGGTCGATCGGCATTCGGAAGAGGTCGTCGCCGGAGCGCTCTGTCGTGCGGGCCAGCTCGGCGGCCAGCACCGATCGAAGCTCGTCGAGGCCGGCACCGGTGCGGGCCGAGCAAGCGACGATGGGCGCAGGCGACAGGTCGCGCTCGGACAGCAGCGCCGATACGTCGGCGCGCACGAGCTCCAGCCACTCGCGGTCGACCAGGTCGCATTTCGTAACCGCGACGACGAGCCGAGGAATCTGGAGGAGCTCGAGAATCAACAAGTGCTCGCGCGTCTGCGGCATGACTCCTTCGTCAGCCGCAATGACGAGCATACCGAGGTCGATCCCACTCGCACCGACGAGCATGCTGCGCACAAAGTCTTCGTGACCGGGCACGTCGATCACTCCGACGACACCGATGCCATAGAGCTGAAGCGGGGCAAAGCCGACATCGATGGTGATGCCGCGGCGTTTTTCCTCGGGAAGGCGGTCGGCATCGACTCCGGTCAGAGCTTTCACCAGCGCGGTCTTGCCATGATCGATATGCCCCGCAGTTCCGATGATCACGCCGCGGTCCACCGTTCGTGTTCCCATACCGCGAATGCGCGTAGCGGCCGGTCGTCGGAGAGATGCGCTCCGAGGAACTCGCGGAGCAGCCGCTGGTGTGATCTGGCCTCGGGCTCGGTGAGAGTGGACGGCTCGAGATCGAGCCAGCGACGAATTGCCGTGCGCGCCGAGGCCGGGATTCTCCGACCGCCCGGCGCCAGCCGGCTGCAAGACGGGCATACGATGCCACCCGATGCGTGGGAGAATGCGGCGTCGTCGCTGTCCCGCAGCGGCGTATGACAAAGTGCGCAACTCGAGAGCTCGGGCGTAAAACCCAGGACCGACACAACCCGCCAACAAGCGGCGAGACCGTCTTCGATGGTTCGCTGGGCGGGCGAAAGCGCAATTCGGTCGAGAGCATCGGCGACCGTGTCGTACAGCTGCGGGTTCGCCTCCTCCCCACCAAAACGGAGCGCGAGCTCCGCGACCGTCGAGGCGGCGGTAAATCTTCCGACGTCAGCCGCCAATTCACCGCGCGAGCGCGAAATCTCGAAGCTCGCGAGGTTGTGGAGTTCCCGGTTCGGCTTGATGTAAAGCTGTGCGGTGCCCTCGGCGAAAAGGTCGAGCGCCGTTCCGTACCTGCCTCTCGACTTTCTCGCGCCCCGGGCCAGCGCCGATTGCACCCCAGCCTCTCTGGTCAAGAGCCGGATGATGCGCGAGCTCTCGAGGTAGTCGAACGCGTGCAATACGATCGCGTCGGTGGCAACGAGTGGCATAGGGAGAATGTAACACGCGTCGCGACCTCACCCCGCCTAGAACAAGGTCGAGGCGCGCGCGCCGATGACAAAGGTGCGACGAGGGGTGGCGAAATGGAGCACTTCCTCATAGCGGCGGTCGAAAAGATTGTCCACCCGCGCGTTGAGACTCATGCCGCCGAGCGGCCAGATCGATAGCGGGTACTCCGCGGAGAGATCGACCTTGGTGTACGCCGGGAGTGTCACACGCGGAGATGGGAATTGCGTGAAGTCGATGTCGGGACGCTTCCCGACGTACCTGGCGGCGACGGAGAACGTGCCTAGCTTCGGAACAAAGCTGATGGTCGCGCCGCCGGAATGCGTCGGCCGCCTGATCAGCGCATCCCCAACTTGATCGGAGCCCTGGTAGCCCGGATCCACGGACGAAACGCGGGGGTTCACAACCGTAAAGCTCGCCGAGCCACGCCACGCACTCAGCGGGAACAGCTGCGCTTCAGCCTCGTACCCGTTGGAGGTCGCTTCGGTTAGATTGGCGTAGCTCCCCTTGAAGTCCGGCGGTGCGCCATTGACGAACTGGATGAGGTCACTGAAACGCTGAGTGAAGTAGCTCGCGCTCAACTCCAACACCCGAGGAGCCGGGGTCGCGATGACACCGATCTCTGCCGAGTGGATGCGCTCCGGTCGCAGGTCGGGACTGCCAACGGTGTAAAGTGTCGGTCGCAGCTCATTGAAGGCAGGTGCGTTGAACGCAGAGCTGAGTGACGCGCGCAATCTGATTCGCGGAGCGATCGAAGCGTTGGCGCCGAGCCTGTAGGTTCCATAGCGCTCGTAATCGGAGTTGTCGTCCATCCGACCGCTGAGGGTGTATGCGACGCGATCCGTAATCGCGCCAAGCAGCTCCGTGTAATAGGCTATGTTGTGACGGCTCGCCTCGAACGAATCGGTCTCGGTCGTGGGAACGCCGACGTCGCCGGCACCGTTCGAGCTGTGCTCTCTTTCGCCTTCATATGCACTGCCGACGGTGAGGGTTGTCTTGGCCGGCAGGAAGACAGCCACTCGACCTTCCAGGCTTCGACGATATCCGCGCGATCTGGACGCTGAGTGCTGCGGTGTCGAAGCGCCGAAGGGGATTGCGATGTCTTCGGTGAGATCGATGACGTCATTGCTACCTGCAAGCAGCCTGGCCTGGATATTCGGGCTCAAATTGCGCCCGGCGTTGACGCCGACGGTGAGTCGGTGCTGGACGCGGTATGAGTTGGTATCGACCGGCGCGCCGGTGAAATCGGTCGGGTAGTGGAATTCCGCGGTCGTATATCGCGCCGAAAGGGCGGCGTCTCCACTCGCACTTTGCGCAAGGTTGATCGAAGAGCTGAGGGTTCCATTCAGATATTCGTTGTTGAATGGCAGAATTCCGTCGCTCGAGTGCCGCGCGGCGGCAATGGTAAAGCCGCCGAGGTCCGATGTACCCGCCAGATCGCCATCTACGTCAAGCGAGTGGTACGTTCCGGCCCGAAGTCCGAGCGCGGCTCGAGATGCGTTGGCGCGTCGCGTGAAAATCTGCACGATGCCGCTGACGGCGTCGGCGCCATAGAGCACGCTGGCGGGGCCGCGCACGATTTCGATTCGATCGATGTTATCGGTTGTCAGGTGACTGAAGTCGAACGATCCGCCCGGCGCGTTGACCGCCACACCGTCGATCAGGACCTTGGTGTACCTGCTCTCACCGCCACGCAGGAAGAGCGATGTCACAGCTCCGTACGAGCCGCTCTGGACGAGAGCGGCGCCGGGCACTTCGCGCAGGGCATCCGACACCCTCGTCACCCCGCGCGCCCGCAGATCAGCGCCTGAAATCACCGTGACTGCCTGCGAAAGGGCAGCCGCCGGACTGGGAACCTTGGACGCGGAGACCACGACGGTGCCGAGCTGCGCTGTGTCAACGGACTGAGCGTGAGCTCGTGCAGCGATGGTCGCGAGGCAGGCGGTCATGAGGCCGAGCAAACGAGAATTCATATCTGGTGTGGTGGTTTTTGATTGGGGAGCCTGACGGGCCGGCGCAGCGGAACCAGTGAGGGAGCGCCGACGGCGGGATCGCGGCTGACGACGACCGGCCAGTCGTAGATCGATTCGAGTCGATCAGCGCGCATCACTTCGGCGGGGGTGCCATGAATTGCAACTTTGCCGCGATCGAGCAGCACGATCGTATCGGCGAAGCGCGCGACGAGATTCAGCTGATGGCTGACGAGAAGGACGGCGAGCCCGCTGCGCGACAGTGAATAGAGGAGCTCGAAGATCGCCATCTCGTGAGCAACGTCGAGAAAAGTCGTGGGCTCGTCGAGAACGAGAGCGGGGGTTTTTTGCGCGAGTGCCCGCGCGATGCGAACGCGCTGCCACTCGCCGCCAGACAGCGCGTCGGTGTCGCGAAGCGCGAGATCGGCGACACCAGCCTGGTGCAGCGCTTCCTCTACGGCGAGCGCGTCTTCACGTGACGGCGAGCGCCAGAGGCCCAGGTGCGGGTACCGGCCAAGCGCGACATACTCGCGAACCTGCATCGGAAACGCAGCGTCCTCTCGCTGGGGGACGACCGCGAGACTGCGTGCAAGCTCGTTGTGCGACAGCGTTTTCACGTCCCGGGAGTCGAACGTTGCGACTCCACGCGGGGTGTCGGCGCGGCGGAGCAGCGCTTTGACGATCGAGCTCTTGCCCGAACCGTTGGGTCCCGCGAGGGCGGTGAGCTTTGCGCGCTCGGCGACGAAGGTGACGCCATCTACGGCATTGTCACGTGCTCCGGGATAGGAGACCACGAGGTCCGTGACGCCAATCATGCGATGCGTCGGAGCTGGATGAGAAAGAATGGGACGCCGAGGAGCGCCGTGATCGCGCCGAGCGGAAGCTCGGTGGGCGCATCGACGGTCCGGGCGGCGAGGTCGGCGGCAACCATCAGGGTCGCCGCGATCAAAGCGGAAGCGAGGATGAGCGGCCGGTGTGACCGGAGTCCCATCGCCCTCGCAATATGCGGCACAACAAGTCCGACAAAGCCGATCAAACCAGCCGCCGCGACGGTCGCGGCAGCGATGAGCGCGCTGATGAGAAACGTCCGCCGGCCGGCGCGCTCGACATCGACACCGAGTGATGCGGCAGCATCCTCGCCGAGGGAGAGCACATCGATTTCGCGTGCGAAATAGATCAGCGTGCCACCAGTCGCTAGCAGGCTCAACGCAAGCCACGCGGTGCGGGGCCAGGTGGCGTCAACTGCGGAGCCCATCATCCACCACAGCGCGCCCCGAATATTGTTCGGCGATGCATTGGCGAGCGCGACCATGATTGCAGCGTTCGCAAATGCGCCGACAATGACTCCGGCAACGAGCAGGGTGCGCACGTCAGCGCGCGTGCTCCGACCGCCGACGCGAGCCACCGCAAGCGCGACGAATACCGCGGCGATGCCGCCGCCGAACGCCGCCAGGGTGATCACCGCATCGCTCGTCGCGCCCAGAGCGAACGCGATGACTGCACCGACGGCAGCACCCCCGGACACGCCAAGCAGGTAGGGCTCAGCCAGCGGATTTCTGAGCGCACCCTGAAGCGCAGCACCGCTGGCGCCGAGGCCGGCACCGACCAACGCGCCCAGGATGACCCGAGGCAAGCGCAGATCGCGCACGATCGCGATGGCGGTTGGATCACCCGTTCCCAGTAACGCGTCAATAACCCCAGCCAGTGGAACTGGCACTGCACCGCTCGCCACTGCGACGATACTGATTGCAACCAGAACCGCCGCGAGCGCGACCCAGTACCAGGTTCTGAATCGCCTCACTTGAAGAGCCCGGGATGCAGCGCTTTCGCCAGCGACACAGCCGCCTCGCCCAGTCGTACCGACGGCCGCGCCACCATCCCCGTGTCGACGACGATGATCTTGCCATTCCGCACAGCGCGAACTATTCGCAAGCGCGGGTCCGAGCTGATCTGCCGAGCACCGTCCGGGCCGGCGAGGACGAAATCCGGATCGCGGCGAGCGACATCCTCGAGCGCGATCTGGGCTGATGCGCCGGTGATGTCCTGATACACATTCCTCGCACCAGCGATGGAGACGAGCTCGCTCATGAAACTGCCGGCACCGATCGTGATGAGCGGCGCATCCCAGATGTGCCAGAACACGGTGGGATGCGGGAGGGTCTTCGTCGCCCGACGAACGCTGTCGAGGGTACGACGTACGGAGTCGATCACCGTCTGGGCGCGCGCGGAGTCGTGGAGGATTGCGCCGAGGAGGCCGGTTACACTCGAGAACTGCGCGATGTGATCGGTTTTCAGCGCGAGGGTGTTTATTCCGGCGGCGCGAAGGCGATCGGCAGCGTTGCGATTGTCCAGGCTGGCGTAGAGTACGACGAGGTCGGGACGCGCGCCGAGCAGCGCTTCGACGTTGGGCCGGATGCCATCGCCGAGATCGGGAATGAGCCGTGCCGAATCGGGCCACAGATCGTAGTGGGACCGACCGACGAGGCGCGAACCGGCGCCGATGGTGAACAGAATCTCGGTGGTTGCGGGATTGAGCGAGACGATCCGGGACGGAACCGGCCAGAAAGCGATCGGGTTCCCAAAATCGTCGCGCAGGCGCGCTCGTTGACTTGATTCTCGGCAGCCGGCAAGCGCCAGCGCGAGCAGTGCCGAGCAAACCAACCGACGTCGGTACAAAAACAAAACGGACACTCCTCCCAGAGGAATGCCCGCAACGAGCACGCGCCAAAAGACGCCTGACCGCCACCAGCACCTCCCCCGAGGTTCTGCGAAAGTGGCGCGGACGAAAGTCGTCTCCTGGCTCCGGGCTGCCGGACTCACCTTCCCGACTGCTACCGCAGTCAGTGGTCTTCGAGTCGGCGTCTAGTGCCCGATACAGTGGCGGGGCCGCACCGGCATCACACCGGTTTCCGTGGCTCCCGTCCGCGATCGATTATGGGGCGAAGCTATCTACGACGCAGCGCCTGCGCAAGCGCCAGCACCATCGACCCGCCGATCACGAGCGTGAGCGCGACGAGATAACGCGGGTCGATGGTGTGCGTCTTCGGCGGCGCGGGAAGATCGATCACTGCAACAGAGCTCCGCGGTAGGTCTGATCCGAGAAAGCGCCGGAAATTCCGGTTGTCTACCGTCACCGGCTCGACTTCCTTGAGATTCGGCCCGGTTACGTTTCCCGTTTTCTCCTCGATCATGATCTCGTAGATCCCGGTGTCCTTCTCGAGGGGCAGCTTGAGCGGAAACTCATTGGCGGCGAGCGAGTAGGAGAACGACAGCTGCTTCACCCCCGGAGCGAGCGGCGCGAACACGCTGACGAGGCCGTTTGCGTACGTCACCGCGCCCGCCGAAATGTCGCCCTGTCCAACCTTGAAGTCGGTCGCGGCGGGAGCGATGTGGGTCTGCCACACGGCCGCCGACGGATCGTCTCCAACGGCGACACGGGTCACCGATGAATCGTTCGAGAGATCGTAGACCTCGACGATCGAGCGACGCGCGTTGGCGTCAGCTGCAGACACCACGACATGATGGCCGCGCAAACTCAACGGAACATGACCCGATGTCGTGTCGAACACTGTAATCTCGCCGTCGTCGCCGCTGACGTTTCCTTCCGCGAGTGGCGCGGTGAAATAGGCGATCCCATCGTGCGACGCTGAGACGAAGTAGATGGCGTCCTCGCTGCCGGATCGCACGTAGCTGAACGCGTAACGTCCACGCGCATCGGATCGCACCGAGTCGAGCGGACCGGCCCGATCGGGGCCGACGCGGTGCAGCACCACCAGCGCGTCCTTCACCGGGTCCATCTTCCGGTCGCCGGGCCGCACGATGCGACCCGACACGTGCATAGTGATCGGCGGAGCGGATGGGAGCGCGGCCTGCAACATCAGCAGGACCGCGAGACTACATATTGAACTTCCCAAAGTCTTCGGGCCGCAGGTTCTCCAGATACTCCTTCAGCTGCTCGGCGGACATCTCCTCCGACGGTTCGGCGACGGTCTCTGGAGCGTTCTGACCTTCCTCGAGCAACAGCGCCGTGAGAAGACTCTCCTGCGCGAAAATAGGCGCCTCGAATCGAAGCGCGATGGCGATGCTGTCCGATGGACGCGCATCGATGTGGACCGCGCCGGAATTGCGCGCGATGTGCAACTCGGCGTAGAAGGTGCGATTCTCGACCTTGGTGATGTTGACCCGTCGCAGCGTGCCGCCCATGCCGATAATGAGGTTCTTGCAGAGATCGTGGGTGAGGGGGCGCTCGCGCTTGAGCTTGTTCATCTCGATCACGATCGATTCGGCTTCGGGCTGGCCGATCCAGATCGGAAGAAGTCGCGCGCCTCCCTTCTCCTGCAGAATCACGACGTAGGAGTTGGTGGAACGATCGAGCCCGAGGCGCATCACCTCGACTTCAACGAGTTGCATCAAATCAAATTAACGGTGTGGCCGGAAAGTAGAAAAGCTGGCCCGAGACGAGCCAGCTTCGTTCTACACCGGAGCAGCCGTATTGCTACCGGGCGTCGGCGGCCTTGCGGAGATCTGCGACGCGGTCCAGACGCTCCCAGGTGAAGAGAGTTCCCTTCCCGTTCTTGCGTGGAGTGCGACCGAAGTGCCCGTAAGACGACGTCGGGCTATAGATCGGCTTTCGCAGATCGAGCGCGCTGATGATTCCCTTGGGCGTAAGGTCAAACACCTTCGTGATGGCGTTGAGAATCGCCGTCTCCGGCACGGTGTTGGTTCCAAAGGTATCGACGTTGATCGACACGGGTTGCGCGACGCCAATCGCGTACGCGAGCTGGACCTCACAGCGACGCGCGAGCTTGGCGCCGACGACGTTCTTGGCGACCCAGCGCGCGGCGTAGCACGCCGAGCGATCGACCTTGGATGGGTCCTTCCCGCTGAACGCGCCCCCGCCGTGGCGGCCCATGCCGCCGTAGGTATCGACGATGATCTTGCGACCCGTGAGTCCCGCGTCTCCCTGGGGACCGCCGATCACGAAGCGTCCGGTGGGATTGATGTGGAACTTGATGCTCTTGTCGCGCAGCTGCTTGGGGACGACTGGCTCGACGACTTCGCTGATGATCGCTTCGCGAAGCTTCTTGTGGGAGATGTCTTCGGAATGCTGGGTGGAGACGACGACCGTCTCGACTCCAACCGGCAGGGCGTCCTCATACAGCACGGTTACCTGCGCCTTGCCGTCGGGTCGGACCCAGCCACCGTCCTTCGAGCGACGGAATTCAGCGAGCCGCTCGGTGAGGCGATGCGCGAGCTGAATAGGCATCGGCATCAGCTCGTCCGTCTCGTCGGTCGCGTAGCCGAACATCATGCCCTGGTCGCCGGCGCCGCCGGTGTCTACGCCCTGGGCGATGTCGGGCGATTGCTTGTCGATGGTGCTGATGACCGCGCAGGTCTTCGAGTCGAAGCCGAACGCGGTGTCGTTATAGCCGATCCGGTTGATCGTCGAGCGCACGATCTCCGGCACGTTGACGTAGGTCTTGGTGGTGATCTCTCCCGCGACGCAGGCGAGCCCGGTCGTGACGAGGGTTTCGCAGGCTACTCTGGCCTGGGGATCATCTTTGAGAATTGCGTCGAGGATGGCGTCCGAAATCGCGTCCGCAACCTTGTCGGGATGGCCCTCGGTGACGGATTCGGAGGTGAACAGATGTCGATCGAGCACGAACTTCCTCTGGGGAATGTGAGGATGATCGGTGGCAACGGTCGCGGGCCGTACTATTCCCGCGCCGAGGATGTTTTCAGTCCACCGGAGCTTTCGAAGATATTTCCCTCGACGAAGCCGGGCAACCCATCGCGCAAAAACGGTGCATCGCCGAAGGCGGTCATCAGCCGGCGGCGCAGCTCGCCTTCCGCTTCGCGGGCGGTGCGGGACTCGATCGCCGCGTTGGCCGCTTCAGCGGCGACGCTGACGCTCACGCCGCGCACAATCCGCTTGACGAGCGGGACGGCGCGACCGGCGACGCTCAGCGACCTAACGCCCAACCCAATCAGAGCGAACGCCATCAGCGGCTGGGAAGCCATCTCGCCGCACACCGCGACTTCGAGTCGGTGGGTGACACCAACGTCGACGATTCGCTTGATGAGAGTGAGAACGGCGGGATGCAGCGGTGTAAACCGCGCGGCCAGCGTCGCGCTGCCGCGGTCCACCGCGAGGGTGTATTGCACCAGATCGTTGGTGCCGATGCTGAAGAACGAGACGTCGTCCACGAGCGTATGCACCGACAGCGCGGCCGCCGGGGTCTCGACCATCACCCCGAGCGGCAGATCGTGGCGATACGCGACCCCGCGCGCATCCAGCTCGCGCGCCGCCTCGTTGAGCAGGTGCTTCGCCTGCTTCACCTCGTCGAGCGTGATGATGAGCGGGAACATGATCCTGACGTCGCCGTGCATTGCCGCGCGCAACAGCGCCCGCAGTTGGGTCTTGAACAGCTCCGGCTCGTCGAGGCACATCCTGATGGCCCGCCACCCGAGAAACGGATTCGGGTCGGTTGGATAGCCGCCGACGGGAAGCTTGTCGCCTCCAACATCGAAAGTGCGGATGACGACAGGTCGTCCGCCGAACGCCTCGACGACGTGCCGGTAGGCACGGTACTGCTCCTCCTCGTCGGGCATTGTCGCGCGACCAACGACGAGAAACTCCGTTCGCATCAGGCCGACGCCTTCCGCGCCGCTGCGCGCGGCGAAGTCGGCTTCCTCGGGAAGGTCGACGTTGGCGCGAAGCGTGACCCAATGCCCGTCGAGGGTCACCGAGTCGGCGACGGCGAGTGCCTGGAGCTCCTTGTCTTCCAGCGCTTCGACAGCGCGGCGCTCGCGATAGATCTTGATCTGGGTAGGAGTCGGATCGATCACGAGCACGCCCGACGTTCCGTCGAGGATCACGTGTTCGTTGCCATTCAGCTGCTGGGTGGCTTCGCGAAGTCCGACGACGGCCGGCAGCCCCAGCGACCGGGCGAGAATCGCAACATGTGACGTGCGCGTCCCTGCGTCGGTCGCGATGCCGATGATCGCTTCCCGATCCAGCTGCACGGTGAGGCTCGGGGTCAGGTCGTGGGTGACAAGAATCTTGTTGGATCCCTTGGGCAGATCCACCGGATCGTGATCGGGCAGGCCGAGCAGTATCGAGAGCACCCGAATGTGAATGTCGATGAGATCACCGACTCTTTCGCGAAGCATCGGCCTTGCGTGACCCGCGAATTGCTGACGCCACTCGAACAGCACCAGGTCGAAGGCCTTTTCGGCGCCCAGGTTCTGGTGAATCAGCTCCTCCACCTGGCGCGCGAGCTCGGCGTCCTCGAGGATCGAGATCTGCACGTCGAAGATCGCTGCCTCTTCGGCGCCGGCATTTTTCTCGGCGCGGGCACGCACCTGCTGCAATCTCTCCTTCGCCTGTTTCAGTGCCGCGTGAAAGCGCGCGATCTCACCCGCCACTGCTTCGTCCGGGATGATCCGATGGCGGACGTCCGGAACTTCCCAGCGCAGCAGATGCACCGGGCCGTCGACGATACCGGGAGACGCGGGCATGCCCGCGATTCCCTTCGCCATCAGCTCTCCCCGAACTTGTTGGCAATCACCGTCTGAAGTGCATCGAGGGCCTGCTCTGCGTCATCGCCTGTCGCTTTGATCGTTATCGTCGAGCCAAACTCGGCGGCGAGCATCATCACGCCCATGATGCTTTTGGCGTTCACCTCGAGATCGTCGCGGACGATGGTAATGTTGCACTTGAACTTCCCCGCCGTTTTCACGATCTCGGCGGCGGGGCGGGCGTGGATCCCCAGCTTGTTGACGATCTTTACGTCGCGCTCTGGCATCAGGTGATTACCGAGTAGAGAACGAACACCGCGAGAACGCCAAGTGCCACGCGCCACCCTTCGGCTTGCTCGCGTAACCGCGCGAGGAGAAGGATTCCCAGAAAAGCCGCGGCGATGATCGCGCCGGCCAACGCTCTGCCGGGCCCGGTTACGCGCTGCAAGGCCAGCGGCAGCGAGAGTCCCGAGACAAACGCGGCAGCGCAGGCGATGTACTGCGGACCCTGACGCAGCACCGGATTGCCCAGTGCGGATGCGACGTTGAGACCGCGCGAGAGACCAATTCGTAGTCCCCATGCCCTGAGGAGAAGGTGCCCGGCGTTGTACAACAAGAGAAATGTACCAACGACTGCCAGGGCCGACCCGCCCGCCCCATAAACCCCCATGGCGACGACCGAGCAGAAGGGTAACCAGCTGGCCCACACCAGACGGTCTCCGACGCTGCCGAGGGGACCGGCGAGCGCAGTTCGGAAGCGCTCGATTCGCGCCGGATCGACACCCTCGAGCTCGGCGCGGGTGAGCGCGCCGATTGCCACGCCGGCTAGATACGGGTGCGCGTTGAAGTAACGCGACTCGCGCGCGAGCGCGGCGCGGTAGGCAGCTCCGCCGGGTCCGCCCGGCAGGTATCTGAGAGCCGGCTCGATTGCGAAGCCGATGCCGGTGCCGTTCAGCGTCTCGTAGTTCCAGGAGCCCTGAAGGGCGAGCAGCCGGAAATACATCGCCACCCTCACGTGGAGAGGCAATCTGGGCATTGCCGTAGCGGGGGATGCGTTACTCATCTCGTCACCAGCAGGACTGACCAGGCAACGAGTCCCGCCAGAAAAAACCACAGGACATGCCGGACCGAGTGGTAAACTTTCCAGAGCGCGCCACCTGCAACCACGGCGGCGGTCACGACGACGACTGCCCTCGACGCCGCCGACTCGCTTCCCCACACCGCCACGATTGCGCGTACCAGTGGCGCAAAGATCATCATCGCCGTGAGCGTAACCAGCGCGCCACGCAGGAGATCCATCGACATCCCGGTCAGGTGCAGCGACATCAGCGCACTTCGAGAGCCTTCCTCGATGCGATCGCGCGACTTCTCGAGGCGCCGGGCAATGAATCGCCGTAGTACAACCATGCTCCATCCACTGATGCTGGCAGTAAGCAGGGCCGCCAGCATCGAGGCGGGTAGCGCGCCCGGCATTCCCGGTGACTGCGCCGAGAAGAGAGCCCCGCCGACAACGCCGGCAGATCCCCACTCCGGATAGCGCGAGGCGCCAAACGGGAGTGTGTCCAACGCGATCAGCTCCAGGACAACTCCAATCAACAAGCCCGCGCTGGGATGCCCGATCAATCCTCCCGAGAGGGTCGCCGCGACGATTGGCCGCGAGACCATTGCCTGTGGGAAGCTGACGACGTCGAGTCCCAGCAGCGCGCCGAGGAGCGCGATCGGCAGCGCCTCGAGCAGACTCAATTGGATTCACCTTCGAGCACTTCGGCGAGCGGCACAGCGCGGGCAGACGGAACGTCCTGCGCGGTCACCTCGACGCCGGCAGACTCGATCTCGCGAAGCTGGTTCTCTTCCTCCGGCGTGAGGAAGATGTAGCGCAGCCTGCCCGCACGGCCGGCGCGATGGTGAATTCCGCCCAGGTTTACGCTGCCGATCGCTTTTACCGCCTTCACGAGGCGGTGCATGCTGCTGATATCTCCGGTGATGAGAATTCCGGGACGCGGGTCGGCCTCCCAGCGGGCATGCTCTCGGATGGCGCTATCGACGTCGGCAAAAAAAATCTCGATGCCGGGCGGCACGGCCATGCGGTAAAGCTCCTTCTCCCAATCGCTGGACGCGACGAGATCATCTACCAGCACCATGAACCGCGCGTTGAGCGGCTGGCCCCAGCCGACCACGACCTGCCCGTGGATGAGGCGGTCGTCAATCCGGTAGAGGTGTATTCCCATCAGCGGCCGACCACGATCAGCGATGCTTTTCCTCTCTCGGCGGCGGCCCGTGCGGCCTCGGTGGGCGGTACTGAAGTGTTGAAGACGAAGTCCAGAAGCGTGGCGAGATTGACTCCGCTCACGAGCACGAGCCCGGGCTCGTCCTTGACGATGCGGCGCGCGGCGATGGTGGCACTGCCGGCGGGAAGATCGGTGAAGATCACCCGGGCGCCGGTGGTCGAAAGCTGGTCGCGAATGGCGGATTCGATGTCCTCCGGCGTCATCCCCATCATGGACATCACGACGAGCTTGTCGGCCATCCCGCAGATCTGGCCCACCGCCGACACGAGGCCGCCGGCGAATTCGCCGTGACCGACTACGATTGCGCGCGGATTCCGGGGCGCGTCCCCCGTCTGGTCATTCATGATCTTCCTGAAGGTACTCGCGAATATTGTTGGCGGCCGCGGTCTTGAGTCGACCGACCAATCTCTCGTTGAACGCTTCCGCAGCGTTCACGCCCGAATAGCGAAGAAGATGGTTCAGCGCGATTACCTCGGCTATGACCGTGATGTTCTTGCCGGGATTGAGGAACACCGTGATCTTGGGCAGCTCGACCTCGAGGATGGTGGTCGTCGCGACGTCGAGGCCGGTGCGGTCGGCGACTGCGTGTTGATCCCATTCCTCGAGGTTCACAACGACTTCGATGCGTTTTTGCTGCCGCACCGCCCGAATGCCGAAGATTGCCGGAATGTCGATTAGCCCGACGCCGCGGATTTCCATGTAGTGACGCTGCATCTCGTGGCCGCGGCCGATCAGAACATCGTTACCCCGCTTGCTGGTGATGACGAGGTCATCGGCGACGAGGCGATGGCCGCGCTCGACGAGATCGAGCACGCACTCCGATTTGCCGATTCCGCTTTTACCGCTGAAGAACACCCCGACCCCGAAGACGTCGGCGAGCGATCCGTGCAGCGACACGGTCGGCGCGAACTCCATCTCGAGCACCGGCTTGATCCGGCGATAGAACTCGGCGGTCTTGAGCTTGGTGCGAATGACTGGAACGCCGGCGGCGCCCGCAATCTCCTTGAGGCCGATCGGAAGCCGTTGACCCTTGGTGACAAAGACAGCTGGAATCGGGAAGGAGAAAAACAACTCGAGAACGCGTCTGCGATTGTCCGGACTGAGCGACGCGAGGTAGGTGATCTCCGTCTCGCCGAGCACCTGCAGGCGCCCGGCGGAGAACCGCTTTACATAACCGGCGAGGACGAGACCAGGGCTGGACACCTCGGCGTTGGCCACCGGACGGTCGAGACCGCTGCCAGGCTCGATCTCTTCGAGCTGGAGCGTTCCACGCAACCGGTCAAGAAGCTGGCCGACGGTTACGCGCGGAGAAGCCACTCTCTCACCGTGCTTTTGTCATTGGTCATGCGCGATCACTTCCTCCAGATGCGCCAGCGTCTCATCGGCGGCGCGGTCCCAGGTAAACGTTTCGGCGAATCGGCGGCCCGCGGTTCCCAGAACATTCACCTTATCGGCTGATTGCACCAAGCCTCTCATCGCCGCTGCCATTGCGAGCGGATCGTTCTGGGGTACCAGGAATCCGGTCTCGCCATCCAGCACCGACTCCCGGATTCCAGGAGAATTGGCGGCGATCACCGGGGTGCCACACACCGCCGCCTCCAGATTGCTGATCCCCCACCCTTCCTTGGGCGACGCGAGGACCGACGCCCACGCCCGACGCAGCAGGTGGACTTTCTGATCTTCTGGGATGAAGCCAAGAAATTCCACCCGGCCCGACAGGCCAAGGGATTTTACCAGAGCTTCGAGGCTGGCGCGATAGTCACCAGTCCCCGCTATCTCGAGCTTCGCGCCGGGCAGATTCAGTGCGGCGAAGGCGCGGATGACGTCGTCGACTCGTTTGTACTTCTTGAGCCGTCCGAGGTATACGAAGAGGGGAGTGGGCGAGCGCTCGGCGGGATTGGGAGTGAGGCGCGCTGAGTCGACACCGTTGTAGATGACGCGGATGGATTCGCGGGGAATGCCGCGAGAGACCAGATCGTCGGCGGTGCTGACGCTGACTGCTTCGAACGGAACGTCACGATAGATCGCGCCGAGCGGTCGCTCCGACAACCACACCGCGGCCGCGAGCGGGAAGGCTGCCTCGCGAAACACGGTGCCGCCAAAAAGATGATGCACAAGGGCGACGAGTCTTTTCAGGCCCCAGAGAGGCGTGTACAACGGAACCTTATTCAGATCCTCGACGACGACGTCGTAGTCGTTCGATGCGAGGTGACGATTGAAGTAACTGCGCGCGACGAAAGGAAAGGTGTTGCGTCCCCCAGTGCGGTAGACATCGATGCCTTCGAGGTTTGCGCGCGGCGATGCGTCCCGCCACGAGCTGCACAGCAGATCCACCGAGTGACCGCGCGCGACGAGGCGCTTGAAGATTTCCTGCAGATGCAGCTCGGCGCCACCGGCCTGGGGATTGGTGAAGTCCTGCCAGTTGATGACGAGTATCCGCACTAGATCATGCCGGCCTGTCGGGCAAAAGCATCGAGCACACCGTTGACGAACTTCGCGCTCGCCGATGTGCCGAACCGTTCAGCGAGGCGCACTGCCTCCTGGATCGCCACGCGTGGCGGAGTGTCGCCCTTTAGCAGCTCCGCTGCCCCGAGCCGGAGCACGGATCGCTCGATTGCGCCGAGCCGCTCGAGACGCCAGTTGGTGGTCAGCTCGGCGAGTCTGGTATCGAGCTCCTCACCGGTGCTTACGACTTCACGCACGAGCAGGCCGGCAAGCCGGCGCTCTTCGGGTGCTACCGCGAGATCGTCCCAAACCTGGGTGGCAACGCGATCGAGGTTCTTGCCGCCCCGCATCTCGCACGCGTAGAGCGCCTGCAGCGCCCGCGCACGGGCGCGGGTTTCAATCCGCATCGCCGGGATCGAGCCGATTGAGCAGGTCGACCATCTCGAGCGCCGCTACGGCCGCGTCGTAGCCCTTGTTGCCGTGTGCACCGCCGGCGCGCTCCTCGGCCTGCTCGTCGGTGTCGCAGGTGAGGACGCCGAAGCCAATCGGTGTCTCGGTGTCGGCGCTCGCCGCGGCGAGTCCGCGCGACGCCTCGCCGGCGATGTAATCGAAGTGGGCGGTGTCGCCGCGAATCACGGCGCCGACGGCGACGAGTCCATCGTAGCGCTCGCTCGCGAGTAGCCAGCGGGCGGCAATCGGGAGCTCCCACGCTCCTGGAACCCAGACGACATCGATATCCTCGAACACGACGCCCGATTCGACGAGCGCCTGCATGGCACCATCGACGAGTTTCTTGACTATAGGCTCATTGAATCGGCTGGCGACGACGGCCATCCGGCGTCCGGCGCCACTCGGTAATCCCTGGAACTCCGGCATTTACGAGGCGAAGAGGTGTCCCAGCTTCGCCCTCTTGGCTTCGAGGTAGCTCGAGTTCTCGTCGTGTGCGATCGAGATGATCGGGACGCGCTCGTCGATGGTCAGGCCGTAACCCTCGAGGCCCACCAGCTTGCGAGGATTGTTGGTGATCGGCCTAATGGTCTTGAGACCAAGATCGAGCAGAATCTGCGCGCCGATGCCGTAGTTGCGGAGATCGGGCTTGAAACCGAGCCGTTCGTTGGCTTCGACGGTGTCGATGCCCTGATCCTGAAGCTCATAGGCCTTGAGCTTGTTGAGCAGTCCGATGCCGCGGCCTTCCTGATCGAGGTACACGATGACGCCCTTCCCTTCCTTGGCGATCATCTTCATCGCGGTCTCGAGCTGCCACCCGCAATCGCAGCGGAGCGAGTGAAACACATCGCCGGTAAGGCACTTCGAGTGCATCCTCACCAGCACGCTGGCATCGCCGCTTACGTCGCCAAAAACGAGCGCGATGTGCTCGTGCGGATCCACGTCGTTGCGGTAGCCGACGACTTTCCAGGTCCCGAGCTCGGTCGGCAGGCGTGCTTCGGCGACGCGATGGACCAGACGCTCGGTCTGCAGCCGATACGCGACGAGCTGCGCCACGGTGATGAATGTGAGACCGTGCTCCTGCGCAAATCGCTCGAGCTCCGGACGACGGGCGCTCGACCCGTCCTCGCTCAGAATCTCGCAGATGACTCCAGCGGGAGTCAGCCCGGCAAGACGCGCCAGATCGACGGCGGTCTCGGTGTGTCCAACGCGCTGGAGAACGCCGCCATCGCGGGCGCGGAGCGGCGGAACGTGGCCAGGCCGGCGCAAATCGGTCGGGACCGTGTTTGGATCCACAGCGACGCGAATGGTACGGGCACGGTCCTGGGCGCTGACTCCGGTCGTCACGCCGAACCTTTCGTCGGCGTCGATGCTGATGGTGAAGGCAGTCCGATACTCGTCGGTGCTGACTTCACTCTGCGGAGCGAGCTCGAGGTAATCGGCGCGCTCGTTGGTGAGAGCGAGGCAGATCCAGCCGCCGGCTTTCCGGATCATGAAGTTGATCATCTCCGGTGTGACGAGGTCGGCCGCGCAGATGAGATCGCCTTCGTTCTCGCGATCCTCATCGTCAGCGACGACGATCATCCTGCCGGCCTTGATGTCGGCAATCGCCTGTTCGACGGTTCCAAACTGCATAGCGCTCAATGCTCCAACGAATAATCGGTCAGTGAATTTACCCCCGAAGCCTCACGCAGGTAGGGCTCGAGGAGTCGCCGGACGTGTTTGGCGACGATGTCGGCCTCCACGTTGACGCGGGATCCAGCCGCGAGCTCGGCGAGGGTGGTGTGGCGCAGCGTATAGTCGATCAGCGAGAGCTGCACCGAACCAGGCCTCAGATCGTTGACCGTGAGACTGACGCCATCGACCGTCAACGAACCGTGCAGAACGAACAACGGATCCGCGCCGGGCGGCAGGGCGAGATCGACCAGCACCGCGTCCCGCACTTTGTCGACTGCCGAGACGCGAGCCACAAAGTCCACGTGCCCCTGGACGATATGGCCACCCAATCGATCCGAGGCGCGAAGGGCCCGCTCGAGGTTCAGTCGTGAGCCATTCTTCCATGCGCCGATCGTTGTTCGCTCGACGGTCGTCGCCACCGCCGCAACATCAAACCAGCCGGGGCCAAACTCACGAACAGTGAGACAAGCACCGTTCAGGGCGATGCTTTCGCCGTTCACCAGGTCGGAAAACTCGGCGCGAATGTGAAGCTCGCGTCCGGCATCGGTCTGCCGTACGCTCTCGACTTCGCCAACCTGCTCGATCAATCCGGTGAACATTCAAACCTCACGCAGCGCGTACTCGGTCATGGTGTCCTCACCAAAATCGGACTTCCTGACTACGCGCGCTCTGTCGATCCCGCTCCGAAGATCATCGGACAGCCCCGTGAACGGACTGAATCCCGCATCGTCGAGGGTGATCGGTGATTGAAAGATAATCAGTCTGTCCACCAGCCCCTGACGCAGAAACTGCTGGGCGACGCGTGCACCGCCCTCTACAAACAGGTGTTGGATACCGAATCCGTGTAGAGCACCGAGTGCCTGCTGCAGGTCCTCCGCCTCGAACACATCGACTCCAGCGTTGTGCAGCGCGGCGAGGCGCGTGACGGCGGGGTGATGCGCAAAAATCATCGTCGGTGTTTCTTTCGCCGTTCGAACGAGCTTCGACTCCAGTGGCGTCTCGGCGTTGCGATCGAAGACTACGCGCGCCGGCGCGAGTCGCGGACGGACCGGCCCGCGCACCGTCAGCTCCGGATCGTCGGCGAGCACGGTGCCGACGCCCACCGCGATCGCATCGACGTTGGCGCGCAGACGATGCACTTCCTGCCGCGACTGCTCGTTAGTGATCCAGCGTCGCTGCCCGGACGGATCGTTCATCTTCTCGTTCGAGGATAGCGCCAGCTTGAGCGTCACCCATGGACGCCCCGGGTTGGTAGCGGCGAAGAAGAACGGCGCATTGAGCTCGAGCGCCGCCGGCTCTTCCACGGCGAAATCGACCTCTACACCGTAGTCGGCGAGATGACGGGCACCACCGCCCGCCAGCGCAGTGGGATCGGCGGCGGCGATTACGACACGCTTTACTCGCACCTGCAGAATCGCCTCGGTGCACGGCGGAGTCTTGCCGAAGTGGTTGCAGGGCTCGAGGGTGACGTACATCGTCGAGCCGCGGGCGCGCTCGCCCGCCGCCTTCAGCGCGACGATCTCGGCGTGCGGCTCTCCATAGCGTGCGTGGTAACCCTCGCCGACGACGACACCGTCGCGAACGACAACAGCGCCGACCATTGGGTTCGGCGCTGTTTGACCCCAGCCTTGCTGCGCGAGGGCGAGTGCGCGACGCATGTACTCCGCGTCGCGCTCGTCGTTAGAATCCGAATCGGAATCCGACCGATCCGTAGATTCTGGAATCGGCTGGCTGCTTGCCATTGAAGGTGTTGTAGGTGTTGATCGTTCCGCCCGAGACCTGTCCAATCTCTGCGTTGAGCTTGAAAAGCAACAGGTTCATCGACAGGTCGCCGAAGATGTTCGTTCTGGTGAGACTCTGCGAGATCGATACCGGGGTGGCATTCGCGGGTGAAGTGAGCGGCGGGCGCGCTGCCACATGCGCGCCAATATCGGTCGATGCGTCGTATTTGTCCTGACCGAAGCCGGCTGCGAGCCCAAAGATCAGCAGGCTCTTGCTCGCTGTAACGCGCCACGCCTTGGTCTTAAGACTGAGGTTGTTCACATATAGCGAGTCGCCTCCGCTATTGCCGGCAATGTTGAGGGTCGGCAGGTCGCGGACGAGGTAGCTCACCGCGACGCCGGGCACGAGCAGCGACTCCTGCAGAATACCGACGCGCGCGCCATACCCGAGCTTCAGAGATCCGTTCGGTACCTTGACGCTGACGCCGCTGTTGTCGAACTCGGGCACGTACGAGGCACTCACGAGCACATCGACGCCACCGACATTGGTGAGGGCGAGCGGAATTCCCTTGAAGATGCCGATTGCGAGATCCGCGGTTGGCATCGGCAGATACTGGTCCTTGGTCTCGAACTGAGTGCTGGTCGCGCCGTTCACCGATGGTGTCACATCCTGAACCTGCGGCAGGCTGCCCTGCAGCACGTTGAGTCTGATGCCGGCTGAGAAGTGTCCGAGTCCGCCGAGGTTGCCGCCCTGACCGAGGGTCGGATTGCCGCCGGCGATCATGGTGCCGAGCTGTGGGGCGAGATATTGAAACAGATCGATCGCTTTTTGACACGCGTCCTGTGACGCCCGGGTCTGATCGGGAACGCCGAGTCCACTGACGGTGCCCGGCGGGCAGCGCTGCGTATCGACGCCCTGGGCGTTGACCGATGTTGCGGCGAGAGATGCCGCGGCGAACATAACGAACAAACGAGCTTTCATCGTTGAATCCTCAAGAAAGTATGACTGCGCCCGAGCCCGGCGTGAGCGATCCCAGCATCCATGCTTTCACACCAGTCGTCGCGGCGGCCGACATGACATGCTCGGCGTCGAACGGCGCGCAGATTACCACCATTCCTACACCCATGTTGAACGTTCGGTACATCTCGGCGGGCTCGACATTGCCCGCTTCCATCAGGACCCGAAACACCGACGGGACCTTCCAGCTCTCCAGCCCGACCACTGCGTCCAGCGTCCGAGGCAACGCTCGGTCCAGATTCTCGATCAGTCCGCCGCCGGTTATGTGCGCCATCGCATGAACGCGGTCGAGCACTGGTCGCAGAGACGGCAGGTACGTGCGATGCTCCGACAAGAGTACATCGGCAACGCTGCGACCTGCCCCCTCAGGAAACTCATCGCTCAAATGGAGACGCAACCGGTCCGTCACGATCTTGCGCGCCAGTGAGTAGCCATTCGTGTGCAGGCCTGCACTCTCCAGACCGATCAGCACGTCGTCGGGCTTGACGCGGGCGGCGCCCAGGACCAGCTGCTCTTCCACATATCCGACGATGAAGCCCGCAAGGTCGTAATCCGGCGGAGTGTACAATCCCGGCATTTCGGCCGTCTCGCCCCCTATTAGCGCGCAACCGTTGTCGCGGCAGCCGGCGGCGACGCCCGCGACGACCCTTTCCACGATCTCGGGCTCGAGCTTTCCGAACGCGACGTAGTCCAGGAAAAAGAGTGGCTGCGCTCCCTGAACGAGAATGTCGTTCACACAGTGGTTGACGAGGTCGCGCCCGATTCTGTCGTGGCGGCCGGCCTCTATCGCGATCTTGATCTTGGTTCCGACACCGTCGGCGCTGGCAACGAGTATTGGCCGCTGGAGATTGGGTGGCATCCGGAACATGCCACCGAAGCCGCCGAAAGCGCCCATTACGCCTTTGGTGAAGGTCGATTCGACCAGTTTCCTGATGCGTTGCTTAGCGTCGTTGGAAGCGTCGATGTCGACTCCGGCGCTTCCGTAACGAAGCGCGTCGTCGATCACGACGGCAGCTCCTCTTCGAACGCGACGAGCCGCCGCATGTCACGCATCCGCTGATCGATCTCGGCACGGGTGACGGTCAACAGTCGTTCGATC
Source organism: Gemmatimonadaceae bacterium (assembly GCA_035249045.1). Classification (GTDB taxonomy): domain Bacteria; phylum Gemmatimonadota; class Gemmatimonadetes; order Gemmatimonadales; family Gemmatimonadaceae; genus UBA4720. The sequence continues at coordinate 76,173 of DATFGW010000121.1, read as the reverse complement.
GAAAACTTTTCGACGGCGAAAGAGCCCATCACCGAGCCGTAGATCACTGCGCGGCGCATGTTCGCCTCACTGAGATCTCCAGTTGCGGCAAGATAACCGATGAAGCCGCCGGCGAATGAGTCCCCGGCGCCGGTAGGGTCGAACACGCTCTCGAGCGGGAAGGCTGGCGCGAAGAAGATCGAGTTGTGATCAAAATAGAATGCGCCGTGTTCGCCCTTCTTGATGATCACCACCCGTGGACCGCGCGACATGATCCACTGCGCAGCCTGAACGAGATTGGCCTTTTCGCTGAGCTGGCGCGCTTCGGCGTCGTTCAGCGTGACGAGATCGACGCGGGAGAGGAGGTTCAACAGGTCCGGGCGGCGACTCTGAATCCAGAAATTCATGGTATCGCACGCAACCAGGTTCGGCTTCTCGACCTGCTCGAGCACATCGAGCTGCAGCCTCGGATCAATGTTGGCGAGAAACAGATACGGCGACGACGTCAGTTTTTCGGGAATCTTCGGACTGAAATGCGAGAACACTCCCAGGTGTGTCTCGAGTGTCTCCGCCGAGTTGAGGTCGTGGCGATAGCGGCCGCGCCAGCGGAACGACTGTCCCTCGGCGCGCTCGAGGCCGCTGAAATCGACGCCGCGCTTTTTGAGGGGCTCGAGCTTATCGACCGGATAGTCGGAACCGATGACTCCGACCACGCTCACCTTGGTGAGCAGGCTCGCCGACGCCGAGAAAAAAGTCGCCGATCCGCCTAGTACGTCGTCTGCCTTGCCGAACGGTGTCTCGACCGAATCGAGGGCCACCGAGCCAACCACGAGAACTGACATTCGTCGTTATTTCACTCGAAGGATTGTCAGAATGCTAATGGTAACGGAGCAGTGCCGCGGTGCAACTACATCCGCTCCGGCGCGGTAACGCCAAGGATCTGCATGCCGTTGCGAAGTACGATGCGCGCGCCGTGGGCGAGCGCTAGTCTCGCTTTCGTCACCTCGGGCTCCTGTTCCAGCACGTGATGCTTGTGGTACCAGAGATGGGCGAGCCGCGCGGTGTCGAGCAGATACGTAGCTATTCGATGCGGCTCGAGGCTCTCGGCAGCCGACTCGACGAGATCCGGGAAGTCGACCAGGGCTTTGATCAGCTCCTGCTCTTCGCGCTCCCGCAACACGCCGAAATCGATATCGTCCGCCGATACCGAGCCCGGATCGATACCGCCGACGCGGAAGATCCCGCACATCCGCGCGTGCGCCATCTGGATGTAGTAGACCGGATTCTCCTCCGACTGCGACGCCGCGAGATCGACGTTGAATATCAGCTGAGAATCGCTCTTCCGCATCAGGAAGAAGTACCGCACCGCGTCGCGCCCAACCTCGTTGACCAGATCCCGCACCGTGACGTAGCTGCCGGCGCGCTTGGAGATCTTGACCTCTTCGCCGTGCTTCATGACGGTGACCATTTGGTGGAGCACGTATTCGGGGTAATTGCGATCGACGCCCATGTCGAGCGCCTGCAGTCCGGCGCGCACCCGCGTCACCGTGCTGTGATGATCGGCCCCCTGGACATCGATCGCCCTCCTGAAGCCGCGCTTCCATTTGGTCACGTGGTAGGCGACGTCCGGCAGAAAATAGGTGTAGGTGCCGTCGCGTTTTCGCATCACGCGATCTTTGTCGTCGCCGAAGTCGGTGGTGCGCAGCCATATCGCACCATCGCTTTCGTATGTCTGGCCGCTGGCAACCAGCAGCCGCACCGTCTCATCGACCATGCCATCGGTGTAGAGCGACGACTCGAGAAAGTACTTGTCGAAGCACACGCCGAACGCCTGTAGATCGAGATCCTGTTCCTTGCGCAGTTCGCGCACGGCGAACTCCCGCACCGACAAGCCGTCGCTCCCCGCGACGTAACGCTCGGCGAGCTCTCGAATGTATTCTCCGTGGTAGCCGCCCTCGGGAATCTGCGCCGGCTCGCCGCGCAGCTCCTTGATCCTTGCTTCCACGCTCGCCGCCAGATTCTCGATCTGGACGCCGGCGTCGTTGTAGTAGAACTCGCGAGTCACTTTCCAACCGGTGTACTCCAGGAGCGTCGAGATGGCGTCGCCCAGCGCCGCCTGCCTGCCATGACCGACGTGGAGAGGTCCGGTCGGGTTGGCAGAGACGAATTCGACGTTCACGACTCTGCCCTGCCCGGCATTGCTCCGACCGTAATCCTTGTCTGCGACGAGAATGTCGCGCAGACCGGAGGCAATCCTTGTCTCGTCGATCCAGAAATTCATGAATCCGGGACCGGCGATCTCGACCTTCGACACCCCGGCGTCGGACAGATTCATCGCGGCGTGCAGTCGCTCGGCGATGTCGCGCGGCTTGGCGCGAAGCGGTTTGGCGAGAACCATCGCGATATTCGTTGCCCAGTCGCCGTGGGACTCCTCGCGCGGGCGCTCAAGCAGCGGATCGATGTCCGCGGGCGCACCGATGCTCTGCGCCGCGCGAACGAGCTCGGCGCGGATTTGGTCAACGGCTTTCATTCACCGCTTTTGGATTTGCCGGATGGCTTCGGTTCAGGCTTCGCGGCCGGCTTGTTGTCGGCAGCTTTCGGCTCCGATCCGGATTTTGGTTCCGTGCTCGAGCCGGTTTCGGCGCTCGGCTGAGGCTTTCCGCCGCCCGGCGGCGGACTCTGTGCCTTCTTGCCGTCCTTGCCGTAATCGGTGATGTAAAATCCCGACCCCTTGAACAGCAGTCCAGCTCCGCCGGACAGCTGCCGCTCCGCGATCGCGCCGCAGGTTGGACATGCAACCTCCTGCGGAGCAGCGCTGATCGAGCGGTAAAATTTTTCGAAGTCGTGGCCGTTGGGGCAACGAAACTCGTAGGTCGGCATGCTATGGTGGGAGAGGCGAAGGCCGTTTCGAAAGCTACCTAGACTGGAATTGCGCCTCAAGCGCGCGACCAACTTAGACTGGCGGCCGGTACAATCCCCAGTTGTCGGACAACACCGCCGAGATCTCACCGACGGTGACGCGCGCACGCACGGCGTCAATGATCGCCGGCATCAAGTGCAGCGGCGCCGCTTGATTCTTCGCGCTACCGCGCAGCGCATCGAGTGTCTCTCGTACCGCGCCGTCGTCGCGCTTCTTGCGCAGCGCCCTGACGTTCTTTATCTGCGACTTTTCGAGCGCGGAATAATCGGGCGCCGGCACCGAGAGCGGCTCGGAATCATCGACGAACCGGTTGACGCCGACGATAACGGTCTCGCCCGCTTCCACCCTCAGCTGCTGTTCGTAGGCGCTCCGCGCGATCTCTTCCTGAAAGAAGCCGGCGGCGATCGCCTTCTCCGAGCCGCCCAGCTCGTCGACCTTTCCGATCAGGTCGGCGGCGCGGTTCTCGAGCTCCTCGGTCAAGCGCTCGACATAATAGCTCCCGGCGAGTGGGTCGGCGGTATTAGTGATCCCCGATTCGTACGCGACGACTTGCTGGGTGCGCAGCGCGAGAGTGGCGGCTTCGGCTGTGGGTAGTGCCAACGCTTCGTCATAGCCATTGGTGTGTAGCGACTGCGTACCGCCGAGCGTCGCGGCGAGAGTCTGCACCGCGACACGCACGACGTTGTTGAGCGGCTGCTGAGCGGTGAGCGTCACGCCACCGGTCTGGGTGTGGAATCTCAGTCGGGCACTCGCATCCGAGGCGTGAAAGCGGTCGCGCATGATGCGCGCATACAGCCGTCGCGCGGCACGAAACTTCGCGATTTCCTCGAAGAGATCGTTGTGGGCGGCGAAAAAAAACGAGAGCCGCGGCGCGAACGAATCGACAGCGAGGCCGGCGTCGATGGCACGCGATACGTATGCAATGGTATTGGCGAGGGTGAAGGCGAGCTCCTGGACGGCGGTCGCCCCGGCTTCGCGGATGTGGTAGCCGGAGATGGAGATCGGGTTCCAGTTCGGTACCTCGTCGGCGCAAAATCTGAACACTTCCGCGATGAGCGCCATGCTCGGACCGGGCGGGTAGATGTAGGTCCCCCGGGCGATGTACTCCTTGAGGATGTCGTTCTGGATCGTTCCGCTGATCGCATCGCGCGTGATGCCGCGCTCCTCGGCGACGACGATGTACATCGCCAGCAAGGTTGCAGCGGTGGCGTTGATCGTCATCGACGTCGAGACTTTGTCGAGCGGAATGCCGTCGAACAGCACGTGCATGTCCTCGACGCTGCTTATCGCGACGCCTGCTCTTCCAACCTCCCCAAGCGCACGGGGCGAATCGGAGTCGAGCCCCATCTGGGTCGGCAGATCAAATGCGACCGACAGACCGGTTTGTCCGGCGTCGAGGAGCAGCCGGAAGCGCTCGTTGGTGCTCTTTGCGCTTCCGAAGCCGGCGTATTGGCGCATCGTCCAGAGGCGGCCACGGTACATGGTGGGCTGGATGCCACGCGTATAGGGCCACTGTCCGGGGTCGGCGAGGTCCGCGCGGTAGTCGAAGGGCGCGTCCTCAGGCCGATAGACGGTGTTGATGGGAATTCCGGTCGGCGAGATCCTTTCGGCCTGGTCGTGCCTCGTGTCGCGCGCCGGCCCGCGCCGGCGGGAGGTCACGCGCCGACCGAGCCGGCCGGCGAAACCGAGCCCGCCGTCACGCCTTCTTCACCGAGCATCCGCCGCGCCGCATCGACGTCGTTGTTGCTGCCGATGAACAGCGGAGTGCGCTGGTGTAGCTCGGTCGGCTGGATGTCGAGGACTCGCTGCTGCCCGTCGGTCGCCGCGCCGCCGGCTTGCTCGACGATGAAGGCGAGCGGATTCGCCTCGTACAACAGACGCAGCTTGCCTCGCTTGTTTTTCCGGTTTGCCGGATAAGCGAAGAGGCCACCACCAAGCAGATTGCGATGAAAGTCAGCGACCAGAGAGCCGACGTAGCGGGTGTTCATCGGCTGGCGGTTGCCATCCTGGCCGCGGTAGTAGCCCATCAGACTCTGAACGTTCGACTCCCACTGGCTCTGGTACGAATCGTTCACCGATAAGTATCTGCCGAGCTCGGGAGTCCGGATGTTCGGATGGGAGAGCAGGAACTCTCCGAGCGAGGGATCGAGAGTGAAGCCGTGCGCACCCTGGCCGGTGGTGTAGACGAGCATCGTGCTCGAGCCGTAGATGACGTAACCGGCCGCGACCTGCCGGCGCCCCGGCTGCAGCATGTCCTCCATCTCACCGCGGCTGCCGCGGGTGATTTTTCTCACCACGGAGAAGATCGTCCCCACCGGCACGTTGACGTCGATGTTCGACGATCCGTCGAGCGGGTCGAACAGCAGGCAATACTTCCCGCACCGGAAATTGGGGGGAATGTCGATGATGCCGGGTTCTTCCTCGGAGGCCATCGCGCACAGGCGGCCGCCGTGGTCGAGGGCCTTGATGATGATCTCGTTGGCGAGGACGTCGAGCTTCTGCTGGGTCTCGCCCTGGACGTTCTCGAGATCGGTCGCGCCGAGGATGTCGGCGAGGCCGGCGCTGCGGACTTTGTTGGCGATCATCTTTGCCGCGAGCGCCAGATCATAGAGCAGGCCGGAGAGCTCGCCCGTTGCTTCCGGATGCAGCTTCTCCTGCTCGATGATGTAACGCTCGATCGTTACGACCGATGTCGCGGTATGCTTGACCACTCAGAGTCCCTTGTCGACGGGGTTGAGGCGGGACGCGGAATATCGCCGCGCGTCAACTTCGTAAGCGTTACGGCTGTAGCCGTGACGAATCGATTGCCAAAGATAGCTGACAGGAAAGGCCTTGTGTTCGGAAAATTGATGAACGTGCCGGAGCTCGTGCAAGAGCAGCTCGGCGTCGAGCCGAACCGCCGGCGCGATGAAGATGGTTTTCCAGAGAGTGATGGCCGCAGCGCTGCTCATCCCAAGCGCCCAACCGGCGATACGAACGGGTAATCCGCCCCGCCGATAAGTTGCCTCAGCGAGCTCGGGATACCGGGTGAGCAGATCGCCCGGAAGCTCGATTCGCTGACCGATCAACCCCGCGGCGAGTCGCGAGAAAGCTCCCATTTCTCTCCCTTGGCTTCGATCTCGAGGTGCGAGCCGTCAGTGCGAATGATAACCGTGCCCGCCTCGTCGGTGCGGAGGACTTCGGCACCCGACCGCGCGAGCGCGGCGAGGACATCGACGCTGGGATGTCCGTACATGTTGCCCGCCCCCACGGAGATCACAGCGACTTCGGGATTCACCGCCGCCAGGAATTCGTCGCTGCTGCTGGTCGAGCTGCCGTGATGTCCGACTTTGAGCACGTCCGCGCGGAGCTCCGCCTTGTGATGGTCGAGCAACCAGTCCTCCTCACCGCGCTCGGCGTCACCGACGAGCAGAAAGCGCACCGCCCCGAATCGCACCGATGCAATCGTGCTGGCGAGATTCGGGTCCCTGAGGCCGACGGTCCACGCGGAATCCGGAGCAAGGAAGGTGATCACGACGCCATCGACGTTGAGCGAGTCGCCCGGATGGACCCGATGCCACTCGATCCCGTGCTGCTTCGCTTCATTCAGCGAAGCGATGTAGCCTTCCGAGCCGCCGGCGAAGGCGGCATCCCAGTACGCATGCGGATGCAACGCAGTCAGGACGCTGGCGGCGCCGCCGACGTGATCGGTATGCGGATGCGAAAGGATAAAGGCGTCGAGGGATCCGCCACGCCGCAGAATGTACGGCAGGATGGTGGAGCGCCCGGCATCTCCGCCGCGCCACGCCGGCCCGGCGTCGACAAGGATCCATCTGCCTCGATCTGTGCGCACCAAAATGGCGTCGCCCTGTCCGACGTCGAGAACGTGTAGCTCGACATCGTGCGACGAGTGCATGGGTAGGGCCGGCGCAACTGCCATCGTTGCGAGCGCTGCCATGCCGGCTATTGCCGGTCGCACAGGGAACCTGCTCACACAGGCGACTACGAGCGCGACGGCGGCGATTGCAGCCAGGACAGCCGTCACGAGGGTAGTCGAGACTGTTATCGACGCCCCTGGGATGGTCGCCGCACGCCACGCAACCCAGTCGAAAGCGAAGAGCAGCGGGTGAACTGAGCCGGCGATGAATCGCGCGACTCCGTCGAACGGGCCGACAAGCATCGCGAGAAAGAGAATCGGCTGCGCGAGGGTGATGATCGGGGCGGCGACGAGATTGGACACCGGCGCAATGAGACTGATGCGGCCGAACACCCACGCGACCAGCGGCGCCGTGACCGCGCATGCGATCAGCGACGTAATGAGCTCTCTGCCAACCTTCGCCTTCCAGCCCTCGACGCGTGCAGCCAGATGTCGCCGCCACAATGCGCCCGAGGCGACCAGAGCGCCCATGCCGAGCACACTCAATTGGTAGCCGACATCGATTGCGGTCCGCGGCGCCACCAGCGGCACGAACGCCCCGAGCGCCCACGCAGCCCACGGGGACGTCGGTCGCTGCCACATCCTCGACGCCATCCCGACGCCAAGCATTGCCGCCGAGCGGAGCGCGGGCGGCGGCGCGCCGATGACCGCCACGTAAATGGCGGTCGTCACGAACGCGCCAATCAGCGAAGCTTTCCGCGAAAGGCGGGCGACCTGAAAGAGCAGCTCCATCGCTGCGGCGATCACGGCGACGTGCAGGCCGGAGATCGAAAGCATGTGTATCAATCCCGCCGCAGCGTAGCGGTCGCGCATCTCGGTCGGGATCTGGTGCTGGTCGGCGATGAGCAAGGCACGCGCGAGGGGCGCGTCGTCGCCGAAGGTCCGATCGATAGAACGTGCAGCCCGCGCGCGCACCCGACTCAAGACGTCCCTCGGGGGCTGGAAGGCGTGTGCGATCGGCCGCGGCGGTGCGGGAGTGGCCGCGGCGATGATCGCAGCGGCGCCGAACACCAATCCGACCGCGGCCCAATCGCTTCGACTGCGCGCGATCGCCGTCGCCGCGACCACGGTCCCGAAAACGACGGACATCCACGCCAGTCCAGCGAACCCGGAGAGAAGCCCGCCGAGGAAGGAGAGGTAGGCGACAGTGATTAACGGCAGCGGAACTCCGGTAGCTAGCTACCGGACCCTACTGCCCTACGCCCGCAACCGCGAAATCAATCGCGGCTCACCGCAATCAAAGAGCCCGGCTAAACCGCCATCGGCAGAGCGGGACGTTGCGCGACGACCTGGCCGATAAATGTCGAGCCGGTCGTGCCTGTCAGCTCCACCGTCAGGTACTGGCCGATCAGCGAGAGGTCACCCGGAAGCATCACCGTCTTGAAATCACGCGTGCGGGACTGGAGCAGTCCGCCGCGGCGGGCAGCCTTTTCCACCAGAACTTCCCGCCGTTGGCCGAGCAGGCCAAGGTTGCGCTCGCGGCTGCCGGCGCGAACCGTGGCAATCAGACGCGCCAGGCGCTCGCTCGCGACATCATCGGACACGATGTCCGAGGTCGGAAAGCGCGTCGCGGGAGTTCCGTCCCGGGGCGAGAACTTGAAGGTGTAGGCGTCATCGAAGCCGACTTCTTCGACCGCTGAGAGCGTCTCCGCGAAATCCGCCTCGGTCTCACCTGGAAAGCCAACGATGATGTCGGTCGTGAGCGCCAGTTTCGGGATCGCCGCGCGCAATTCGGCGACGCATTCCATGTACCCCTCCCGACTATAACGGCGCAGCATCCGCTTCAGGGTGCGCGTCGAGCCGCTCTGCATCGGAAGATGCACGTGCTCACAGCACGCCTCCGTCTCGGCTATGGCACGTATCACGCGCGCACTGAAGTCGTTGGGATGGGGACTCGTGAATCGCAACCGCCTTACGCCCGGCACGGAACCGATCGCGCGCAGGAGATCCGCGAAATCGTGTTTGCCATCGAAATACGAATTGACCGTCTGGCCGAGCAGCACGATCTCCGAAATCCCCGATTCGACCGCGGCTTCGGTCTCGCGAACGACCTCCGCGAGCTGCCGGCTGCGCTCCGGCCCCCGCGTTGTCGGGACGATGCAGTAGGTGCACTTGTAATCGCAGCCACGCTGGACCGGGATCCATGCCTTGACGCCATCGAAGCGGCGGGGCGTGAAGTCTTCGTAGTGCTCGTCGAGATCGAATTCGACTGAGGTTGCACGATTCCCCGCGCGCGCGCTTTCGATCAGAGACGGCAGCTCGCGGTAACCATCCGGCCCGATCACGAGACTTACATGCTTCACGCGATCGAGCAGCTGCGTTCCGAGTCGCTGCGCCATGCAACCGGTGACGCCGAGCACCGCGTCGCGCTTCATCTTGCTCTTGATCTCGCCCAGCCGGCCGATGACCCGCTGCTCGGCATGATCCCGGATCGCGCAGGTGTTGAGGAGAATCACGTCCGCCCCGTCGGGCTGTTCGACCGGAGCGTAGCCCGACGCCGTCAGCTTGCCGAGCATGAGCTCGGTGTCGCTGACATTCATCTGGCAGCCGTACGTCTCGATGTAAACGGTCGGGCGTGGATCGGAAGACATGTGGGAAAGATAAGCGCGCACCAGGCAGCGGCGCGACGCGCGGTTGGAATCAACGCGTCGAAGCGGCAGCTGTAGCGGACGCGGGCTGAGCGGCCGTCGGTGCGCCATCGACAGCTGCCGGGTCGGACGGCAGCTCGATGTAGAACGAGCTTCCCTCCCCTTCGGCACTCTTCACCCAGATGCGACCTCTGTGTCTCTCGACGACCAACTTGCAGAAAGTCAGACCAAGGCCAGAGCTGCGAGTGCGCGGACTTCGCGGCAGCTCCACCTGACCAAATTTCCTGAAGATGACCTCATGGTACTCGGGCGGGATGCCGGGCCCGTTGTCACTGACGGTGAAAAGCACCCCGTGACCGGCTCGCCGCGCGCTGAGCTCGAGGTGAATCGGGCGGGACGAGTGGGTAATCGCGTTCTGGATCAGATTCGAGAATACCCGTTTGATGAGACCCTTGTCGCCCACGAAGACCGGCGCGTCGTCCGCCACCGACACTTCCACCGTCGTGCGCTCCTGCTGAAAACGATGCCCCCACTCGTGTACCAGCTCGGCGAGCAGAGCTCCGGGCGCCATCGGTGCGAGCGTCAGCGTTATGTTCGCCTCCTCGATGCGCGCAACCTCGAGGATGTCGTCGATCAGAGCGAGGAGGTCTTCGGATTTTGATTCGGCGTCGGCGATTGCGCCGCGCTGCGATGTGCTGACCTGACCGAAATCGCCATCGGCCAGCATCTCGAGGGTAGCGAGCACCGAGGTAAGCGGTGTCTTGAGATCGTGCACGATCATCTTCATGAGATCGTCGCGTACGCGCTCGAGCTCGCGGAGCTTTCGCAGGCTGTCCTCCAACGCATCGGTCGCGGCCTTGAGCTTGAGCAGGCTGCGCACGCGTGCGCCGAGAACGAGGCGGTTGTGTGGCTTGGTGAGAAAGTCATCGCCGCCCGCTTCGATGGCGCGCACGCGATCGCTGGTGTCGTTGAGCGCGGTGACGAAGATCACTGGAATGCGCGAGGTCCGCGGATCGCGCTTGATCCGCCTGCAAACCTCGAAGCCCGTCGAACGGTCGTCCACGCCCAGGTCGCCGGCCGGCATCGACACATCGAGGATGCACAGATCCGGATGCTTCTCGAACGCGGCAGCTACCGCCGAGGGTCCGTCTACCGCGGTTATCGTATCGTAGCCGAGGCTGTTCAGCTGATCGAGAAGGAGCTCGACGTTTGCCGGGATGTCGTCGGCAACGAGGATGACTTCGGGCTTCGAGCTGCCCGCGTCCGCCATATCAGGGCGATACTCTCAGGCCCAGGCTCAGAATGTATCCACGCTCCGTGATGTCGTCGGCGCCGGCCGAGCGGCTGGCTCGCTGGATCGCGACGTCGAGCGCGGCCCGATCGCGACTGAGCGGAATACCCAGCCCGCCGGCGAAGGTCGTCTCGGATACTTTCTGGCCATTCAGCCCGAATGGCAGGGTACGGAATCGTCCGCCGACGCGCATTGTGATGATGCGCTGCATGATCCTCGGGCCCGAAGCCTCGAGGCCCACGCCCGCGTCCCAGCCGTCGAATGCCTGAATTCCGGAGGATGACAGCGAGGTGAGCGAGCTCCACTTGTCGTGCGCCACGCGCGCCGAGATCGACGCGCCGGAGATGCCCTCGTAGATGACCGAGGCGGAGTAATGATCGGGCAGCGTGGCGCTGCCGATCGCGGTATCGCCCGATTGCGCGCGAAGGTCGCCGCCCTTTCGCCCGGACAATGCGAAGCCGATTACTCGCGACGGATGGAATTCCAGACCGAGCGACGCAGCGAATCCTGCGTAGCTGATTCTGCCCGCCTGCGCGGTGCTGATGTACTTCGAGCTGTCGGGGAAGAGCTGCGAGAAGGTGATGCGGTTGCTGCCCGTAAAGACGTGCGCGCCGACTCCAATTCTGAACTTCGGAGAATTGGCCCACGCCAGTGCCAGTCTCACATCGTTGATTGCGCCAAGCACCCGATTGCGCTCGACCAGCGTGACGGTGTCGGTCGGAGCGCCGACGATTTGGACGCGCTCGAGATCCGTCTCGGTAGAGCGGTCGAGGAAGGTCGAAGAGCTCAGACCGAGCGTCCACTCCTGGCCCATCGGCAGGACGCCAGCCACCAGTGGGAACCGGGCGGTGGTGGTGCTCGCCGACCCGGAGCTCGTGGTGACCTTCCTAAACTCAGGAGAGTACTGGAAGAAAAGCGCTGGAGAGCGCACACCCGCGAGCGAGGCCGGCGCCGTCAGGCTCAACGCGTCGAAATCGGCAAGGCTGGACCCCGCGCCTTCGGCACGGGCGCTGATTCCGCCCGACGGGTACCCGAGTCCCTGCAGGCTCAGCGCGCCCTGAGCTCGCGCTGCGTGAGCGTAGGACGCCAGAAGAACGGCGGTGGCGAAGAGGATTTTGCGCGTCATGGAAGCCCGAGCGGGACTCGTGAAGTGTAACTGATTCTCAGGCGTGGCCGGAGCGCGGCGATGTCTTCACTGGAGGAGAATCGAAGCTCCAGCGGCGAGCTGCCCTCGACCGCAGATTGCAGCACGATGGCCCGCGGCAGAGTGTCCTGCGGCGCGGCATGCCACAGTGCGAACGCGCGCGCGAGCTCCACCGCCGTCTCCCCCGATCCTCCGGGTTTCAACCTCAGGGTGTCGGCAGTCACCGCGGCGATGATCTGCGCCGCTTTGGTCGGATCGGTGACCACCCTGCCGGCGAGCACGACCTGCGGAACGACCTTCACCGTATCGTTCGCGTCGATTGCCGCGTTTGGAATCTGATTCAGCAGCAGGGTTGCCCGCACGACGGTCGACGAATCGATGATGCTGTCGGGAATCGAGAAGCGAAAATAGGTGCGACGGGCAGGAAGTCCGCCGACGGATAGCACTCCGGACGGCGCTTCGGGCGGCGCTTCGGCGATGATCGTGTAGTCCACCAGCACGGCGGAGAGAATCCGGTCGTCAGCCGGCGTTTTGGACAGCGGCAGCACTACTACCGGCTTCGTGGCGGTATCGGGCGTCGCGCGGAAAAACAGAACTGGACCGCCAGCGGGGCTCTCGCTGGCCGACATACGCATCTGACTCGATCCGGGAACACCGGTGGCACGAAGACCGATGCGCAACGGCTGCTTGTTCTGGATGCGCGTCAGGATCGCGGAATTCGATATGAAGTACTTGAGGGTATCCGTGAGCTGCGCGCGCGCGAAGGTCTGCGAGGAGATGAATCGATCGGGACGGAACAGCGCCAGGATGGCAGCGGTCGAAGTGTCGTTTGCGGTGGTATCGACATCGTAGGCCTCGATCGTCACAGGGTTCGTGCCCTTGATCGAGGTGGTGTCGACGATGAACTGGATGTATGCGCTGTCGACGCTCGTAATTGGGTGCGCGGTGTCGCCCGCCGGGATGAAGGTCTGTGGCAGCGAGTCGAAGCGGATGATCACCCTGGTGTCGAGGGTGTCGCCGCGCTTGGCGAGCAGCAGAGTCGGATCCGTTCCTAGGCCCGAGAACGCGTTGACACTGGTATCGACCTCGACTGCCGCATCGAGAGTAATCGTCTTGACGTCGCCACCGATGGGCGGGCAGAGGACGCCGCAGACCCCCGAGCTATCCAGGTTCTCCGAGCACGACGACATGAAAAAGAACAAAGCCGCGACGGCAAGCAAGCGCGGCAGAATTGACGAAAGCTTCACTACACTCTTCCACGTGAAGGGTTTAGCGCGAATGCGTGGGGCAGCAGCTCTTCCAGCGTCCAGACGGCTTCCTTCCCGTCGCGCGTGTAGCTGGAAACTTTGATGTTCGGCGCGAACTCGTTCAGAACCTGTCGGCATGCGCCGCAGGGCGGAGTCGGCTCGCTGTCCTCGGTTGCAATCGCGATCTCTTCGAAATCGGTAAGTCCTTGTGAGACAGCAGAGGCCACGGCAAGGGTTTCCGCACAGATCGCCAGCCCGTAGGCGGAATTTTCCATATTACACCCGATGACGACCTCTCCGCCGCGCGTGCGCAGCGCCGCGCCGACCCGAAAGCTCGAGTATGGTGCGTAGGCGTTGTCCAGCGCGCGCAGCGCCGCCTCCCGAAGGGAAGCTTCGTTGGTGGAGCGGTTTTTCATCAGGCTACCAGATCTGGCAAAAACGATCGACCGCGGCCTCTGAATGAGAGGCCGAACCATTCCGCAACGGTTGCGCCCAGATCGGAGAACGTCGTCCGCTCGCCCAGGTCCCGCGGCACCACTCGCATGCCGCTCACCAGCAGCGGGACGCGCTCGCGCGCGTGGTCCGTCGATGGCGTAGTCGGGTCATTGCCGTGATCGGCGGTGATGAAAAGCAGGTCGTCCTCTTTGAGTCGCGATGTTATGGAAGGCAGCGCCGCGTCGAATTCGCGTAGCGCTTGATAAAACCCCGCAACGTCGTTGCGGTGCCCGTACAGCTGGTCGAAATCTACTAGGTTGGCAAACAGGAACCCACTTTCAGCGGTGGACAACCAATCCTTGATGCCGCGTACTCCGTCGGCGTTGGATGCAGTGTGTCGCGCGGTAATCGACCTGCCGGCAAATAAGTCATCGACCTTGCCAACGCCGGAGCGCGGAACGCTCGCCCGGGCGAGCGCATCGAGCAGGGTCTCGGCGGGGGGCTCGATGGAATAGTCGCGGCGGTTAGCCGTGCGCCGGTAGCCGGCCGATGTCTTCTCGAAGGGCCGCGCAATGACGCGTGAAACGTCGTTGGGCGCCGCGAGCAGTTGCCGCGCGGTCTCGCACGCGCGGTACAGCTCGGCGAGCGGTATCAGCTGCTCGTCAGCCGCGATCTGGAAAACCGAGTCTGCCGAGGTGTATACGATCCAGCCGCCAGTATCCTGCTGCGCCGCTGCATGTCTCTCAATCACATCCGTGCCGCTGCCGACGACGTTCCCGATCACCGGGCGGCGGGTTTCTCTCGAGAACTGGTCGATGATATCGGCCGGAAAGCCATCGGGGTAAGTCGGAAACGGTTTCGCGAGATGGACGCCCGCGATCTCCCAATGCCCCGTCGTGCTGTCCTTACCCGCCGACGCCGGCACCATACTGCCCCACGCACCGGTCGCATCGCCCCGCGCGCGCATGCCTTCCAGCGGACGAATGTTGCCAAGACCGAGGCGCTCGAGTCGGGGAAGTTGGAAGCCGCCACACGCGCGAGACAGGTTACCGAGCGTGTCGCTGCCAGTGTCGCCGTACTTCGCGGCATCCGGGGCAGCGCCAATGCCGACACCATCGAGGATGATGATCGCGGCGCGCTTCACCCTCTGGCCTCGGCGTAAACGCGCGCGACCCGGGACCGCAACCCCGTCAGCAGCTCATAGGGCGACATCCCTGCATCGTCAGCGACGCGCTCGACGGTAAGCAGTGTGGAACCCGCCCTGCCGACGAGCGTGACGACGTCGCCGACCTCGCAGCGAACAGTGGTGACATCGATCATCGTCATGTCCATGGTGACGCGCCCCGCTACGGGCGCCATCGTCTCTCCTACGAGCACCGTACCACGGTCGCTCAGAGATCGCGGGTAGCCGTCCGCGTATCCCACAGACACAGTCGCGATCCGCGCAGGACGATCGACGCGAAACGTCGCGTCGTAGCTGACCGATTCGCCGGCTTGCAGAGCCCGGATCTCGACGATTGGAGCGCGCAGATGCACGACCGGCTCCGGCTGGATGCGCGCCGTTCGCCCACTGCCCACACCGTAGAGAAAAATTCCGGGGCGGACTAGGTCCCAATCGCTTCTGCCCTGGCGCGCAATCGCGGCGCTGTTGCTGGTGTGAAGAATCGGCGGACGCTGCGGCAATCCCGACAACGCTTCGCGAAAGCGCCGCTCCTGCTCGTCAACGCTCTGATCATCGAGCTCGGCGGAGTGGAAATGGGTGAAGGCGCCTTCCGGCGGGACCAGCTCGACGAGCTGGCGGATCCTGCCGATTTCGCGCCATGGAATGCCGGCGCGACTCATCCCTGTGTCGATCGACAGATGCCACGACCCGCCGCCGGCTTGTCGCCACGCCTCGATCTCCTCAGGGAAGCCCAGCGTCGGGGTGAGCCGTGCAGCACGGACGGTGGGCAGCTCCGCCGGCAGCAGCGGCGTGAAGATGACGATTGGACGAGTGCACCCCAGGCTTCGAAGCTCTTCCCCCTCGGCGACGGTGGCAACGCCAAAACCCCACGGACTCAACGGCTCGAGCGCGCGGAGCGCGGCGGCTGCGCCGAGCCCGTATGCATCGGCCTTGATCATGGGGAGAAGCGGGACGCCGGCGCGCCGCGCTGCCGCCGCGGCATTGCGCTGCAACGCGCCAAGATCGATCTCGACCCTGGCGCGAGCTAAGGAGTGCTTCATCACGCTTAGTTTATGGTGGGGTTAACATACCCGCGACCATCTACGCCTTCAAGAAACTCCCACGCCCGCCTTCAGCATGGACAAAACCGGCGCACTCGACGATACCCTGGCATTGATGCGCGACCTCCGCGCGCGCTGTGAATGGGATGCAGCGCAGACCCACGAGTCATTGCGTCCATACCTGATCGAAGAAGCACACGAGCTCGATGATGCGATTCGACTCCAGGACGACAAACTCATGCGCGAGGAGCTCGGCGATTTGCTTCTGCAGGTTCTCTTTCATTCGGTGATGGCCGAAGAACGGCGAGCTTTTTCCTTGCGAGACGTTGCTGACGGTCTCATCACGAAGATGAAGGGCCGCCACCCGCACCTCTACGGGGACGCTGCGAAGGAGCCGTGGGAGCGGATGAAGTCAAAGCATCGCCGCAGCATCGCCGAGGGCCTGCCGCCGGGAATGCCCTCGCTGCACCGCGCGCATCGCCTTCAGGACCGGGCTGCGGGCGTGGGATTCGACTGGCCGGACGTCAACGGCCCGGTTCAAAAAGTGGAGGAAGAGCTCAACGAGGTTCAGGCCGAGCTCGAGTCCTCCCCTCCGCCGCGTGCGGGCTCGGCGCCGGTGCTCGACGGGCGCCACTACGCGCTCGAAGCGGAGCTCGGCGATCTGCTGTTCGCTGTCGTCAACCTGTGCCGGAAGGCAGGCGTCCACGCATCGATCGCTCTCGACAAGGCCAACGCGAAGTTCGAGCGCCGTTTTCAGCGAATCGAACAGCTGGCAGCTGAACGAGGAATCGATGTGAAGACGGCGGGCCTGGAGCGGCTCGATGCGCTTTGGGACGAAGCCAAACGCGAGGAATCGGGCCGCTAACCCGCGCCCGTGTCTCGGGTACCGGTTAGCGACGCTCGTACTTCCAGTTTCGAGATTTGCCTTCCGCGATCCATTCGATCGCGCTCTGCACCCGACGCTGGCGCGTATCCTCACCCTTGGCATCGGCGATCCACTCGGCGTATTCGCGCTTGTGGCTGGGCGGAAATTTTTCGAACGCCGCCGCTGCCTTCCTGTTTTTCGCCAGAGCCGATTTAAGCTCGGCGGGAATCGGGACCGGCTTTTTGGTGGGCTTGGTGCGGGGCGGTGCCTTGACTCCCTCTTCGTTTAGTCTTGCGCCTTCACGAAGGAGGTGCCGCATTGTCTTGTCATCGGGCAGATCGGACAGATTTCTTACGTTCGTGATCTGACCCTTCGCGTCGCGCCCCTTGCCACCAGGAATGAGCGCGGCTTTCCAGAGAATGATATTGCAGTGCTGTTTGAAAGCTGCCATGCCGCAGAGAACGCCCTTGTAGTCGAAGTGCGGCACACTCCACTTGATGGTTTCCTCCGCCTCCGGAACCGCCTCGTGAACGAGCGATCTCACATGGTTGAGTATCGGCTTCGCGAAGTCGCCCGATTTCGCGATATACGAATCGACCCGCGGATCACGTTTCCCCATCGACCGTTTCGCGGAAGGCCGGTCAGCTGATCCAGGTGCCCAACGCCAGCGCCCAGACGCTCAACAGGACCCCGATCGCCGCAAGCACGCCGGAGATCGCGAGCAGGGCACGAACAGCATCGAGGCCGCCGGCGATCCGCGGCCACTCACGCGCGCTGATCCGACCGCTCACGCGATCGAGCAGACCCCACGCGGCATAGGCGACCGCGCAGACAGCGGCCATCGCCATCGCGAGACGGGTCCACGAATCCAGTCGGACGGCGGCGACCAAGAGCAGCACACCGACGGCGAGATCGGCTCCGAGCCGGCGGACTGAAGAGAGTCGCGCTCTCTGTGCCAGGAACTCGAGCAGGCTGGCGTCGGGACGACTGGCTGAGAGAACCATCATGTGAGAAAACTTTCACCGCGGCGGAAAATCCGCCAGCGGCTTCTAGCCGGCGCTCTCTTCCTCGGCCTCTTCGCCGTGCTCGACGATGTCGCCGCGCTTGAAGAGAATTCCCTGCAACACCTCGCGCCACTGGGGTTTTTTGCGCAGCAGAAACTCGAGGTCCATCCCGAAGTGCTTGAACTCTTCGTGCTGGGCATTGCGCATGATCGCGCGCGCCGCGCGGTCCTTCTCCAACGAGATGCGCTGCTCGTACCAGTTGATTGCCTCTGCTTCCTCGGTCAGCGATGCGATCATCCGCGCAAAAGTGCGCGTCTCTGCAGAAAGCTCACTTGCCGGCTCGTGGTATTGCTCGAATCCCATTCCGTCCTCTCCTATCCTCGACGATTGCGAGGGCGCACGAACTGCACCAGTCTCAGGGCCGCAGGCGATTCATCGTGCGAGGGAACGCGATCGCTTCGCGGATGTGGTGGATGCCGCAGATCCAGCCGACGGTGCGCTCGAGGCCGAGTCCAAAGCCCGAGTGTACGAACGTCCCGTATTTGCGCAGGTCGAGATACCAGTTGTACGCCTCGACCGGCAGCCCTTCCTCCTTGATCCGGGCGAGCAGCTTGTCGTGATCGTCCTCGCGCTGCGAGCCGCCGATGATCTCACCGTAGCCCTCCGGCGCGAGCAAATCGTCGCAAAGAACCGTTCGGGGATCGGCTGGATTCTCCTTCATGTAGAAGGCCTTCGCTTCTTTCGGATAATTGTAGATGAACACCGGCCTGTCGTGTCCTTCCACCAGCAGCGACTCGTCTTCCGCGCCCAGGTCGTCGCCCCACTTCGCCGCGCTTCCCTTTGATTGAAGGATCTTGATCGCATCGGTGTAGTCGATGCGGGGAAATGGAGGCTTGATCGTCTCGAGTTTCGCGGGCTCGCGCTCGAGCTCCTTTAGCTCGGGTTGCCGGCGCTCGAGAACACGCGCAACGATGTAGGAGACGAACTCCTCCTGGAGCCGCATGTTGTCGTCGGAATCGTTGAAGGCGACCTCCGGCTCGACCATCCAGAACTCGGTGAGGTGTCGTCTCGTCTTCGACTTCTCGGCGCGAAACGTCGGACCAAAGCAATAGATCTTGCCCAGTGCCGCGGCCGCCGCCTCACCATAGAGCTGGCCCGTTTGTGCGAGATAAGCCGTTCCTTCGTCGAAGTACTCGGTTCCAAAAAGACCGCTGCGTTCGCCGATGGCGGCGGTGAGGATGGGTGTGTCGACCAGCGTGAAGTCGCGCTCGTAGAAGAAATCGCGGATCGCCTGCTCCACCTCGTGTCTGATGCGCGCGATGGCGCGCTGCCGCGGGGCGCGGAGCCAGAAATGGCGGTTGTCGAGCAGGAAATCGATTCCGTGCTCCTTGGGCTGGATCGGATAGTCGAGCGGACTCTCTCCATAAATCGAGAGATCTTTCACGCCGAGCTCGAAGCCCCCGGGCGCGCGCGCGTCGGGCTTCACTTCCCCTTCGACCTCGATCGAGGTCTCCTGGGTCAGCCTGGCGAAAAGCTCCCACGCGTCGGGGCTGATAGCCGTTTTGACCAGCACTGTTTGCAGCGTTCCCGTGCCGTCACGCATGACGATGAAGGCCACCTTCCCTGACGAGCGCACGTGAGTGACCCAGCCGCGCACGCGGACCGTTTGTCCGGTGTGAGACGGAAGCTCGGAGATGCGCGAATATGGAGCGTTTGTCATTTGGAGGGCGTGGCGGGAGTGGCGCGGGCAAGCTAGACGCGCTCGAGGGCTGGTGTCAACCGCGAGGGAAAGGCGACATCACCCTGAGCGACAGGCAGCGCGCGGTGAGCGTTGGGGAATAACCTTGACAAGGTCGGTGCCGACACTCATTGTAGCGCCGCCAATGAGCCGCGTTCCAACGCCCGTCCTATCCCGGTGCGCGACCCAGTCGTTCGCGGCCTCAGTGTGCTCTCGAGCCTGATGTCACGGACACTTTTCGGGGTGACCCTCCTCGCGCTACTGGGCTCGGCGTGCGTCTCTGGCGCGCCAGCGATGCGGCTGAGCGAATCGCGAGGCCCGAGCACTGACGCGGCCGCGGGCACGCTGCTCATAGTCGGCGGCGGCACGCAACCCGATGCTCTGGTTCGCCATTTCGTCGATCTCGCGGGCGGCCCCGGAAAAGCGCGCATTGCCATTCTCCCGATGGCGACATCCGACGCCGTCGCGACTGGCGCCGAGAAGGAGGCTCAACTCGACAGCCTCGGCGCCGACTCGTTCGTCGTGAATGTCACGCGCGCGCATGCCGACGACGACTCGGTCGTCCGCGCCCTGCGTAGCGTGACCGGCATCTGGTTCCCGGGCGGGGACCAATCGCTGCTCGCCGCCGCGCTGCAGGGATCCGCGGCGCTGCGTGTCATTCATGAGCGCTTTCGCGCCGGCGCAGTAGTCGGAGGCACCTCCGCCGGCGCTGCCGTGATGAGCGATTCCATGATCACCGGCAATCAGTTCTGGCCGGGCATGTCCGCTGCCGTCGATTCCGGCTCGTTCTCCAGAATCGCGCGGCACGCGATCGAGATCTTGCCTGGCTTCGGTTTCGTCCACAACGCGATCGTCGATCAGCACTTCATTACTCGACAGCGCGAGAACCGACTGTTCAGTGTCGTGCTCGAGCGTCCGTCACTGCTCGGAGTCGGTATCGACGAGGGCACCGCGCTGCAGGTGACGCCCGATGGAATGTGGACTGTGATGGGCCGCAGCTCGGTGGTGATTCTCGACGCTCGAAAATCCGTGGTTTCATCTTCGAGCGCGCCGCTGCTTGGCGCCGCCGACATCAAAGTCTCGATTCTGCCCGCAGGAAGCACGTACGACCCGCGCACCGGCGCAGCAAGGCTTCCGCGCTGAGAACGATCAACAAACGGGCCCATTCGGGTCCGAGCAGATAGTTGTTGATGTCCACCGTACCATCAGGAGGAGGAGATGAATAGTCTGAAGATCGGTTGGAAGCTGTTGATGGCAATCGCGGTGTTCGTGTTGCCGTTGCGAATTGCGACGGCACAAGGTTCGGGAACCGTGCGCGGGACCGTCGTCGATTCGACGTCGCAGCAACCCGTCGCCGGCGCTCAGGTGTCCCTTGTTGGGACCAACCGGGTGACAACCACCGACGCGTCGGGCGTGTTCAGATTCACCGGCGTGGCGGCTGGACCAGCCACCATCCGTGTGCAGCGGATTGGCTTTGCGCAGCACACCGTATCTGTCGTGGTGACCGACGGCGCAACCGTAGCAGCGGATCTGGCGATGCAGCCGGTAGCGACGACGCTCTCGCAGGTCGTCGTAATCGGTTACGGATCGAGCAGCCGTGCCGAGGTCACTGGCGCGCTGACGACGGTGTCCGCAGCCGACATCAAGAACACTCCGATTGCCGGAGTCGATGCAGCACTGCAGGGCAAGGCGGCGGGCGTTCAGGTGACACAGAACGCCGGCAATCCGGGCAACGGTATCTCGGTGCGTGTGCGCGGATCTGCCTCTCTGACCGCGAGCAATCAACCACTCTTCGTGGTCGACGGCGCGCCGATTCAGTCGGACGATTTCTCTCAGGTGGGCTTCGGCGGCCAGGATCTGACTGCCGTCACCAATCTGAACCCCGACGAGATCGAGTCGATCACCATTCTCAAGGACGCCGCATCAGCAGGGATCTACGGATCGCGCGCATCGAATGGCGTGGTCCTGATCACCACCAAGCGCGGCGTTGCCGGCGCGAATCGGATTTCCTTCAACGGGTATACGGGTTGGCAGAAGCCGGAGAAGGTTCTCCGCATGATGACCGGACCTGAGTACGTCGCGTACATGGCGGAGGGGATGAGGAACGACGGGTACTCCGACCAGGACATCGCCGACGAGGGCTTCCAGGTCGGAGTCAACGATCAGGTCAGTACCAACTGGCAGGACGAAGTGTTTCGCACCGCTCCCGTTCGTGATGTGAACCTCGGGTTCACCGGCGGCAACAGCCGCGTCAAGTACTACGTGTCGGGCTCATATTTCGGACAGGACGGTGTCGCGATCGCATCGGCCTACAACCGCTCCAGCGGCCGGGCCAACATCGACATCGACGCCACCAACCGGCTGTCACTCAAGGCATCACTGGCGCTGGCGCGCGAGGTCAATTATCGCATCGTCGGCGATAACACCATCGTCGGCATCGTCGCGAACTCCATCGCCGATCAGCCGAACATTCCGGTGCGCGATGCGACCGGCGCATTCAGCACCAACAACTCCAGTGGAATCCAGTACGCGAATCCGCTCGCAATCGCGACCTACGATTACAACCCCACGACTACCAACCGCGTTCTGGCGAATGTGGAAGGCAACTACAACCTTCTCAACTGGCTGCGCTTCACCGGACGCTTCGCCGGCGATCAGCTGGTGCTGCATGAGCGGTTGTGGGGCTCACCGCTCTCCGTCGATGAGTTCGGCGGGGTCGGTGGCGATGCATCGTCCGGCTACAACACCGGCAACCGGTTCCTCGGTGAAGGATTCTTTACTCTCACTCCGTGGGCCGGCGGTCCGTTCGGAACGCTGACTGCGACTCTCGGCGCGAGCACGGAGCGCAATCGAACCGAGCTCAACTTCGTCGAAGGCACGGGCTTCAGCAGCCCGGCGTTGCACGACGTCGGAAGCGCCACGACGGTGACCGTGTACGACGCCAGTCGTGGTGCCAACAATCTCGTTTCCTATTTTGCTCGCGCCACGCTTAACGTCGCCGATCGCTATCTGGCCAGCGCCAGCCTGCGCGCCGATGGATCTTCGCGGTTCGGGCCCAATAACCGCTACGGTGTCTTCCCGGCGTTCTCACTGGGCTGGGTCATCACCGACGAGCCGATGCTGAGCGGACTGTCGCGCCTTGGAACGATCAAGCTGCGCGGCAGCATTGGCACGACCGGCAACCAGGGCATCGGCAACAACACCTATCGCGCGACCTTTGGCTCCGCGAACTACGGCAAGGTCGGCGGAATCTCGCCCAACAACTTCGGCAATGCCGACCTCAAGTGGGAGCAGACGAAGGAGTACGACGCGGGGTTCGACTGGAACATGTTCGACAGCCGCCTCGCGATCGTCGGCGACTACTACAACAAGAAGACGTCGAACCTGCTGGTGTCGCGGCCGGTGTCGGCGACGAGCGGCTTTACGAGCTTCACCGACAATGTCGGTAACATCGAGAACAAGGGCCTCGAGCTCGAGATCACGACCGAGAATTTCCGCGCCAGAAGTCCGGGCGGATTCTCATGGCAGACGAGCTACAACTACTCGCACAACAAGAACCGCGTCACCGCACTGTACCAGAACCAGCCGATCTACGGCGGCATTGACAATCTGAACTCGGTGCGCGTCGGCGAGCCGATTGGGGCGTTCTACACGCTCAAATTCCTCGGCGTCGATCCGGCCACCGGCGACGCGATGTATCTCGACGTTAACAACGACGGCGACATCAACGCCGACGATCGGGTGGTGGTAGGAAATCCGCAGCCGACGGTCTGGGGTGGAATCCAGAACACCTTCACCTACGGGCTGTTCGATCTCCACACCTCCGTCACGTTCAGCGGCGGCAATCAGATCTTCAACGGCATCCGGCAATTCTCGGATGACGGCGGTTATTTCTTCGACAACAAGTTCGCCTACGCGCTGCGCCGTTGGCAGAAACCGGGCGACATCACCGACGAGCCGCGGCCCAGCTTTGACGGAAGCTCGCTGGCAAACCTCAACTCATCCCGCCTGCTCGAGCCCGGCAACTACACCAGACTCCAGGAAGTCACCCTCGGCATCAAGCTTCCGAAGAGCCTGGCGAGATTTGCCGGAATGGATGGCCCGCGGCTTTACGTGACGGGGAGAAATCTCAAGACCTGGACGCACTTCAAGGGCTACAACCCGGACGTGAACAGCGGCGGGTCGGGCTCGAACATCTTCCTTGGCACCGAGTTCTATTCGTATCCGCTGGCGCGGACATGGATGGTCGGCCTCAACACCGAATGGTAGAGGGCCATCCCATGCGACGTTACATCCAACCAGCAAACCAAACCATGCGAACCAATAAGCTCACTTTGATGCTTGCGGCGATCGCCTTGAGCGCGTGCACCGGTGTGCTCGACGTTCCGCCGACCAGCTCCATTTCATCGGGTACCGCAATTAGCGATGCGTCAGGCGCGCGGGCAGCGCTCGCCGGCGCGTACGCTGGGCTCCAGCAGACAGGGCTGTACGGTCACGAGATCGTCGATTGGACCGAAGTGCTGTCCGACAACCTCCAGCACAGCGGCACCTTCGATGACTACGCCGACGCGGACAACCACCTGCTCCGCTCCGACAACATCGCCGTCGAAACCGTCTGGGACGACACCTACGACGACATCAATCGTGTCAACGAGATCATCGACAAGGTTCCCAAGGTCACCGATCTCGAGTCCGGGGAACAAGACGAAATTCTCGGCGAAGCGTATTTCCTGCGCGCGCTCAATTACCACAACCTCGTGAGGCTCTGGGGCGGCGGTACGCTGGGAGTCCCGCTGCGTCTGACCCCGGTGGCCAGCGCGGCCGAAGCAAACCAGGTTCAGCGCTCGACACTAGCCGAGACTTACGCTCAGATCCTGTCGGATCTGTCGCAGGCGGAGCAGCTGATCACCGCCGACGAATCGCAGACGCGACAGGCTTCGCTCGGCGCTGCCTACGCCCTGGAGTCGCGCGTCAAACTCTACATGCAGGACTGGGCGGGTGCCGAGGCCGCGGCGGCGCGCGTCGAGGCGATGGATTATTCGCTGGCGCCAAACTTCAGCGATCTGTTCGATGCGACGGGCAACAATACTCCTGAAGACATCTTCAGGGTCACCTTTACTCCGACCCAGTCACAGGCAGTAGGCTTCTATTACCTGCCGAAGGCACTGGGCGGACGTTACGAGGAGTCGCCGACGACCGGCGCGTCAGGAATCATCGCCGCGTTCGATCCCGCGTCGGGCGGCAATATTTCCGCATACAATCCCACCGACGAGCGCGGCAAGTGGTCGATCTCGCGCTCGGGTACGCGCACCTACGCCGCCAAGTTCCGTAATCCCTCCGGCGACGAAGACCTGCACGTAATCCGGCTCGGCGAGGTCATTCTGATCCGCGCCGAGGCGCTCGCGCGTCTCAACCGGTTGCCGGAAGCCGTTGACGAGTACAACCGCCTACGGGTGCGTGCTGGACTGGCGCCCGATCCGACGGTCGGGCTGACCCAGGCCGGCGTGCTCGCGGCAATTGCGCGGGAGCGTCGACTGGAGCTCGCCTTCGAGGGAGATCGCTGGCCCGACATGGTGAGAACCGGCGAAGCAATCGCGCTTGGCGTCGATCCGGTCCAAACGCTGCTTCCGATTCCACAGTCGGAGATCGATGTTGCACCAAACATGACCCAGAACCCGGGTTATTGATCTTCGCGCATAAAAAAAGCCCGCCTCGGCACCGAGGCGGGCTTTTTTTGTTGCGCCGACTAGCGCGAGCGTGTAAGCCGGTAAATGAGGAGCGCCGCGCGCTCCGTCGCCGGTCCGATCGAGCGCAGATCGACGCGCTCGTCTGGCGTGTGCGAGCGCATTCCCTTCACGCCCAGTCCATCGAGCGCGTCGAGATACTCGGAAACGTACGAGATGTCGCCGCCGCCGCGCCGGCCCGGGTCGAGAGCTTCAACCGGTCCCTGACCGAGAGCGCGACTCACCGAATCCTCGACGGCAAGGAGAGCCATGTTGCCCTTGGTCGGCGGCATCGCCGGATTGCCATCCTCAAAAGTGATTGTCGCGTCGGTGCCGGGGAGATGCTGGGCAACGATCGCGCGCATTGCGTCACGGGCCTTGAGCAGTTGGTCCTGCGAGATGAAGCGCAGGTCACCGCGCGCGAACGCGCGGGGTGCAATGATATTGTCCTTCCCCGCCGCGGTGCCCGAGATCCTGGTCGAGTCGTAGGTGACGGCGGTGCCACCGACGACGATCGCCGGATTGAAGGTCAGATACTGCTCATGGGAAAGCTTGTCGCGGAACTCGTCGAGGATGCGCGCAATCTCGTAAATCGCGCCGTAGCTCGAGCGCGGAGAGAACATCCCCGAAGAGTGTTCCTGCCGCCCGGTAACCGTGAGCTGCCAACCGCTGAAGCCGCGCCGCGCGATTGTACCCTTGCCGGCGTCCTCTTCGAAGCCGAGCGCAACATCGCTTCGCTTGGCAGCATCGATCAGCGGCTGTCGGGAAACCAGGTGGAGCGGACCCGCATCTTCTTCATCACCGGTCAGCGCGACGATGATTCGGGTCCCATCGAGCGCGCCGACGCTCTGCAAAGCCTTGAGCGCGTAGAGGATGACTACGTCGCCGCCCTTCATGTCGGAGCTCCCCGCGCCGGCTGCGAGGGTGTCGAGGCGAACGAATCGCTCGCCCTCACCCTCGAACACGGTGTCCAGATGGCCGATCAGCAGCAGTCGCTTGCCTTTGGTCCCCACCCGCTCGGCGAACAGGTGACCGGCGCGCCCGACCGCGTCGGGAAGCGCAACCCAGGTGGACTTGAATCCGAGTGCCGTAAACTCCGGCGCAAAGAGACGCCCGACCTCGCGAACGCCCGGAAGATTGAAGGTTCCACTGCTGATATTGACCGCTTTCTCGAGGAGATCGATCTGCTCTGACTGATGGGCGCGCACATAATCGCGGATGCGCTTTTCGGTCTTCGAAAGCGCCGGCACATCAGACTGCGCGGCTGCCGGCGTCGCCGAAGCTGCCGCGGCTGCGCACGCGAACAGGCACGCCAGCGCGGCACGATTGCCGCGAGTGACGGATGGACGGGAATTGGGTGTCATATCGTGAGAGACTATCATCACGTCGCGGTTCCGTCCACCTCGGAGCACGCATAATTTTACAGTCTCGCCTCAATCTCTCGACTATAAAATGACTTTGCGCGCCCGCCTCGGGTGGGGTTTGTCCGCTATTGCGGTGGTTCTCATAGTTCCACTGCTCATATCGCTCAAATCCCTCGAGCACCTCTACGAGACGAGCCGATTGCTCCGCGATCGTGAGTTCGCCGCATCGATGCTGCTCGGCTCGTTCCGCGAGCGCACCGACGATGCGCGCCGGGCCGAGGACGCGCTGCTCTTCATCCATGATCAGCGAAGTGCGAGCCGCATGCAGCAGCAGATCGACGGGCTGGTCTCTTTCGCGGACTCGCTCGACCGCTATCGGCTCGACCTGTCGGCCTCGCAAATCAGGGCTTCCCTCGACGCGCTTCGGTCGGCAGCACGCGAGGAGTATGAGCAGGCGTCGGCGGGGAGAGCGCAGGTTGCAGAGATGATCTCGCAGCAGCGCACCCGCCCGGCGATTGCATCGGTGGACAGCGCGCTCGGCGCCAGCGCGACGATGCTGCGCAGCCGCACGCGGCAGCGAGTCATCGACGCCACCAATGAAACTCTCAACGCCGAGCGCCTCGTCGCCGGCGCGCTCCCGATCGCGCTGCTGCTCGCGTTCGCGATCGGTATCTGGCTGCTGCGCTCCATCACTCGCCCGATCTACGAGCTCGAGCGCGGCATGCACGCGATCGCCGAGGGCGATCTCACGTACCAGCCTTCGCTCCCGAAGAGCGAGGAGACCGAGTTCGGTCGTCTCGCGGTCAGTTACAGCACCATGGCGCGCCAGCTCGCCGAGCTCGAGAGATTGCGCGCCGAGTTCGTGAGCGTCGCGTCACACGAGCTAAAGACGCCGATCAACGTGATCATCGGCTACCTCGATCTGCTCCAGGAGGGGATTTACGGAGATCTGACAGACAAACAGAAGGAGATTCTCAATACCATCAGCAAGCAGGCGAACGGGCTCACACGACTGGTCAAGCGTCTGCTCGACATCAGCCGCTTCGAGGCCAGCGGTGGAAAGCTCGAGGTACGCGACATCGATCTCCAGCGCCTTTTGAGCACGCTCGAGAGCTCGTTCTCGGTGCTGGCGATGCAGCGTGACATCGCCTTCAGCGTCCGCCACGACGAGCATCTTCCGGAACACGTGGTGTGGGACGAGGACCGGATCAACGAAGTGCTGGGCAACCTCCTCTCGAACGCATTCAAGTTCACCGAACGCGGTGGGAAAGTCGCCCTGTCTGTCGTCCCTGAGGGCGGCAACATTGTCATCACCGTTGCCGACACCGGAGCCGGTATCTCCTCAGACCAGCTGCCGCACATTTTTGACAAGTTTTATCAGGCCGACAATCAGGCGCAGGCGGCCACCAAGGGCACGGGTTTGGGCCTGGCGATTGCGAAGGAAGTCGTTGAAGCCCACGGCGGCCACATTACGGTAGAGAGCAAGGTCGGCGCGGGGACTACCTTCGTCGTGTCGCTGCCGGTGGAAGCAGCGGGGGCTCGACGGAGGCGTGACGGCGCAGCCCATGTCGAGGACGTGCGATGAATAAATGTTTCACGCTTGCAATTGTGGCAATCTCAGCAGCGGCGTGTGCACAGCTGCCGGCGATGGATCCGCAGATCCATAACGACTGGCAGCGCAGCCTCTACTATGCGCGGACCAATGTCGATGCCGGCAACTACTTCGCCGCGCAAAAGATTCTCGACGAGTTTGCGCGGCTGCATCCGGGAACACGTGAAGCCCGCGAGATTCAGTTCTGGAAGGCCGCGTACATGGTAGATCCGGCGAACGCTTCCGGGTCGCTCGAGGACGGTATCGCAGCGCTGGATGGATACCTGGCGGCCGATTCGTCGGGCTGGTACCGGAACGAGGCAATCGTCCTTCGCCGGACCGCTGCCGTCGCGCAGGGAGTCGCAAACCAGGCGAGGACGCTGGCAGCCACCGATTCCACGCCGCCCATCGTCGTGAAGGACACTGTCATCGTTGGCAGCAAATCGCGCGATGAGCAGATCGCCGCTTTGCGGGATCAGCTCGCCAAGAGCAAGGACGAGTTGGCGAAGGTGAGCGCAGAGCTCGAGCGCATCAAGAAGCGTTTGGCCAACCCGAGCAACTGATGCGGGTCAGCCGACCCTGAACAGCTCCAGCGCGCGCGAGTAGCGCGCGCTCAATGTCTTCCTGATGCCGGCGTTCTCCTTGCTCGTGAGCTCGGGGTCGCGCTCCAGAATCTTTTCTGCCGCTTCCCGCGCCCGGACATTCAGATCCTCGTCGCGCACGGGATCCGCCACTCTGAAGGTCGCTTCACCGCTCTGCTCCTGACCAAACAGGTTGCCCATGCCGCGCAGCCGCAGGTCGGCGCGCGCGATCTCGAAGCCGTCGTCGGTCTCGACGAAGACCCGCAGGCGCTCAGCGGCCTCCTCCCCGAAATTTCCGAGCAGGATGCAGTAGGACGCGTCGGCGCCGCGGCCAACGCGTCCGCGCAGCTGGTGGAGCTGTGACAACCCGAACCGCTCCGGATGCTCGACCAGCATCACCGTTGCATTGGGCACATCGATGCCGACCTCGATGACAGTGGTCGATACGAGAACATCGATTTTCCCGTCGCGAAATGCGCGCATGATCTTCTCGCGCTCCTCGGAATTGACGCGTCCGTGGATGAGGGCGACGACGCGACCGGCAAAGGGTCCCGCGGAGAGCAGCTCGTACATCGTGGTCGCGGCCTTGAGATCGGTCTTCTCGGATTCTTCGATTACCGGATAAACCACGTACGCCTGGCGGCCTTTGCCCGTCTCTCGCGCCACGAAGTCCAGAACTCGCTCGCGGGCAGACTCGGGCCGCATCACGGTGGTGACGGGCTGACGCCCCGCTGGACGCTCGTCGAGCGTGCTCACGTCCAGGTCGCCGTAAACGGTGAGCGCCAACGATCGGGGGATCGGCGTCGCGCTCATGAGCAGAACATCTGGCGATTCACCTTTTGCGGAAATCGCGGCGCGCTGCTCGACGCCGAAGCGGTGCTGCTCGTCGATGGTGACGAATCCCAGCCGGCCGAAGACCGCCGCGTCCTGAACAAGGGCGTGGGTGCCGACCACGAGCGTCGGATCGGGCGCTGAGAGCTTCGCCGCGGCCTCCTTGCGGGCGCGCGCGCCAAGGCTGCCCGTCACAAGGACCGGCTCGATGCCCAGCGGCGCCAGCAGGCGGGTAAAGGTTCGCGCATGCTGCTCGGCCAGCAGCTCCGTGGGAGCCATTATCGCCGCCTGGTAGCCGTTCTCCATCGCCAGGAGCGACGCGAAGAGCGCGACGATGGTTTTGCCGCTGCCGACATCGCCCTGCAGTAGGCGGTGCATCCGGCGCCCACTGGTCATGTCGGCGACGATCTCTCGAATGGCCGTCGTTTGTGCGTCGGTGAGGGTGAACGGCAGCGCACCCTTGAGAGCACTCGTCAGCTGCCGCCGGTTCTCGAACGCGATTCCACTTCGTTTTTCGCGCTTCACCGCATTTGCACGGCGGTGCAGGATGTGAATGAACAGCAGCTCCTCGAATGCCAGACGCGCCCGCCCGCGCGTCCCTTCGGCGATCGTCTTCGGCCGGTGCACCATTCTGATCGCATCGCGCAGCGACGGCAGCCCGATATCACGCAGAACGTCCTGCGGGAGATACTCCTTGACGAGGGGAAGAAGCGTGTCGAGATGCGTGTCGATGATGCCGCGAATGACCTTGAACGACAGTCCTTCGGTCGCCGGGTAAACGGCGAGTACCTTGCCGGCCTTGAGGTCGTCCTCGTCTTTCCCAAGCGTGATATATTCGCGCGGCTGGAGCTGCCGTCCGTGGAAAAAGCGCACCGACCCGGTGAGCAGCATCAGGTCGCCCTTCTCGATGGTCCGATCGAGGAAGGGCTGGCCGGGCCACGATGCCTCGATCATTCCGCTCTCGTCCTGCAAAACTGCCTGGAAGATTCGCAGCCCGCGCCGCGTCGGAATTATGCCTTTCGAGATCACCCGTCCGACGATCGTTCCGTCCATGCCCGTCTCGAGGGATGCGATTGGAGTAATGGTGCTCGCGTCCTCGTACCGGTGCGGGATGTGGAACAGGAGATCGCGCGCGGTGACAATGCCGAGTCGTCTCAGGGATTCGGCCCGGATCGGGCCGACGCCCTTCAGATAGTTCACCGGCATGTCGAGATAGACTTTGCCGCGCGGCTCCATCTATCCCTCGAGAACCTCGCGGGCAAAGATCCGGGAGTCGAACGCCTCGAGGTCGGAGGCTTTTTCTCCGATGCCGATGAATTTCACCGGCACGTCGAGGGCTTCGTGGACGGCGAGCACGATCCCCCCCTTGGCGGTGCCGTCGATCTTGGTCACCACCAGTCCCGTGACAGGAATCGCCTCGGCGAAGGTGCGCGCCTGGGCGACGGCGTTCTGACCGATGGTGCCGTCGAGCACCAGCAGCGTCTCGTGGGGCGCGCCGGGAAGTCGCTTCCCGATCACGCGATTGATCTTCTTCATCTCGTCCATCAATGAGCCGCTGGTGTGAAGCCTGCCCGCGGTGTCAACGATGACGACATCCTTGCCGCGATTGATGCCGGCATCGACGGCATCGAAGGCGACGGACGCCGGATCGGTGCCTGGATTGCCACCCACGAAGTCGGCCCCACTGCGCTTCGCCCACGCCGCGAGCTGATCGATTGCTCCGGCGCGAAACGTGTCGGCGGCACCGACGAGGACCGACATCTTATTGCGTCGGAGAAGGTCGGACAGTTTCCCGATGAAGGTGGTCTTGCCGGCTCCGTTTATGCCCACGACGAGGATGACGGTCGGGGGCGACGGCGCACGGATGACGCGTGGATCGCTGTTACCGGATCGGAGCGATGCGTCGATGGCGGTCTCGAGGGCGCCCAAAAACTGCTCCTCGGTTTTGATCGTTCCACGCCGAGCCTGGGCCTCGATGTCGGCGACCAGTTTCATCGTCGTCGGCACCCCGAAGTCAGCGGCCAGCAGAATCTCCTCCAGCTGCTCGAGCGAGCCGCGAATGTCGCCGGCACGGGCGATCACGGTTACATCGGTTAGCGCGACGTCTTTGATCCTGTTCCAGAGCGAGCGGGAGGGCAAATCTCCCGCGCGCCGAAGTATTCTGCCTGCCATTCAGTATTTTGCTGGGATGGGCGAAAAAAAACCCGGACAGCGAATGTCCGGGTTGGAAAATAAGCCGTGCGAGGGTTACGCGTGCTTATTCTGCGATGGTCGCGAGCTGCGCTTCGTTGAGGCTGGCGAGCGTTTGATTGCGCATCTTCTGGAACAGCGCCCGCTCACTGGCCGGAATCGGCTCGCCACTTCTGCTGTCGAGCGCCAGGCGTGGATTCTTCGCCACGCCGTCTACTCTGATCTCGAAGTGAAGGTGTGGACCGGTCGCCCAACCGGTCATGCCGACGTAGCCAATGGTGGATCCCATCGCGACGTGACTGCCGCGCTTGATTCCCTTGGCGAAGTTGCGCATGTGACCGTAGCGGCTGACCATCCCGTTGCGGTGCTGGATGTCGATCATGTTGCCGTACCCACCACGCTTGCCGGCGAAGATCACGACGCCGTCGCCGATCGCCCGAACAGGAGTACCCTCGGCGGCCGCGTAGTCAGTGCCGGTGTGATTGCGCCACTCACCGAAGATCGGATGCTTGCGCTTGCCGAAAATGCTGCTGATGCGGCGGAATGTAACAGGAGCCCGCAGGAACGCGGCGCGCAGCGACATGCCGCTGGCGTCGTAGTACTGATCGGTGCTGGAACCCGGGGTCTCGAAGTGGATCGCCTCGATCGGTTTCTGCAGCTCCGACAAAGCCAGCTTCGCACCGAGGATCTTGTTGACGATAATGGCGCCGTTGGGCTTCTGGAGGCGCTCCACGAGCAAGTGGAACTTGTCGCCCTGACGCAGGTCGCGGCTCATGTCGACCTTGTACTCGAAGATGTCCGCGAGTCTCCAGGCGAGCTGGTGGCGGGCTGAAGGCGGAAGGACGCCGACCCCGCTCTCGTTGAGCGCGTTGTAAAGGCTGGACTGAATGACACCCGAGATCGCGAGCGTGTCGACGAGCTCGGTGTTGGATGCTTCGACGAAAATGGGCTTCAGCTGGAAATCAGCTGGCTCGAGCCCGGGTCTGGATACGACCACCGGCTCCATTGCGAAGACCTGCTTCTTCTCGAGGCTCGGGGTAAGCCAAATGGCGATCGCGGCGAGGAACGCCACGACTACATAGCCGACAGGTCTGACTGGTGCGTGTTTCAATCCATCTGTCTCCGAATGAATGTCGGGATCTCCATATCACTCAGATCCTGTTCTGGAGACGAACGATCCCGCTCCGGAGTCACGAGTGGATTGCTGGTTGGAGTGATTCTTTTTGGAAGCTCGAGCGGTGCTCTGGTTGCACCATTTCCGCGCGGCGGACGGAGGGGAATTACCGGTGCGCCGCGGATGATCGGCGAAGGCGTTGCGACGACCGTCGGCGGCTGCACGGACGCAGTCTGGGGGCGGTCGAAACCGGTCGCGATGACGGTGACCCTGATCTCGCCCTGCATCGCCGGCTCGTGCACGGCGCCGAAAATGATCTCGGCGTCTTCACCGACGGCGTCGTGGATGATCTCGTTGATCTGGTGGACCTCGCCGAGGGTGAGGTCTGCGCCGCCGGTGATGTTGACCAGCACGCCGGTTGCGCCCGAGACGGAGACGTTGTCGAGCAGCGGACTGGCGATTGCCTGTTGGGCCGCTTCGATGGCGCGGTTTTCACCGCGGCCGATGCCGG
Source organism: Gemmatimonadaceae bacterium (assembly GCA_035249045.1). Classification (GTDB taxonomy): domain Bacteria; phylum Gemmatimonadota; class Gemmatimonadetes; order Gemmatimonadales; family Gemmatimonadaceae; genus UBA4720. The sequence goes on along the minus strand of DATFGW010000121.1, from coordinate 42,918 downwards.
TGCCCATGAGGGCGGATCCGCCTTCCTGCATGACGGTGCGGACGTCGGCAAAATCGACGTTGACGAGACCGGTGACGCTGATCAGGGACGAGATGCCCTGGGTGGCGTGCAGAAGCACTTCGTCGGCCTTCTTGAGGGCGTCCTGGAAAGGAATTCCCTTGCCCACGACAGCAAGCAAGCGCTCGTTGGGCACGACGATCATGGTGTCGACGTTCTTCCGCATCTCGGCGATGCCGAGCTCCGCCTGGCGCATGCGCTTGCGGCCTTCGAACAAGAACGGCTTGGTGACGATTCCAACTGTCAGGGCACCAGCTTCACGAGCGAGCTCGCAAAGGACGGGTGCGGCACCCGTTCCAGTTCCACCACCCATGCCACAGGTCACGAAGACGAGGTCGGCGTTATGCATTGCCCGCGCGACTTCTTCCCTGCTTTCGTCGATGGCCTGTTTCCCGATCTCCGGCCGCGCACCAGCGCCTAACCCACGCGTTAGCTTCTTACCTATCTGGATTTTGACGTCTGACTTCGAATTCAGGAGAGCTTGAGCGTCCGTATTGACCGAGATGAACTCGACGCCTTCGAGGTGTTCCTCGATCATTCGATTGACGGCGTTTCCGCCACCCCCACCGACGCCGACGACCTTCATGCGGGCGTTCTGTGAGGTGTTCTCCTCGAATTCGAATATCATCGGGTTGGAAACTCCGGCACTGCGGGATTTGTGGAAAAAAATCTCGGGCTAGTATAAGACCGTTAATCGATTCGTACCATAGCCAAAGACGACTTGAGGCCAAAAAAAGTACAATGCGTGTCAAGCGAGTTATCCACACCGCTTTTTTTGCCCACACGTTTATGATTTTCTCATAGTGCGGACCGCGCAAATGCGCTTCGGACGCATCTCTGCTCGCGGTCGGCGCGGGTGTCCTCTCCGGCCGCAACACTTTGCTCGGGCGGAGCCGCTAACTACGCTCCCTCGCTCTGCTCGGTCGCGCGTCTCCTGGTCGCAAAGTGGGTGCGCCCTGCGAGGACACCCTCGCCTCCCTGCACGGATCTGCAAAAGCGCGTTGTCAGCTGCCCGCACCGTCAGAACGTGCGGGGAGTACCCCGCGCTGCCCACTCGCTAGCCACGATTGTACAAAGCTCGGACGGGCGGCGCGTGGCGCCGCGCGCGCGAAGCGCGCGAGCTGTTGGTGGTTAAGCGAGAGATTGCTTTTAGGCGCGCAGCCGGCGGACCTGGCGCTTTCGGAAGATGTCAATGGGAAGGAGGGCGAGGGGTCGTCTAAGCCGAGGTTCAGCGAGCGACCAGGAGACGCGCGAGTGAGCGGAGCGAACGAGCGTAGTTAGCGGCTCCGCCCGAGCGAGCGTCCTCGGCGTGACGACCCCTCGCCCGACTGACCTGCAACGATCCCAAGAAGCGACCGCTCAAAGCTAAGCGGCTAAAAGAAATCCTCGAGCCAGGTCTTGATGCGCTTGGTAAACCGATCGACGCCGACGCCGGCGAGAGCGCGATGGCGGCCACTGGGGGCAAATCCGGCTGCAGTGCGGTGCGCACCGTAGAGCGCGAGCCCAACGACCGTCGAAAAACGCGGGGCCTGCACCGAGTCGGCGAGCCCGCCGATGTTTTCCTCGGGAAATCCAATCCGAACGCCCGTGCCGAACACATCCGCGGCGAGCTCGGCAACGCCCTGCATCGCCGCTGCGCCACCCGTGATCACCACGCCGCCATTCAAGCGTTGCGCGAATCCGGCGCGTTGAATCTCGTTGAGCACCAGATTGAAGATCTCGTCCATCCGCTGATGGATGATGTGTGACAATACCTGGCGCTGGATGTGGCGCTCGCCTTGCGCAACGGTACTCGGCAGCTGAATCACATCGTTCGGATCGACCAGCGGCTCGTACGCGCAGCCGTAACGCTCCTTCAGCCGCTCGGCGTCCGACTGCGTCACCCCCATTCCCTGCACGATGTCGCTCGTGACGTTGTTGCCGCCGTAGTTCACAGTGCCGAGGTGACGGATCTTTCCCTCATGAAAAACGGCGATGTCGGTAGTGCCGGCACCCATCTCGACCAGCGCGACGCCCAGCTCCTTTTCGTCTTCGGTCAGAACGGCAAGCGCGCTCGCCAGTGGCTCGAGCACCAGCTCCTGCACCCGATAACCCGCGCGCTCGACCGACTTGCGCAGATTCATCGCCGGTGATGCGCCAATTGTGACGAGATACATCTCCGTCTCGAGCCGAGTGCCGATCATGCCGATCGGGTCGCGGATTCCCTGATTCTTGTCGACGGAATATTCCTGTGGAATCGCGTGCAGCAGCTCGCGATCCTGAGGCACCGGCTGCGCACGCGCAACTTCGTTGGCGCGATCGACGTCCGCCTTGGAGATCTCGTCGCCGTTCACCGCCACGATTCCCTTGCTGATCATCGCGCGCACGTGCTCGCCGGCGATGCCGGCGAAAATCGTGTCGATCTTCGTCCCCGACATCCGCTCGGCGTCCTCGATCGCCTTCTTGATCGAGCGTGTCGTTTCCTCGATGTCCGAGACGATGCCGCGCCGCAGACCCGTCGTTCTCGCCTGACCGACGCCCAGAATCCGCAGGACGCGAGTGCCTTTGCCGTCGGTGCCGATGGCCGCCTGGCCGATTACGGCCGTTGTCTTGGCAGATCCGATGTCGAGACCAGCGATGATGTTTTCGGGATTCATTGCAGCCTTGCGATCACCTGATCGCGATAACGTAAATCGAGCTCGTCAACGTGTGCCTGCCGACGCGCGAGATCGGTTTCAACGGGAAAGATATCGGCCAACCGCTCCACTGACAGTCCTACAGGAACCCGAACACGCAGCGCGGCGGCCGGAGAAGCGGCGGCGCCACCGGGGATTTCGCTGGTGTCGCGAGACAGGGTCAGGAGAATCTCGTCCCTCCCCGTTCGCCGCACCTCCTCGATCCGCGCGAATACTTTCGGAACGACGGCGCGAATGGCCCCGACGAGCTTAAGAAGAACGGGATCGCGACTCGCAACAATTGGCAGATCGAGACTGGTTCGCGATGGGTCGATCGGGAGCTGGGTGCCGAGCGAGTCATAAGCGAGCAATCCGGTGCGCGTCTGGATCAACGCCACGGGAAGATTCTCCCGGATTGTCACCACCAGAGTTCCCGGGAGACGCCGGCTGATCGAAGCGTCGGAAACCTGCGGATGCTGCTTCACTCTCTGCCGGTAGGGCTCGAGGTCGTTCCAGAGTGATGCGAGCGTGTCGATCTTCATCCTCGCGATGATCTCGCCTGGCTGGAGATACCTGGCACCTCGGATCTCGACCCTTCGCACCCGAAAGAACGCCATCTGCCGAGCGGCGCTCTGCACACCCCAACCCGCCGCCATGATCACCGCGATGAGAAGGAGTGCCCCCAGAATCTTCCAGCCGGGCTTGTGAAGCCGGTCGCGAAAGGCCATCAGCGCTGCTCCAGACGTTGCCGCAGCTCAGGACCAGTCTGGGTGATGTCTCCTGCTCCGATCGTGATGACCACATCTCCCTCACGCACGAATTGACTCAGTGCTTCCGCCAGCGCCGACCGCTCTCCCTGCCAGGTCACCGGCCGCCCTCCTTGTTTCATCGACGACGCGACCAGCTCCGAGGTGACGCCGGGTATCGGCTGCTCGCGGGCTGGATAGATCTCGGCGAGAAACACACAATCTGCCTCAGACAGCGCAGCACCGAACGCATCGGAGAAATCACGCGTACGCGAAAAGAGATGTGGTTGGAACGCCGCCACGATTCGCCGGCCGGGATACGACGCGCGCGCAGCCTGGAGGGTCGCCGCGATCTCGGTCGGATGATGTGCGTAGTCGTCGATGATGGCGATACCCGAGACATCGCAGAGATGCTGAAACCGGCGATCGACGCCGCGAAATTTCGCCAACCCGTCACGCATCGCGTCGAGGGTCACTCCGAGTACGAGACCACAGCCGATGGCGGCCAAGGCGTTCTGCACGTTGTGATGGCCCGGCACGTTCAGCTGCAGCTCACCCAGAACGTCTGCATCGTGCACAACGGTGAACGCGGTCGATCGGCCGGACGACCGGACGTCGCGCGCCACCAATCGTGCATCGCGCGAGGTCATGCCGTAGCGAACGACTTCGGCGCTCGAGGGCATCGCGACTGAGCGCGCACCCGCGTCGTCATCGCACAGAACGATCGCCGCTGCCCCTTTGACGAAGCGCGAGAACGTCGAGGTGATGTCGTCCAGATCCTTGTAGATGTCCAGGTGATCGGCTTCGACGTTCGTCACCACCGCGACGTTCGGCGACAGCGTCAGGAACGAGCGGTCGTACTCGTCGGCCTCGACGACGAACAGCTCGTCGGACTCGTAGCGAAGGTTGCCGCTCCACTCTGCGACGCGGCCGCCGGCGATACCAGTGGGCCGCAATCCCGCGCTGGCGAGCGCAGCGGTCGTCATCACCGTAGTGGTCGTCTTGCCATGGGTGCCGGAGATTCCGACCACGCGCCCACCAGACACTGCGCGGCCGAGCGCTTCGGCGCGCCTGGTGATCGGGATGCCGAGCTCGCGCGCGCGCTCGAGCTCGGGGTGATTCCTCGGCATCGCGGAGGTCACGATCAGCTCACGCGCGCCCGCGACGTGATCGGCGCTGTGGCCGCGCGTGACCTCGATGCCCAGGGTCTCGAGATCGCGGATCGAGCCCGGACTGGCATCGCAGCCGGTCACCTTGATGCCACGCCTTGCCAGCAGCTCGGCGAGCGCGCGCATTCCCGAACCGGCAATTCCCACGAAGTGCACCGGACGTGGATCGCCTGGATCGATTCGCGTCATGGTCATGTGGCGGCTACCAGAATATCAGCGCGCGTGCCGGTCGCGCTCGATCAGCTGCAGTACGTGTCGCGCAATGTCGGCGGCCGCCGTCGGCCGCGCGCGCTCCAGCGATTTCGTCCGCATCGCAGCGAGCTTGTCCGGGCTGGCGAGCAAAGACTCCACCGCGCCCGACAGCGAATCGGTAGTCAGCTGCGATTGTCGAATCATCTCCGCCGCACCGGCGGCGGAAAGAGCCTTGGCGTTTTCGGTCTGGTGATCCGCGGCTGCCGTGGGCAGCGGAACCACGATCGCGGGAATTCCCCATGCGCAGAGTTCGGCGGTCGCCATCGCTCCAGCACGCGAGAGAGCAAAATCGGCGGCACGGTAGGCTTCGGAGATGGGCGCGATGTAGGCTCGCACTTTGACACGCGCGCTGCCATGGTGCGCAAGCTGGTCGTAGTTGGCCTTGCCGGTCGCCCAGATGATGTAGAGATCCTTCGGCAGTCCGCGCTGCACCCATGCGGCGACAACGTCATTCATCGCCTTGGACCCCTGACTGCCGCCATACACGAGGAGCACTCTCCCTCCACTCGGCGGAAATCCCCATTTCGCGCGAGCCGGGGCCTTGTCGAAGGCATCGACGGGCGGTGGCTCGATCGGGTTGCCGCTGTCGAATACCTGGGTGGTCTTTGAAGGTGAGATGTGCCGTCGCGCCTCGGGAAAACCGAGATGGATCTGGGCGGCGTAACGGCTGAAGAACCGCGCCGTGATTCCGGGGAAGGTGTTCTGCTCCTGCAGCACGTAGGGGATCCGATGCGACGCGGCGTAGGCGAGGGTAAGGCCCGATGCGTAGCCGCCGGTTCCGATGACGCACGCAGGCGGCTCGCTCCGAACCTCGCCCGCAATCATCCGCCACGCGCCGACTGCGCCGCGCAGGGTCTTCCAGTTCTCCCACGGCCGCGACCGATAGAGGGGATGAAGGTCGAGGAGCTCGAATGCGAAGCCGACCTGCGGAAGAACGTCGCGCTCGATTCCGCGCTTGGCCCCGATGAAGAATGGCTCGACTTTGGGATTAGCGGTCTTTAGTGCGCGCGCGATGGCGAGGCCGGGATATAAATGCCCGCCCGTGCCACCGCCTGCGAAGATCACCCTCATCGCGCGGGAAGCGCGCGAAGAACGAGAGGGTCTGTCGCCGCTACGCCAAAAACTCTTTCACGAGTGCTGCCGATGTTCACGAGGATGCCAGTCATGATCAGGGAAAGAACCAGATTGGACCTGCCGTACGAGATGAACGGGAGAGTCAACCCCGTGGTGGGAAGCAATCCGGTTGCCACGCCGATATGAAGATAGGCAGTGAGCACGACGGTCACAGTCAATCCGACCGCGACCAGCTGCAGAAAGGGCGATCGCGCCTTCCTGGCGATCCGAAAACCGAGGGCCGCGTAGAGCGCAAATATCAGGATCAGAACGACGAGACCGACGAATCCCCACTCCTCGCCAATGTGGCCGGCGATGAAGTCGTCGTACCCAAACGGCAGAAAGCCGTACTGCTGCCGGCCCCGCCCGAAGCCGACGCCGAAGATCTGCCCCGACCCGACGGCGATCAGTGACTGGCGCAGCTGGTAGCTGACCTCGAGCGGCGCCGCGCCGGGATCGAAGAACGCCGACATCCTGAGCAGGACGTAGTTGAGCCGCTCGAGCTTTACGTAAAGCAGCGGGATCAGCATCACCCCGAGCGCGACAAAGTGTCCGACCCGGACGCCACCGGCGAACAGCACGATTCCCATCACCAGAGTGAACAGCATCGCCGTGGATAGATCGGGCTCGAGCATCACCAGGATGTCGAGCGCGCCGATAACCACCAGAAACGGCAGCAGGCCCTTGGTGAGCCGCCTCAGCGCCGGACCCTTCTTGATCACCAGCATCGATGTCCAGACGATGACAGCCAGCTTGGCGAGCTCAGACGGCTGGATGGAGCTGCCGAAAAGGTACCGCCTCGAGCCGTGAACGCGCGGTGCAATGCCTGCCGTGAACGGCAGAATGACGATTAGGAGCAGAACCAGCGAGAGCATCATCAGCGGCCACGCCCACTTCTCCCAGATCTCCGCGTCGAGCTTGGCGGCGATGGCAAACAGAATGATGCCAAGAGCCATCCCTATCAGCTGCCGAACCAGAAGATGCGCATGACCGTATCCGGCCTGCATCTCCACGATCGCGCTGGCGCTATAGACCGTCGCCAACCCGAATGCGAGAAGCACGGCGGTGATGATCACCAGCGCCCGGGCTTCGATGCCCATGGTCCATCGGTGGGTGATATGTGCAGCTTCCATCAGGCTCCTTTCGTCGCGAGCGCCCGGAAGCGCTCGCCCCTCTCCTCGTAGTTCGAGAACATGTCGTAGCTCGAGCACGCCGGTGACAACAACACCGCGTCGCCGGGCGCGGCGGCGGCCCGCGCGGTCTCCATCACCTCGTTGAAATCGGAGCCGAGCCGAACGACATCGACAACCGGCCGCAGATCTTTGGCGATGAGCGACGCAGCTTCACCGTACGCGATCACCCGCTTGACCCTTCGTTTCACCGAATCGGCAAGACTGGTGTACGCTTCACCCTTGTGCCGCCCTCCGAGCAATAGGACGGTCGGACGCTCCATCCCGTCAATCGCTACCGCTGTCGAGCTGACGTTGGTGGCCTTGGAATCGTTGATCCATTGCACGCCCGCGAACTCGCCGACGAGCTCCAGACGGTGGGGCAGCGACCGGAAAGTAGTCAGCGCCCGCGCGATCCCCTTTCGCGCCTGCAGCGTCTGGTGCTCCCGGTCCGCCGCCATCACCGCCAGCGATGCTGCTAGCGCGTTGCCGACGTTGTGCTGGCCGAGCAGCGGCAGATCGCGACGCGGGATGAGAGGAACGCCGAGGACCATCAGCTGACCCGTTCGCTCCTCGATACACGCGTCTGCTTCCCCGTGCAAAGAGAAGGTGTACTTGATTCCCGCCACGTCGCGCGCCATCTGGACTACGGCTTTGTCATCGGAGTTGATCACCCACATCGAGTCGCCGTCGGCATTGGCGAACAGCCGCGCCTTGTCGGCATAGTACTCCGCGACGGACGCATAACGATCGAGATGGTCGGGACTCAGGTTCGTCAGCACGCCGACCACCGGCTTGAGGCTTGGAGTGTCGTGCAGCTGAAACGAAGACATCTCGAGTGAGATCCACTGGGGGTGCCGCTCGCGATTCGCGACCTCGGACAACGGAGTGCCGATGTTGCCCGCTTCAACGGCTTCGAGGTCGAGTCCGCGCAGCAGGTGCGCAATCAGAGCGGTGGTGGTTGTCTTACCGTTGGTGCCGGTGATCGCGATAATCCGCACGCCCTCGAGAAAGTTGAGCGCGATCTCGACCTCACTGGCGACGGGGATTCCCATCTCCCGCGCGAAGGAAAGGGGACGCGCCGAGGGCGGCACGCCGGGGCTCGTCACCACCAGGCCGGCGCGGGCCAGCCGCTCGATGTCGTGCATTCCGACATCCACCGCCACGCCGAGGGTTCTGAGCTCCTCCGCGCACCGACCAGTGTCGGGCGAAGAGGCGACATCGGAGGCGTATACGTTGTAGCCGTGTTTGCGCAGGAGCATTGCCACGGCGCGGCCGCTGCGAGCGAGACCGATGATGGCGATCTCCCTCTCGCGCGGCACGAGCTCGCGCGGGGTCATCGCAACTTCAGCGTGCTCAGTCCAATAAAGGCGGCCAGGACTCCGATGATCCAGAACCGAACCACGACCTGCGCTTCATCCCACCCCTTGACCTCGAAGTGGTGGTGCAAAGGCGCTCGCTTGAATACCCGATGCTCGCGCGCGTACTCCAGACCGTATTTGCGTTTTCGATACTTGAAGACGAACCGCTGCAGGATCACCGAGAACATTTCCGCCACGAACACCGCGCCCACGATCAATAACAGAAACTCGGATTTGAGCAGGATCGAGACTGCGGCCAGCGCCCCGCCCAGAGCCAGCGACCCGGTATCGCCCATGAAAACTTCGGCAGGATGGGTGTTGTACCACAGGAATCCTATACAGGCGCCCATCAATGCCGCGCAAAACACCGTCAGCTCTCCGGATCCGCGCAGGAAGTACACGTGCAGGTACTGGCTGGCATCTACGCGTCCGGTGACGTACGCGTAGAAGGCGAACGTCAGCGCCGCGATCGCCGTAAGACCAGCGGCGAGTCCATCCAGCCCGTCAGTGATGTTTACGGCGTTGCTCGCTCCCGTCATCACGAAGGTCACGAAAAGCACGTATAACCATCCGAGTCCGGCAGTGAGCGGCACGATCAGGATGTACTTGTAGAACGGGAGAGTCGTAGACGCCCCCGGAAGGTTCGAGAGTGGGTGCTTCCAGAGATAGTATCCGACGGCGAAGCCGAGGGTGACCTGACCGGCGAGCTTGTAGCTCTCGACGAGACCGGTGTTTTTCTTACCGGCCAGTTTCTGTTTGAGCTTCAGGAAATCGTCCCAGAAACCGATCGCGCCCATCCACGCCATCGAGATCATCGCGATCAGGACATACCGGTTGTCGAGGCGTGCCCACAGGAACGTGCTGATCAGCGTTGCGCCGAGGATGATCAGTCCACCCATCGTCGGCGTCCTGCCCTTCTGCTGGTGCGCGTCGGGTGTGCCTTCGCGAATTACCTGGTGCAGCCGCATCCGGCGGAGGCGGCGCATGATCCCCGGTCCCACGATCCACGTCAGCAGAATCGCGCTCACGGCAGCACCCGCGGCGCGGAAGGTTATCCACTGAAACAGTCGCAGAAACCCGAAATGCGGCAGTCCCACGAATGGAACGAGTAGATAGTTCAGCACTATGCCGTGGCCCAGGTGGTTAGATGTGGAACGAGTCGCTCTAGCTGCACACCGCGTGACGCCTTGAGCAGCACGATCGCGTTGCGCTCCAGACGTTCCTGAAGCTGCGGCCACAGGTCGTCGACGTCGCGCGCCGTGATCACCCGCTTGCCATCGTTCTGCCTCTCGAGTGCCGGCGCGAACTCACCTATCCCCGCGACGATGTCGGCGCCCGATGCGAGTGCGAGGCCAGCGATGTCAGCGTGACACTGCTCGGACGCCGCGCCCAGCTCTCGCATCGTACCAAGGACGATTACCCTCTGTCGTCCGCTACCAGTGCGTTTGAGAAGCTCGATTGCAGCGCGCGTCGACCCTGGATTGGCGTTGTACGCGTCGTTGATCAGCGTCACTTGCCCCACCTGTTCCCAAGACGATCGCATTTTCGGCTGCGGCATCTTCGCGATCCCTTCGGCGGCGACGTCATAAGCGACGCCGCACTCCCTCGCGACCGCCAGCGCCAGCATCGCGTTCCTGAGATTGTGCAGCCCTCTCACCGGCGGCCTGATCGTGACGCCACCGATCTCAATGGTGCCGAGTCCGTCCGCTCCAATCTCCCATCGATCCGGCTTCACATCTGCCGCGTCGTCGAGTCCTGCGACTACGACGCGCCCGGCCTTCCCGCGCGCGGCTTCGGCGATCTCGGGCTGCGCTGCCGGAGCAATGCCGACCGCCACGCCGTCGTAAGCGGCTGCCTCCTCGCGCAAAACCCCGGCAAGATCGCCGAGTCCCTCGAGATGCTCTTCTGCAATCGAAGTGACGAGCGCGATGTCGGGCTGGGCAATGTCGCGGAGGATCGCCACCTCACCGGGCAGGCTCGTCCCCAGCTCGATGACCGCGACGTCCGCTTCCGCCGGCATCGCCAGGAGCGTGAGCGGGACGCCGACACGATTGTTCAGGTTGCCGGTAGTCGCGTGGACATCGTACGCGCGCTCCAGCGACGCTCGCAACAGGTCCTTGGTGCTCGTCTTCCCGTTGCTGCCCGCGACGCCGATGATCGTTTTCCCCCACGCTTGCCGCCAATAGCTGCCAAGCGCCCCAAGCGCGACGAGGGTGTCGCGCACCTCGAATACAGGCACGCCCAGCGATTGGAGCTCCGGCGCCTTTGACACGATCACCGCCGCCGCGCCGTCGCGCACTGCGTCGCGCAGATAGTCATGTCCGTCGAATCGCTCACCGCGCAGCGCGAGAAACACGTTCCCCTTGGCGATCTTGCGCGTGTCGGTAGTGATCGCCGTGACCGACTCTGACCCGCGCGGCAATTTCCCGGTTGCCTCGTTCCCCAAAGCGGCCGCGATGCGATCGAGTGTCCAGAAGCCGCTGCTCACCGGTGACTCCTCTCCGCCGTCATCTCGCGCACGATTTCCTTCTCGTCGAATGGGTACGATGTGGTGCCGCGAATCTGGTAAGTCTCATGGCCCTTCCCGGCCAGGAGCACGATGTCGCCGTCGCGCGCGAGCTCGATCGCGCGCTGAATGGCAGCGTGCCGGTCAGTGATACGCTCGTGCCCCTTTGGTCCCATTCCACCTTCGATGTCGTCAATGATCGCCTCCGGATCTTCGGTTCGAGGATTGTCGCTTGTAACAATAGCGCAATCCGATGCGCGTTCGGCGATCCTACCCATCAGCGGACGCTTTCCCTTGTCGCGGTCGCCACCGCAGCCAAACACCACGATGAGCTTGCCGGTGGTGAACGCCCGGGCTGTCGTCAGGCTCCGCTCCAGCGCGTCGGGCGTGTGAGCGTAGTCGCGGAGCACCGTCGGATTGGTGGACAATATCTCGAGGCGCCCCGGCACCTGCGGCACAGTCTGGAGCCGCTCCGCGATCGTCCCCGGTGACACGCCGCGCGCGCAAGCGGCAGCGGCCGCAGCAAGGGCGTTCTCCACGTTCACGTCGCCAATCAAAGGCAGCTGCACCTCGACTTCGCCTTCCGGAGTCTCCATGCGCCACCGGCTGCCCTCCGAAGTGAAGCGCACATCGCTGGCGCGGACATCGGCTTTCGAGCGAACGCCGAAGGTCAGCCGTCGCGACGAGATCTTCAGCGACTTCCACTCTTCCGCGTCGCCGTTGATGATTGCGGTGCCTCCCGGCTCGAGGTAGTCAAGCAGCCGCGCCTTCGCTTCGAGATACCTCTCCATGGTGCCGTGATAATCCAGATGATCGCGGGTGAGGTTGGTGAACACCACCACATCGAACTCCAGACCATCGACACGGCGCTGGTCGAGGCTGTGTGACGACACCTCCATGGGGATGGTGGCAACGCCGGCATCGGACAAGGCCCGGAGGACGCGCTGCAACTCGACGGGCCCGGGAGTAGTGAGCCCCGATCCTCCCGGCATCGTCTTCCCGCCGCTGCCGACCAGTACGCCGAGAGTACCGATCGACGCGCTCGACCCGGTGCCATCATCGAACAAATGGCGCATAATAGACGTCGTCGTCGTCTTGCCGTTGGTTCCGGTGACGCCAAGGAGCGTCAGATTGCGCGCGGGATCGCCATACGCGGTTGCCGCCGCGATCGCGGCAGCACGCCTGCCCTCCCGCACCACGATCGCCGGCAACCGAGTTCTCGACGGATCCTCGACGATTGCCGCACTCGCTCCGCGTTTCGCCGCAGCATCGAGAAAGTCGTGGCCGTCGCTGTTCCAGCCCTTCACGGCGATAAACAGCTCGCCCCGCTCTACCTTGCGGCTGTCGTCGGCGATCCCCGTCGCTGAGGCAGGCAGCCCGCCCCTGACCTCGACCAATAGCCCGCGCTGCTCGAGCGCGGTGATAATGTCCCGGAGCACGACGTTCATTCGAGGGGAATGCTGAGCTGAACGAAACTCCCCGGTGCGGCAATCGTTCCCGCCGCCGGCAGCGTGCCAGTCGATGCGCTCGACTGGAGGCGAACACGAAAGCCTGCCGCGTGGAGGGCGCGGACCGCCTCCCGAACGTTGAGTCCCCTCACATCGGGAACCGCCCGCGGAGTAATCGCTAACGGCGCGGGCCTCGGCTTCGAGGGTAGATCGACGACGTACGGCGCGACACCATACTCGGCCCCGCGCGCTCTCACATTTCGATTCGGGTCGTAGGAGTCGCGGTCCGGTTTGTCGACGCTGCTCCCGGCAAACTCCGACGAGATCGGCTCGTCATGAGCGCCTGCTGTCGACGAGGTAGCCCTCTTCGTCGGAACGATCTTCTCCGACGCCGCGAGATCATCGCGGTCGAGCGCTGCGTCGCGCGCGGCGAGCGCGGCACGCAACACGATCTTCGTCACTGGAGCGGCGATGTCACCGCCCCCGTAGTGACCGCCCCTCGGGTTGTCGATCTTCACCAGGACGACATACTGAGGATCGGTACCGGGGAAGAGCCCGACGAACGAGGCAGTGTAGCTGCCGCGGACATAACCCTCGTTCACCGAAGTCCGCCGCGCGGTGCCGCTCTTTCCGGCGACGTCGAAGGTGGCAAGATCGGCCTTCGTCGATGTGCCTTCCTGGACGACGGCCAGCATCATCTGCTGCACCGTCCGCGCGACTTCGCCCGACATCACTCGCCGGATCGGCTTCGGCTCGGCGCGGTACACGACCTTGCCTTCCGGAGACCGTATCTCCTTCACGAGGTGCGGCTCCATTACCTCACCACCATTTGCGATCGCCGAGTATGCAGTCACGAGCTGCAACGGCGTCACCGCGATCTCGTAACCCATTAGAATCGACGCGCTCGTCTGCTTCGACCATTCATCCGGCTCCTTCAACGTGCCTGGAGATTCCGCCGGCAGCGGCACACCCAGCTGCATCCCGAACCCCAGGTCCCGGAAGGTCTCGTACTTCTGGCGGGGAGTGAGCCGCTGGCCGAACTCGACGATGCCGATGTTGCTCGAGTAGCGAATCACATCCGCGAGCGACAGAGAAGCAGCCTTGTGCACGTCGTTGATCACGCGGCCATCGAGCTCGAGTCGGCCGTTGTGGGTATCGACGACGTCGGTCGGACGCGCGCGTCCTTTCTCGAGCAGCGATGCAGCGACGAACGGTTTGAGCGTCGAGCCTGGCTCGAACGGCTCCGTGACTGCGGTGTTCGAGAAGCTCGTGCGTCCAACCCGGTTGCTGGCGAGCGCGAGAATCTCACCGGTGTGGGGATTCATCGCCACGATGTCACCGCCGTCCGCCTGCAGGCTGTCGACCGCCAGCGCCAGCTGTCGCTCGCAGATGTCCTGTAGAGCGTTGTTGATGGTCAGCATCACCGTCGACCCGGGCTTGGGCTGATCCGTCCAGCCGTCCGGTGAATCCAGCGGTCGACCATCCCGATCGCGCGCCAGCCGCGCCTTCCCGGAGTCTCCGCGAAGAATCGTGTCGAGCGCCAGCTCCAGCCCGCCGACGGGGCGGCCCTGGCCGTCGAGCGTTCCGACGATGTGCTTGATCCCCGCCGAGCTGGCGTAGACGCGCTGGAGCACGGGCGTGAGATGGATCCCGTTGATGTTGGAGATCGACGCCACATCGGAAGCGCTGTAGAGGCCCGGCAGATCGATCCAGCGCCGGCGTCGCGCAATCGCGGCGCGCAGCGCGTCGGCATCTACGCTCGCTCGGCGGAGGGCGCGAATCACGAAGCCGGTGTCGCGGACTTCAGGAAGCGCGATCGCGACTTTGGTCATCGCTCGGCTCTCGACCAGCATGTTGCCGCTCGCATCGAGGATGTCGCCGCGCGGCGCCGACAACGCCGACGCGACGAAGTGTTGCCGGGTCGCACGTGCCGCCCACTGCTTTCCGTCAACGACCTGCACCTTCGCCGCGCGGGCGACCAGCGCCAGCGCGAAGAGCACGAAGAAGCCGTGTACGATGGCGACGCGGCTAGGGGCTTTCATTGCTCTCTGCTCTGGGAAGAATCACGACCTGCCGATCGGTTGGAATGTGCATGCCAAGACGTTGTTCGACCGTTGCACCGAGGGTCTGACGCGTGGACGCTGCACGAATCTCGCTCTCGAGATGCGCCCGGTCGCTCTCGAGTGAGCTCCGCTTCGCATCGAGCGTTGCCAGCCGCTCCGACTGCTCGATGCCGATGGTGCGCCTCCAAACAATCGCGAGCGCGACCACCACGAATGCAGCAAGCACCATCGCAACCAGAGTTCGGCCGCGAAACTTTACGCCGCCTTTCGCCATGCTCTCAATCTCGCGCTGCGGGCGCGCGGATTCGCGGCCGTCTCTTCGACTGACGCTGTCATCGCTCGCCTGGTGACGGTCTTGCCGAGCGCCTGCCCGCGACACGTGCAATGGAGCTGCTTCGGCGGACAGGTGCAGGAGAGACTCCACTCGCGCATGGTGTGCTTGACCAGCCTGTCTTCGCCGGAGTGATACGAGATGATTGCCATCAACCCGCTGGGCTCGAGCCGATCGCGCAGCGTTGGCAGGGCACGTTCGAGCGATGACAGCTCGTCGTTTACCGCGATCCTCACCGCCTGGAAGAGTCTGGCGAAATCGCCGGGCCCCGATCGCGCGCCGAGCGCGCCACGGATAGCATCCACCAGATCGTCGCTCACGCGCATGGGCTTTCGATCTCGGCGTCGGGTGATCTCACGGGCGATCCGGCGGGCGCGCGGCTCGTCTCCATATTCGCGGAAAATTCTGGTGAGTTCGGCTTCATCGAGGGTGTTCAGCAAATCGGCGGCGGTGCCGGTAGAGCGACGGTCCATCCTCATGTCGAGTAACGCGCCAGGCCGAAAAGAGAAACCTCTTTCGTCGGCGTCGATCTGATGGGACGAGACGCCGAGGTCGGCGAGGATGCCGTTGAACGACCGGTCGGCGAGCCCGGGAATCGAGTCCAGGTCGCCAAAATTGCCCCGGAACGCGAGAAAGCGGCCGGACGCCTCGTAGGGCGCCAGCCGCTTTCTCGCTTCCACTATCGCCGCCTCATCGCGATCGACTGCGACGACCGCGGCACCGCTTGAAAGGAGGGCCTCTGAATGGCCCCCGCCGCCCAACGTACAATCGAGAATCAGCGGCGCACCTTTGAACAGCTCGACTACCTCTTCGACCATGACCGGCGCATGGTAGGAGCTGTCCCACCTGCCGGCCATGGTTTCAGAGTCGGTCATTTACAGAAGCGCTTCACCTCACTGTCGACCGCCGGCGCGTACTGCGGAATCGCCGTCAGAAGCTGCGCGGCCTCGGTCGGATACTTCTGCCCGCCCGCAGGGAGATTCATCGACGCCAGATTGAACATATCGCGAGCCGTCCGGGCCAGATCACAGCTCTTTTTCTCGTTCGCGTCCGTGGCGGCACTTGCTCCCACCGAGAACGCGCTGGCGCCGAGCAGGAACTTGGCATCCGCAGAGCTCTGGAGCTGGTCGGAGAGCTGGAGGAACTTGATCGCGCGCTGGAAATCAGCGCGGTCCTTCGAGCCCTGGCCGGTCTTGAAAGCGTTGCTGCCCTGCTGCAGTGCCAATTGCGATAGAACGTTCGGATCGCCGCCATTCGCCTTCGCCTGATTCAGCGTGGCGATAACGTCATCGTACTGATTGAGAGCGCCCTGAATAGTCGCCAGGAGATAATAGGCCTGGGCGTTCTTCGGATCCGCGGTCACCGCGCGCTTCGCGGCATCGACAGCTTGCTGCAGCTGTCCGGACTTGTAGAGCGAGTTTGCGGTGATCAGAGAAAGCTTCGGATCGTTCGGGAACTTCTTCGCGGCGAGACTCGCGACTTCCGAGGCTTTCTGCGGCTGGTTGATGGTCGTGTAGGCCGCGGCGAGACGCGTGTAGTAGTCCGCGTTTGCCGCCGAAGTGTCAACGCGGGCCAGCTCGAGACCGACGTTGATCGCCGCCTCGTAAGTCGCCGTACGCGTGGCAGGCACAGTGTCGAGCCCCGCAGCGTTCAGATACACGAGCCAGGCAAGGTTCAGGAGCGCCGGATCTCCGGGATTGTTCTGCAGAAGGTCGCGAACCAGCGGAATCGCCTGAGGGGCGTGTCCCATTGCCGCGTACTCGTTCACGACATCCTGAAGGAGCCTGATGTTGGTCGGATCCGCGGCGGCCAGGCGGCTCAGAACTTCGAGGCGCTTGGTCGTGTCGTTCCGGGCGCGGTAGGCTTCTGCGAGCATCTTGAGCGCCGGGGTGTTGCGTGGATCAGAAGCGCTCACACGCTCGGCGACAGCGACCACTGAGTCCTGATTCTTGAGTCCGTTATAGGCCTCGGCGAGGCAGATGCCGAGGATGTTCGCGTTCGGGTTGCCGTTGAGGCCCTGTCTGGCCGCCGCTACGGCTTCCTGGTACTTGCCCTGAACGACGTTGTTATGGCACTGCTCCTCGGCGGGGAGCTGCTTGCGCGCGTCTTTGATCTCGCGCGCGACCTGGCTGGCAGCATCATCGAGCTTTGCAGCCTGCGCGCTCGCAAGGACCTGACCCTTAGTCATGTCGCGCGTGATGATGAGCCGAGCATCGATCTTGTAGCCGGTCGGCGTCTTGGCGACGGTGCCCTCGATGTACTGGGGCGCGCGGACCAGCGTGGCGAGGGCTTTTGCATCGCCCGGAGCCAGCGCCTCGGTCGTCGAGTAGCCCGAGGAGATGAGACTGTTGTTGATATCGTTTTTCGGGACGACAACCAGGTCACGCAGATTGGTCTGCTTGGTGAGCTGGTTGCGAATCGCTTCAGCAGCCTGGACGCCAAGGTCCTTGTCGGCGCTCTGAAGCGTAGGGATCATCACACGGTCCCCCGTTTTGCTTTGCGCGGCCAGGGGAGCCGCGGCCAGCAACGTGAGCAGCGCGAGAGAAAGACCTGATTTACCAATACGTGCCTTCAATGGTATAACCTCCAAATCGGTAAACATTCTTACCCCACCTCCCGATCCGTGGGTCCCTGGTTTCATGAAATGGGCGAGGAGGGACTCGAACCCCCGACATCCTGCGTGTAAGGCAGGCGCTCTAACCAACTGAGCTACTCGCCCGGTGCAGAAAGCGAGCCCGTGCCCTCACCGGAGAATGGCCAGCGGCACAAGCACGCAATACCCGATAACAAGCAGGATCGGGGCGAGCGTTTCGCCACCTCGCGCGAGGTCGGCGAAGCCGGCGAGCAACACTACTGTAGCAATCACCCAATACACCCATGACCGGCGCGATCGGGGTTCACGGATCGCTCGCGGCCCGCTGGCAAGATCGGTTTTGGCCATAAGCGTGGTAGTGTAGAGCGCCGATAAATCGGTGTCAACCCAACAGTAGTACTCCTCGCCGCCGCAAAGGCCTATTTGGCCGGCCGCCGTCCGTTTGCGTAGTGAAGCTCAAGCCACTCGCGATAGCTCCCGTCCATCACGGCGCGCCACCACGGCTCGTTTGCGATGTACCACTTCACCGTTTTGAGCAGCCCCGTGTCGAACGACTCGGACGGGCCGTATCCGGTCTCTAAGGTGGCCTTCATCGCATCGATCGCGTACCGCCGGTCGTGGCCCGGACGATCCTTGACGAAAGTAATGAGCTCGGCCGTGTCGGCACCTTTGGCGGCGGGACTCTTTGGAAAGCGTTCCTTCAGACTCGCATCAGCGGCGAAGAGCTTGTTCAGATGAGCGCAGATGCCGTTCACGACATCGAGGTTCTTGCGCTCCGAGTTTCCACCGAGGTTGTACGTCTCGCCCAACCTTCCCTTCTCCAGGACGCGCTCGATGCCGCGGCAGTGGTCGCGAACGTAGAGCCAATCACGGATTTGCAGGCCGTCGCCATAGACCGGCAGCTCTTTTCCATCCAGCGCGTTGACGATCGTGAGCGGGATCAGCTTTTCGGGAAAGTGGTACGGACCGTAGTTGTTGGAGCAGTTGGTGGTCGTGACCGGCAGGCCGTAGGTGTGATGATAGGCGCGCACGAGATGGTCGGCCGCCGCCTTGCTCGCCGCGTAGGGCGAATTCGGCGCATACGGCGTGTCCTCCGTGAACGGTGCGGCGTTGGGCGCCAGCGTTCCATACACCTCGTCCGTCGAGATGTGATGGAATCGGCGCGCGCCGCCCGACCAGTCCTCGGTCCATACCGCGCGCGCGGCCTTCAGCAGCTCGTGGGTCCCCTTGATGTTGGTGTCGATGAACGGGTCGGGCCCGTGGATCGAGCGATCGACGTGCGACTCAGCCGCGAAATGCACGATCGTGTCGATGCCTTCGCGCTTGATGATGTCGCGCATCATGTCGCCGTCGCGGATGTCGCCCTTCATGAACTTGAAGCGCTCGTGCTTCATTACCGGCTCGAGACTCGCCATGTTGCCGGCGTACGTCAGCGCATCGAGCGCGACAATCCCGTCGTTGGGATGCTGCTCGACCCAGTATTGGACGAAGTTGCTGCCGATGAAGCCCGCGGCACCCGTAACCATCATCCTACGCATCGTAATCGACATCTCCGTTCATCTTTCCTCGGTGGTAACCGTGAACCCGTACGATATGGTTCGACCCGTCATACGCCAGTGCCCCGCCCGCTCTTCGCGCATAAACCGCCGATGAGCGGCGCGATCTCGGCGAGCGACGCGATTCTGTCGGCCCCGGCGGCAGCCAGCGCCGCCTGCGGCATTCCGTAAATGATCGAGCTCTCGCGATCCTGAACGATCGCCGTTCCCCCAGCCTCGCGAATGCGTCGCAGTCCTTCCGCACCGTCGCGCCCCATCCCTGTCAGGACCACGCCGATTGCCGCAGGTCCGAAAATCTCAGCCGCCGAAAAGAAAAGCGGATCTGCCGCCGGGCGCACTCCCCACATCGGCGGGCTGGTGTCGAGGCGAATGGAAGCATTTCCCACTTCGCCGCTCACAGTCACGTGATAACCACCCGGCGCTACATAGACGCGGTTTTCGCGCAGGGTCTTCCCGTCCATCGCTTCGCCTACCCACAAATCGCTCATCGTCCCGAGCCGGTCAGCAAGGAGACGGGTGAATTCGCGCGGCATGTGCTGCACGATCACTACTGCAGCGCCGAGGCTCTCGGGCAGATTCGGAATGATCTCCGCCAACGCCCGCGGGCCGCCCGTCGAGGAAGCTATCACGACAACGCGTGTCGCCGAGTCGGGCGATTTTGTCGCGCGCTCTTCGGCCGATTCGCCGGCACTCGGCGCCGATGGCCGCACGCCGCCCATGTTCATCGCTTTGGCGGCATCGAGCGCCGACAACAGCTGCTGCCTCACCGACGACAGGTCAATGCTCACCGGGCCCGACGGCTTGCGGACGAACTCGAGCGCGCCGCGCTCGAGCGCGCGGAGCGTCATCTCGTTTCCGAGGTCCGATCCCGCCGCGCTCAACATCACGACCGGCCGCGGCATCTCGGCCATGATCTGCTCGAGAGCCTGCAGGCCGTTGAGGCGCGGCATCTCGATGTCGAGCGTCACGATGTCCGGCTTCAGAGCGCGGACCTTCTGCAAGGCTTCGACTCCATCGTTCGCCGTGCCGATCACGCTGAACGCGCCCGTCGACTCGACGAGCTCCGCGATCAGCTTGCGCATGAAGGCACTGTCGTCGACGACCAGTACGCTGGTCGTCTTCACCGGCGTCTCGGTCATTGCGTCTTGCGGAAGATCCGCTCGCGCGCATTCACGGGAGAGAACATCGACCGTGCCTCACCGAGCAGCGTCTCCACTTTGCCGAGCACCAGGTAACCGCCAGGTGCCAGCGCGCGGTGGAAGACGCCGAACAGCGCATCCTGCGCTTCGCGCTCGAAGTAGATGATGACGTTCCTGCATACCAACAGGTGTACGTTCGCGATCGGCGGTGGATCACTCAACAAGTCTGCCCGCTCGAATTGCACCAGCTTCCTCGCCGGCGGAATAACCGAGTACAGCCCGGCCATCTCCTCGAAGTATTGGGCGCGCAGCTCGTCCGGGGCTTCGGCAAGCGCGGATTCGCCGTAGATGGCACGCTCAGCCGCCCCGAGGGAATCGTCGTCGATATCGGTGCCGACAATGGTGACCTGATCCAGTCGCCGCTCGCGCTGCGTCTCCACGGCGTGCTTGTGCATCAGGATCGCGAGAGAGTAAGGCTCCTCGCCCGATGCGCAGCCGGCGCTCCAGACCCGGATCTCGTCGCCCATTTCGAATAGCGACGGAATCACCTTGCTCTCGATCGACAAGTAGCTGTCCCGGTTTCGAAAGAACTTGGTGACGTTGACGGTCAGCGATCGCAGCAGACGCTCGTACTCCCGTGGGTCGGTATCCAGCACTCCCGCGTACTCGTGCGCGGTGACGGCGCCGCTTGCACGCATGCGTACCGCGATCCGCCGCCGCAGGCACTTGTCCTTGTAGCTGGCGCAGCGAAAGCCGGTATCGCGGGTGATCTTTTCCATCAGCGCGCGGAAGCCCGCGTCGTCGCCCTGAATCACGTGCGACCGGCCCTTTACGAGAGAGTCGATGACTGGCTCGAGTCGGATCGCTCGGCGTGGGAGATGCCCTCGAGCGCGGCGGCGAGATTGCGACGCAGCTGCGGCAGCTCGGGCGCGATGACGATGCCTTTCTCGGCTACGTCGCGCGCCGCGGCGAAGTCGCCGCGCTTGAGGTGCGCAGCGGCGAGATTGTTGAGCAGTACCGCCGATTCCGGGTGAGTCTCGATGGCGGCGGAAAGCAGCAGCATCTCGCGGTCCGGATCGTCGGTGAGAGATGCCACCTGTGCGGCGTAGTGAAACCATACCGCCGGTGGCGACTCGGACGCCCAGAGGCTGCGCGCTTCACTGAGCCGGACCTTCGCTGCCTGGAAGTCGCGTTGCCGGATAGCGATCACCGCCGCTTCCAGCTGCACCAGAGGCTCGGCGCCACCTTCCACAGAAAGAGCGCGGTCAATCACCAGCCGCGCCTTCTCTAACTGCCCGAGCTGGTCATAAGCGAGCGCCAGATTGTGGAGCAGCGTCGTCTTGTTCGCCGCGTTGGGGGCAGCCGTCATGAAAGCGTTCACCGCGCCCGACCACTCCTTTTCACGGAGGGCAATGAGGCCAAGATGAAACGAGGCCACGGGATCGGCGGCCTCTTCGACCAGGGCGCGAAACTCCCGCTGCGCCTCGTCGTGCATTCCGGCTCGATAGAGCGCGCTCGCCAGCTCGCGACGCTCGAGCGGGCTCGCATTGCGCGGCAGCGTCGGCGTCGTGCGCTTCCTCCCCACCGGCAACAGAAACGACGCGTTGAGAAGCCCGTATAGCGCCTTGCCGACCTCGAACTCTCCGAGCGCGGAATCTCGAATGAGGCCGTTGATGTCGCGGTGGCCGTCGATCAGTGGAAGGAGGGCCTCCTGCTCCGGCGACAGCGGGTCGCGATTGAGCATCAGGCGCGACCGGTCGATGCTGAAGACGACATCGAAGCTCGGGATCTTTTTCTCGATCAGCGACCACTCGTCGACGCGCCGCGCGCCCTCGAGTAGCAGCGATTGCGGGTCAACCGACACGCGCTCGGAGCCTTCCTCCGGCTCGACGTTGGGCTCGAAGTTGAAGGTGCCGCTGGTCCAGGTGAAGAGCGTGTAAACCGCGTTCTCGGTGTCGAGCGGACGGTTCACGATCGACGCGTGACAGATGCGGCCGCTGTCGAAGTAGATCTGACCGAAGCTGTCGTGGAAGGAGAGACCGAGACAGCCGGTCTTCTTGCCCATCGACAGCAGCTGCAGAACGTCGGGAAGACTCGCCTCCTTGAGGCTGCCTTTGATGGCCACTAGCGCATCTCCTCGATCATCCTGTCCACGATGTCGGGCCATTCGGCGATGAGACCGGCGTCGGCCGCGGAAGGAGTCTTCTTGCGCTCTTCGCCTGCGACAGGAGTCTTCTTCGTCTCCGGCGCCGCCTCAGCCTTGGGTCGGGGGTCGAGGGATTCGACCCGCTGCGCGATTTCCTGGCTGACGTCTGCCAGAAAATCGGCGAATTCGCCGCCGTCCTCTTCCTGGCTCTTCTGCGGCTCTTTCGCCACGCTCAGGATTCCTTCCCCGCCGGTGCGCTGAGTCGTGACAGCACCAGCGAAGCAATGCTGCGCAGGGTCTCGAACACCCCGCCACCATTCACCGCCGTCGCCCCGAAGTGCGGGACACCGCGGAAGTTGAGCGTTTCGTCGAGCTCCTCCAGAGTGCTCAGCTCGCCGGCGGGCAGGTCGCGCTTGTTGTACTGCATCACCAGCGGAATGGTGCGCGGATCGAGACCTTCATCGGCGAGATTGGCGTGCAGGTCCTGGAGGCTCTCGATGTTCTCGGCCATCTGCCGCGCCTGGCTGTCGGCGACGAACACCACTCCGTCGACGCCCTGCAGCACCAGCTTCCTCGTCGCCGCGTAATAGACCTGCCCCGGCACGGTGTAGAGCTGAAAGCGGGTCGCGAAACCCGAGATCGTCCCGAGATCGAGCGGCAGGAAGTCGAAGAAAAGAGTGCGATCGGTCTCGGTTGCCAGCGAGACCATCTTGCCCTTCCGCTCTTCGGGAAGCTGCGAATAGACGTGCTGCAGATTGGTCGTCTTGCCGGACCGGCCGGGTCCGTAATAGACGATCTTGCAGGTGATCTCGCGGGTGCCGTAGTTGACGACGGACATTACTTCTTTCCTACCGGGCCGAAGAGAGCATCGAGGCTGCGATTGAGCTCTCCCTCGAAGTCGCCCGACGGTCGGATCGTAACCGCCTGGTTGTCCGGGAGGAGCTTCTCGAGCGCCTTCTGGAATTCCGAGAAATAGATCTCGACGACACCAAGCGAGCTCTCGCGGTCGAACACACCGACGAACAGAAACTCCTGGGCTCCAGCCGCCGCACGCGCCATGAAAACCTGCCGCTCCGCCCCGGCATGGTGCATCTCGTAGAACGGTTTGCCGTCTAGCTGTCGCCCCAGCTCTCGCGCAGAGGCGTTGATCGCCGAGGTCAGGGCGCAAATCGACATCACATCGGCCGCGTTCGAGAATCCGAACTGACCGACGGCGCGGCCAGACGGATAGAGCAGTACGCCGGAGATGAGGCGCGCGTCTTCCATCAGCCGTTTGAGCGGCGCGGCGACCCAGGCTTCTGCGACCGTCGGATTCGTCATCTATTGTCCTTCGCTGCGTTCATCATGTCGAGCCTCACTCGCCCGAGGTTGGCATCTGGAGCAACGATCGTCACGAGCACTACATCGCTCGCTCCGACGACGCAGATGTGACCCTTCTCTGCCTCCAGACGCATGAACGCCGGAATGCCGAGGCGCGCCGCGTCGGACGCGCGATTGACCTTCGAGTAGAGATATGCCGCGAGTGCCGCGGTTGGACGCCTCGTATCGGTCGCACCTGCCGCGTGTCCGACGATCTGGCTCGCCTCGATGATGAGACCGTCCGACGCGCCGACCACCATCGCGGCGACGACGCCGGGGACTCGCGACAGCGAGGCTACCACCTGGCTGACTCCTCTCATGCCCGATCCCTCAGCCAGTTGATGGCCAGCGCGACCGAGCGGCCCAGCACCCGACGCACCAGCCCAAGTGGGACAGTCGACGACGAGGCCAGCAGAACGATGGTGTCGTCAGCGGCGGGAGCGAGCGCGATCGTCGCGGCATCGGTTTCCACTACCACCGCCGACCACGCACCGATCCCGAGCAGGCGCATCGAGCGGGATACTTCCTTGCTGACGCCGCTCAACGCGGCGCCGATCTCGGCTGAGATGTCGCGGCCGCGATCGTCGAGATAACTCCCGGCCAGGGGAGTTCCCGCGGCGTCGAGGAGCAGCGCGGTCTGCTCCGCTTCGCCGATCGCCGTCGCAAACAGAATTCGCGCCGCCTCAGACACCCGCGCCATCGTGCTCCTGTGGGGCGATCTCGATCAGCCCCGTGCTCAACATTCCGTAGATGATCTTCGCGACCTCGAACTCCGGCAGCACCAGACGCTTGCCGATCTCGTGCAGATTGCGCTCGCCGTCGATGATCGAGAGGACTTCCCACTCGCGCGGCAAGAGATCGATGAACGACTCCGGTCCATCGTCAAGCGGCGCGAGCCGGGGCGTCACCCGGGCGTCGGGAATCTTGTCAGCCATTCGCGACCATTCGTCGATTCTGCGCGCGCCTTCCATCAGCAGCGATTCGGTGCTCACCCGAACGGCGATATCCTTCCTGATTGGCCGCGGCGGCTCCTCGGTGAAGGAAAAGAAACCTTCCGACCACGACATCAGATCGAACACGACGGTCTCGATCTGCTGGCGCATGAAGCGGTCGATGTCGCGCGGGGTCACGATGCCGTGGGCGACGAGAATCTCGCCGACGCGCCGTTTGTCGCCAGCGCGCTGCATCGCAGTCGCCCGGGCCAGGTCCGCTGGCGTCGCCTTTCCCGATCGCTCGAGGATCGTGCCCAGCAGGTGTGGGTTGCTCTTCATCGTCGCCGCCACGATCGTCCCGGCATCGAAGTAGACGCTTCCCTCGTTGTTTCGCTCCGGTGAATGCACCCGAAGCGTTCCCGTCTTCCGGCTCAGGTCGAGCAGCTGGAAGACGTCGTGGATGCCGAGCTCGCGCAGTGGTCCTTCGATCGCCATCAGATTCGCCCTCTCAGCAGCAGCCGGTGATAGCGCAGCGCCTCGGAGTGGTTGGGATCGAAGCGCAGCACTCGCTCGAACGCCTTGAGCGCGTCACTCTCCCGTGCCAGGTCGATCAGGATCTCGCCGAGCGCGATCAGCGCGGTGAAGTGATAGACATCGCGCCTCACCAGCGCGACGATCCGCGGCAGCGCACTCCTCGATCTTCCGGTGCGGCGGTATGGGCCGACGAGCTCCACCACGGCCAGGTCGTGGTTGGGCGCGGTGACGAGCACGCTCTCCAGCTCGCGAATGGCTCCGGTATCATCCCCGGCATTGGCGAGCAGTCTTCCGAGTGAGATGCGGGTGTCGACCTGTCGCTCATCGGCGGCGAGGCTGGCGCGATACGAGGCGACCGCATCGGTGGAGTCGCCAAGCGAGGCGTACAGGTCGCCGACCCGCTTCATCACGTTCGCGTTGCGGCTTTCGCTCCGCTGCAGCGCAACGAGGATGTCGCGCGCACCGTTCTTGTCGAACGAGGCGACCCGCGCTTCGGCGGCGAGCAGAAGAAGATTGACGTCGGTGCTCCCCGCCGCGACCAGCGCTTCCGCGTGCGGCCGCGCTTCATCGGGCCGTCCGAGCGCGAGGAGCGAGCGAGCCGTGCCCTGCCGAGCGAAGGAGTTATGCTCATCCATCTCGAGGGCGCGGCGATAGCGCTCCAAGGCTTCGCCGTGCAGGCCCTGCGCGGCGAAGCCGTCGCCCGCCAGCACCAGTCCCAGCACCTTGTCGCCGCCGCGCGCGAGAACCCTGGCGATCTCTGCCTGAGCACGGTCGTATAGTCCCTTGGTGATGAGATCGCGCGCCAGCGCGAAGCCCGCCATCGCATCGTTGGCGATCGGCGTGAGCCGGCGCACCGGCTTCTCGGCGAACAGCTCCTCGATGATCGCCGGATCGAAGTGGAAATCTTCGACGTGCTCGAGCTTCTCGTCCTTTTCGGTGATCGGTGGCGCGACGGTGAGCCGGATCTCCTCGTGCGGAAGCTCGATCGCCAGCTCGAGCTTCTGCGGTGTGTACATGGGATCAAGCGCGAGCGCACGCTTCGTTTCGCGCAGCGCCGCGGCGAAGTCACCGAGATTCGAGAGGGTGAAGCTCATGTTGTAGTGAGCTTCGGCGAAATCGGGGTTGGCCTGGATCGCGCGCGCGAATGCATTGCGAGCATCGGCGTATTTCTCGAGATCGACCAGGATCAGACCGATGCCGTTCCACGCGACCGGATGCTCGGGCGCCGACGCGAGCACCTGGCGATACGCTTCGAGCGCCAGCTCGGTGTGCTTTCGCCGAAAAAGTCCGAGCGCCAGGTTGAGGCGAGCTTCAACCGGCGCACCTGGCGCCTGTAGCGCGCGGCGGAACGAATTGATCGCGCCCTTGGTGTCGTTCTTGTGCCAGAGCAGCACCCCCAGGTTGTTGTGCGCGAAAGGATAGCTCGAGTCGACCGACAGAGCCCGGGTGTAGCTGTCCTCGGCCTCGGCGTGGCGTCCCTCCAGCTGCAGCGCGACGCCGCGGTTGTTCCACGTTTTCGCGGTCGGTGAGAACTCGCGTGCGAACCGATCCGCGGTTGCGATCGCCGCGCCGGTATCACGCTGCAGGAGGTACAGCTCCAGCATCGCCTGCAGAACTTCGGCGTTGGCTTCGCCGCTTTCGATTGCTTTCTCGTACTCGCGCAGCGCTTCCTGGAAGTACCCCTTCTGCCGCAGTGCGCGACCAAGAGTGATGTGGGCTCCGGCCGGTGTTTTCTGCTGCTGGCTGGGCGTCATCTCGTGACGGTAGGTCTCGAGCGACAGGTTTGCCTGCGCACGCACCAAAGTCGGATTCAGGTTCACGGCGCGGCGGTTTGCCTCCGCTGCTTCTTCGCCGCGGCCCAGGTCACCGAGGATGAATCCGATCAGATAGAGGGCGTCGGGATTCTCCGGATGGAGCTCGATCGATCGCCGCACCGAGCGCATCGCTTCCTCATGGAGGCCGCGATTGTACAGCGTCTCGGCGAGCAGGAAGTGGAGCACCGAGCTGTCCGGGTCGAGCTCGATGGCGCGCTGGAACAGCGTGTGAGCTCGGTCGAGGCGCCCCGCCGTCTTTTCGGCGATCCCGCTCTGGACCAGCGCCTCGAGATCGTCGGGATTGGCGCGAAGACGGTCCTCGAGCTCCTCGAGCCGCCGCTCCAGAATTCCGCTCTCGCCATACGCGATTTCGAGATTGCGGCGCGCAACGCCCATGCGCTCGTCGAGCGCGAGCGCGCGCGAGAACGCGACGATCGCCTCCTCGGTCAGTCCCTTTCGGAAATAGAGAACGCCGAGGTTGTTGTAGGCGCCAGCATCGGAGGGATCGATCCGGCGGGCGAACGAGCGCAGGATCTCGATCTCACCGCCATTCGCGGCTGCCGGTGCGCGGGCAGTTGCCGCTGGACTCATTGCGCTACTCTACGCGCACCGCGCGGAAGATGGCGTCGAACGACTTGGGATCGGGAACGAGCAGAAAGAAACCGTGCAGACTCTCCGCCGGCTCCTCGAGAAAGAATTCCGTCTCGACGCAAAGGATCGGCGATTCGACGCGCGGCGCGTGATCACCTAGCGTGCGCAACGCCTCGCCGGTGCGGCCGGTATTGAGCGCCGGCGGAGAAAGCATCAGACGCATGTCGAGAAAATCGCTCAGCGCGGTCAGGTAGGCCCCTGCCAGGATGTTGCCCGCTTCGTTCAGCGCGGATTGCTCCAGCTTGCCGAGATTCGGCGAGGTTCCGCGCTTGCGCCGCAGCATCCGCTCGGCGAGCCGTAAGCCGGCGTCGACGGCGAGCAGAAACACAGTCTGACCGCTGATGTCGCCACTCATGGCCATCTGCACCGCCACAATCTCAACACCGGGCGCAATCTCGGGCACGAAATCACCAGGCGGCACGATGTTCACCATCGGAACGCTGATCATGATTCGCGTGCCCGTGAGAGTGGAAAGCGCGGTGGCCGCGTGACCGGCACCTATGTTGGCGACTTCGCGCAGCGCATCGAGGCGCGCAGTACTGAGGAGCGTGGTGCCGCTCTCGCCGGACGGTGTGTTGCGGGGATTGGTCATTTCAGAGAAGGCTGGAGGCGTCCACGATTAGTGCGGGCGACCCATCGCCAAGGATGGTCGCCCCGCTGAAGAGAGTTTTGCTGCCGTTGACTCCGTCGAACTGCTTCACCACGATTTCCTGCTGGCCGATGAACTCGTCGACGATCAGAGCGGCCTTCCGCTCTGCAAGCTCGATGAGCACGACTTGCCCGCTGGCAGCTTTCTCGGGGGGTGTCAGCCCGACCCGCTCGCGGAGCCAGATCGCCGGAAAAAGATCGTCGCGAATCGCCACGACCTGTTTCCCCTTCGTCTCGAGCAGCATCGGCTGCGACAGGCTGAACGTCTCGAGCACGTGGGTCAGTGGGATGGCGTAGATCTCCTGTTCCACTTTCGCCAACAGGGCGCGCGAGATTGCCAGAGTCAGTGGAAGCCGCATGCTGACGCTGGTTCCCAATCCCGCATCGGTATGCACCTCGAGCGAGCCGCCGAGTGAGCGCACGCGCGTGGCGACGATGTCGAACCCGACACCGCGGCCCGAGATCTCCGTCACTTTCTCGGCGGTCGAGAATCCGGGGCGGGAAATGAGCGCCACCAGCTCCTGCTCGGAGAGATGCTGCGTGTCCTTGTCCACTAGACCGAGTTTCTTGGCGCGCGGCAGCACCCGACTCTGGTCGATGCCTCGTCCATCATCTGTAACCCGAATCAGCACCGTAGCGCGATCACGCTCCGCGGTGAGAATCAGCGTCGCCGCCCTCGGTTTCCCCGCCTTCTCGCGCTCGTCGGGCGTCTCGATGCCGTGATCGAGTGCGTTGCGCAGAAGATGCAGAACCGGTTCGCCCATCTCGTCGAGCATCGATCGGTCCAGCTCGATCTCGCGACCCTCGATCTTGAACTCGACTTCCTTGCCCAGCGACCGCGCGGTATCGCGCACGACGCGGGGAAAGCGCTCGAAGACCTGCCACACCGGAACCATCCGGCTGGTCATGATCTCGTTCTGCAGATTGGCCAGAATCTGCGAAGCGCGCAGCGTCGCTTCGATCAGCGACGGATCGCCGATCTGGTCGGCGATTTTCGCGATGCGATCGCGCGCGATCACGAGCTCTCCCACGACGTTCATCAGGGTGTCGAGACGCTTGGCGTCGATGCGGATCTGACGGGCGGACTTCTGCGGGGCAGCGGGCGCGGCTTCAGTGCGCGGGGCGCTCGGAGATGATGCGGGAGGTGCCGCCGGGGAAAGCTCCGTCACCCCGCCGGCTGGCGCGGCCTCGGCTGCAGCCTGCTGGATGCGCGCGATCGCCGCCTTCACATCCAGCTGCTCGGAATTGGCGGCGGTTGCCAGGTCCACGGCTTTCTCGAGTGTATCGACGCTCGCGAACAACGTGTCGATGATCGGACGGGTCACGACCAGCGCACCGTTTCGAACCTTGTCAAGCAACGTCTCGAGCTCGTGGGAAAGCTCGGCGACCGAGGTGTAGCCCATCGCCGCGCCCATTCCCTTCATCGTGTGCACCGACCGGAATAACCTTGCGACGGCCGCGTCGCTCCCCCCACGCTCGAGATCGAGGAGCGCGTTGTTTATCTCGGAGAGGTGCTCGCGGCTCTCCGAGAGAAACAGCTTGGCGTAGCGGCCGGTATCCACTTACGCGAGGACCCGCTGCACTGCCTCGAGCACCCTGCTGGGCTGAAACGGCTTGACCACGAAGTCTCGCGCGCCGGCCTGCAACGCCTCCTGCACCAGCGCCTGCTGCCCCATTGCGCTGCACATGAGGATCCGGGCGGCGGGATCCATAGAGGTGATCTTCTTCACCGCCTCGATACCACCCATCTCCGGCATGATGATGTCCATCGTCACCAGATCCGGCTTGAGCTGCTGGTACTTCTCCACGGCCTGTTTTCCGTTCTCCGCCTCGCCTACCACCGTAAACCCGGCCTGAGAGAGGATGTCACTCACCATCGTCCGCATGAACACGGCGTCGTCGCAAACCAGCACAGTGCTGCTCACCCTACCTCCCTTGTCCGATGACTTGCTGAATTACCGTCTTGATGTCCAACACTATCACCCTCTTCCCTTCGATTTCGACCACGGCAGTGACCACGCCCGCAACCGGGAGCTCCGAGCCGTCGGTCGTCGCGAATTGATCGATCGGAACATCCTGAATGTCGCGCACGTCGTCGACGCCGATCCCGATCCAGCGCTCGAAGTAATCGACAATCAGTATGAGCCCCTCGTCGCGAGCGAAAGGCTGCATCTCGAGAGCCCTTCCGCCATCTATGACCGTCACGATCGTTCCACGCAGATTGATGAGCCCGCAAACGGCGTCCGACGCACCGGGCAGGCGGGTCAGCTGCTGGGGAGGGACAATCTCGCGAAAAGCGTCCATGTCGCAGGCGAAGGAGCCGCGGCCAAGATTGAAAAGCAACAGCCGCCGCGTCGGGACATGCGGCTCCTCGTGGACCAACTCCTGATCAGGAGGCGGCGGCGCCTCTACCGCATCACTCATAGAATCCGAGCGCGGTGAGTGCGTCGATCTCCGGGGGCTGGGCGTGTTCGCCGGCGACGACCACCAACGCGTTGCGCAGATCGGTAGGAAGCGGCGAACGAAAATCGAGCGGCTTGCCGGTCACGGGATGATTGAATGCGAGCCAGGCCGCGTGCAGGAAATGCCGCTTGGGAGGAAGTCCGGCCACACGACGTCCTCCGCCTCCGCCATATACGTCGTCACCCATGACAGGATGGCCGATAGACGCGAGATGAACGCGGATCTGGTGAGTCCGTCCGGAATGGAGATGGGCACGAAGAAGGTCCCCCGCATCGAACCGAGCAAGGCGTATGAGGTCGGTCCTGGCCGGCCGACCATTATTGACGATTGCCATGCGCTTCCGGTCTCGCGGATCGCGGGCTAACGGCTTGTCGATGGTTATTTTGTCCTGAGACAGGTGTCCCCAGATCATGACCGCGTATCGTCGGGTGACCCGCCTCGCCGCGATCGCCGCGCTCAGGAGCCGATGGGCGCGGTCCGTCTTGGCGACGATCAGGAGCCCGGAAGTCTCCTTGTCGAGGCGATGGACTACCCCGGCGCGCTCCGGCTCTCCCTCGCCGGACAACTGTCCGCCCCGTCCGAGGAGCGCGTTCACAAGTGTGCCCGTCCAGTTCCCTGGCGCCGGGTGCACCACCATTCCCGCCGGCTTGTCGACCACCATCAGCGCGTCGTCCTCGTAGATGACGCTGACCGGGATGTCCTCGCCGGTGATTGTCCGCTTTTCGACCTTCGGGATCTCGACCCGTACGACCTCACCCGGCTCCGGCCGGTAGCTCGCCTTCTCACGCCGTCCATCCACCAGCACGTTCCCTAGCGCGATGAGGGTCGCCGCCTGGGTCCGTGACAGGTCGGCCCGCTGGGCAACAAAGAGATCGAGGCGGACATTGCTGTCCGCCTCGACGGGAAACTCTTTACTGTCGCTCAGGGCCTAGCTCTCCGCCGGCGTATCCGAGACGGGAGTGGCAACTACGGCCGCGGAGGACCTTTCTTCGCCCCAGAGCACCCACGCCAGCAGGAACGCTCCAACGCTGACCGCCATGTCCGCGACGTTGAAGGTCGGCCAACGCAGGTCGCCGATACCGACGTCGATGAAATCCACCACCCCTGCCGCCGATCGCACCCGGTCGATCAGATTCCCAAGCGCTCCTCCGCACACGAGCCCGACCGCAAGCACGCGAAGAAGATCGCCCTGCTTCGTCGCCTTGTAGAGCCTGCCGAGGATAATCAGTGCGCCTGCGGTCAGCGCCATGAAGATCCAGCGCGAGTAAACGCCAAGGTTGAGGCCGAACGCCGCGCCCGGATTGTAAACGAGCGTCAGCCGCAGGTGATTCCCGATTATCTCGTGCGGAATGTGCTGCGGCACCAGGGTGGCGGCGGCGATCAGCTTGGTAACCAGATCGAGCGCCACCACCGTGACCAGCGTGCCCCAGAAAAGAGGCGGGTTAGGCTTGGCGCTTTCCATCTTCTTCGCGCTGCTTGCACTCGATGCAGTATCTGGCGTGCGGGAGTGCGTCGAGTCGCTCGAAGCTGATATCCTTTCCGCAGTTGTGGCACTTGCCGAACTGCTCCGGATGCCGGTACAACCGCCGCAGGGCTTCATCGATGTGCCAGAGGAAGCGACCTTCCTGGCTCGCGAACAGGAATGCCTTCTCGCGCTCCATTGCGTCAGTGCCCTGATCCGCCATGTGGAACGAGTATGCGCTGAGGTCGCCGTCCGCACCCTGCGGAGTCGACCCGAAGGTCTCGTCGTAATGCCCGAGCTCCTTCAGAACGCGCTTCCTCTCCTCGAGCAGGCGCTTCTCGAAGTGCTGCAGGTTCTTTTTTGGCATAGCCTTCGGCTTTTTGCCCTTAGCTGCTGTTGCCATGTTCTAACCAACCCTCTCCAGGGCGACTTCGACGTTCTGACCATCAAGGTCGAACGAATGCGTCGCGTGTGTTTCGTCGATTTTTTCGCCGACGGTGATCTTCACCGCCAGCACTTCGGCCGCTATCCACTTCTCGAACGCGTTCACCGCGTCCTGAATTTCCTGTCCGCCTACGACGGAGAGCGTAATGCGATCGCTCACCGCGAAACCCAATTCTTTCCTCAGTCGCTGAACGCGGCTCACCAGCTCTCGCGCCAGACCTTCCAGCCTGAGCTCGCGTGACACCGTCGGATCGAGCGCGGCAAAATAGCCGGCTTCGTCCTTCACCACCAAATCGCCCGAAGCACTCCGCACGATCGTGAGATCTTCCGGGCTCAGCTCGCGCGATTCATTTCCAACCGAGACATACAGCGGCTTGCCGGCCTCGAAATCACGCAGCGCATCGCTGCCCAGAGCCTGCACCGCCTCCGCTGCCAGCGGCGTGTCCTTGCCGAACTTCTTACCCAGCGAACGGAAATTCGGCTTAGCCTTTAAAGTTACTAGGTTGGCAGCGCTGGAGATGAACTCGATTTTCTTAATGTTCAGCTCGGCGGCCAGAAGGGGGCTCAGCTCCTCAAACAGGGCTTGGGCGCGCTCGGCCGCGCCCCGGTAAAGCACACCCGGCACAGGGACGACGCACACCATTCTGGACAGCGGCTGACGCACCTTCACCCCTGCCTCTTCCCGGGCTGCCCGCCCGAGCGTGGCGATGGTCCGAATGTGCGACATCGCGCGCTCCAGATCGACATCGATCTGCCCCGGATGCTCCCGCTTGAAGGGCGCTAGATGCACCGATGTCCCGGTCAGCTCGCGGTGGACCCAGTCGGTGACGAACGGTGCAAAGGGCGCCAACAGCCGGCACGTGACAGCGATGACCTCGTGCAGCGTGGCGAAGGCGGCGCGGTTGTCCGGCTGGTCCACGTCATAGAACCGGTGGCGGCTCTGCCTCACGTACCACTTCGAGACGTCATCGTCGAAGAAGGTCATGACGGCCTTGGCGGCATTGGTCGCCTCGTATCTCTCGAGCTGTTGATCCGCCTCGGCCTCGACCGTCGCCAGGCGAGAGAGGATCCAGCGGTCGAGAGCCGGTCGCTCGCTCGGCGTAGGGTCGTGTTTCGATGGCGCCCAGCCGAAATTGGCGTACTCGGCGAAAATGCCGGTGTAGACGTTCTTGAACGTCAGCAGGAATCTGCCGGCGGTATCGCGAATGCCCGCCTCGTCGAAGCGGCGGGATGTCCAGATCTGGCTCGACGTCGTCAGGAACAGCCGGATGGCGTCGGCGCCGTAGCGCGGAATCACCGACTTGGGGTCGATGATGTTGCCGAGCCGCTTCGACATCTTCCGACCTTCAGCGTCGAGGACGAGGTCGTTTACGACGACTGCGCGATAGGGCGCGGTGTCGACCGCGTTTTCAGAATGTGATTCGTGCGCCAGAACGTTGTTGGGCAACGCCTCGCCGAGACCCGTCGCGATCGCGAGCAGCGAATAAAACCAGCCTCGCGTTTGGTCGATGCCTTCGGCGATGAAGTCGGCCGGATAATAGCGCTCGAACTTGTCGCGATTCTCGAACGGGAAATGCCATTGCGCGAACGGCATCGATCCCGAATCGAACCAGGCGTCGATGACCTCGGGCGTGCGCGACATGGTACCGCCGCAGCTGCACTTCCAGGTGTATTCGTCTATGAACGGCTTGTGGGGGTCGAAATCCGCGGGCAACGATTTACCAGTCCGCTCGGCGAGCTCTGCGTATCCACCGATCGCCTCCGCGTGCGAGGCGTCGCAGTCGCACAGCCAGATCGGAAGCGGCGTTCCCCAGTACCGGTCGCGCGATACCGCCCAATCAATGTTGTCAGTCAGCCAACCGGCGAAACGACCAGCGCCAGTCTCGACCGGGTGCCAGTCGACCCGCGAGTTGCGGACGAGCATCGCATCCTTGAACTCGGTGGTACGGATGAACCACGACGTACGCGCGTAGTAAAGCAGCGGCGTCTCGCAACGCCAGCAGTGGGGATACGAGTGTTCGTGGAGCGACGATTTCCAGAGGATTCCCCGGCGCTTCAGCTCCTCGAGGATGACCGGATCGGCGTCCTTGACGAACATTCCTCCGACGAGGGGCATGTCGGCCGGGAACTCACCGCGAAGATCCACAGGCTGCAGGAATGCAAGGCCGTGTCTCTGGCCGGCCGCGTAATCGTCGGCCCCGAACGCCGGCGCCATGTGCACCACGCCCGTCCCTTCCGCGGCCGAGACGAACGACTCGCCGACGATGATCTCGTGGTTGCCTTTCGGGTACTCGACCCAATCGAGCGGACGCTTGTAGCGCTTGCCGACCAGTTGCGAGCCACGGAACGAGCGCACGACTTCCCAGCGGTCGGCGAAGTCGTCGCCGAGCACGCCAGCGGCGCGACTGATCGCCAGAATGATCGTCTCGCCGTCTGCGCCTTTGCGCTTGCGGAGCTCGACGTACTCGAGGTCGGGGTTGACGGCGAGGGCCACGTTGGAAACCAGCGTCCATGGAGTGGTAGTCCACACCAGAATTCGACGCCGCGTCGCGGTTGAGTTTTCTTCCGCCAGATCGAGCGCGACGTACGCGCTCGGATCTTTCACGTCCTTGTAGCCCTGCGCGACTTCGTGGCTGGAGAGCGTCGTCCCGCAGCGGGCGCAGTAGGGCAGCACCTTGTAGCCGCGATAAAGCCTGCCGCGACGGAACATGGTCGCCAGCGCCCACCAGACGCTCTCGATGTAGTCGTTGGAGTAGGTGACGTACGGATCGCTGTAATCGAGCCAGTAGCCAATGCGCTCGCTCAGCTCCTCCCAGTCGGCGCGGTACGTCCACACGCTCTCGCGGCACATCTCGTTGAACCGCGCGACGCCAATCTTCTCGATCTGCTGTTTGGCGGTGCGGATCCCGAAATCGCTTTCGATTCGTTTCTCGACTTCGATCTCCACCGGCAAGCCCTGGGTATCCCAACCGGCTTTGCGCGCAACGTGATTGCCGCGCATCGCGCGATAGCGACAGAACAAGTCCTTTACGGTGCGCGCGAAGACATGGTGGATTCCCGGCTTGCCGTTGGCGGTCGGCGGACCCTCGAAGAAGACGAACTCCGGCTTCCCTTCGCTGGCGGCCAGAGTCTGCTCGAAGAGCTTCTCCTCCTTCCATAGAGCCAGCATCTCGTGCTCGAGGTCGTCGGGCGAGCGATCGGTGGGAAGCAGGCGAAAATGTCTGCTCGAATTTTCGCTTCCCGCTTCCCCCTTCCCGCCTCCCGCCGTGGCGGGGCGGACCGCGGTCATTCTGTTGAAGATCCCGTGGAGTTTGAGCCGGCGCCCCGCAGCGTGCTCGCCACGACCTGCGAGTCGGACGCCTCGACCTCCGACAGCTGGCGGGCGATCAGGGTGCGCATCTGCGCCAGGTACGTGCGGCGCGAACGATCGAGATTGTCCAGCTCTTCCTCCATCCGCCGCACGTCCGCGCGCGCCGACTCGACAATGCGCTCGCCCTCGGCCTGCGCCTCGCGCAGAATCAGCTGTGCCTCGCGCTCGGCTTGCTCGCGTACTTCGCCCCGAAGCTGCTGCGCCGCGATGAGTGCGTCATTGAGCGCCTTGTCGCGCTCGCGAAACGCACGCAACTGCTCGTGAAAGCTCCGCGCCTTGGCGTCGAGGTCCTGGTTGATGCGGGTGAGTCGCTCCATCTCTTCCGCGACCTGATCCCTGAACTGATCGACGCGCGCCGGGTTGTAGCCGCGCAGCGCGCGGCCGAAATCGTAGCGCCGCACGTCCAGTGGTGTGAGATGAAAGGCTTCGTCGATCATTTCTCCCTCGCTCCGAAGAGGGTGGTTCCAAGTCGTACCATTGTCGCGCCTTCTTCTACAGCGATCTCGTAATCGTTCGACATTCCCATCGAAAGCTCCTCGGCCGGATGGCCAACGCCAACCAGCGCCGCGCGCGCTTCCCGCGCATCCGCAAAAGTCCGACGGAGCTGTGACTCAGTCGCAGTAAAGCTAGCCATTGTCATGACTCCCCGAATCCGGATGCCCGAAAGTGATGCGAGCCGTTCCGCCTCCGGCAACAGATCGGAGAGACTGTAGCCGCCCTTCGACTCTTCGCCCGAAAGTTTGAGCTCGAGAAGTGCATCGACCGCCCGCCCGCGCGCAATGCCGAATGCACAGACGGCGTCGGCGAGCCGCGGACTGTCGAGTGAATGCAGAAGCACGAACTGCTCGAGCGCTTTCACTTTGTTGCGCTGAAGATGCCCGATCAAATGCCAGCGCACCGGCACTTCGACACCGGCCATCTTCTTCAACGCTTCCTGAACCTTGTTCTCGCCGACGTCGTGCAGCCCGACGCTGTAAGCGGCGGAGACAGCATCAGGTCCGTGGGTCTTCGTGACAGCAATGATCCGGACCTGCTGGCGATGTCCGCCCCGCGCCACGGCCGCGTCAATTCTGCTTCTGACTTCGGCGACGCGCTCCGCCAGGCCGGGAAAAGCCATAGCTATGGAATTTAGCGGCTCACGCGCCCGCGTTCAATTCATCTCCCGATGCGCCAACGACTTGGAGCTACGATTGGCGATCCATCCCGAACGTTCGCGCCAACCGGTCTAGCATCCGCTCGTCAGGGCCTTTCACCTTGACCGTCACGGCGCCGAGGTACGCCGTTCCCGTCACCCGAATCACCCGATCCCGGCTTGCCAGCGACGGGTTCGCCTTTCCCTCGTACTTGAGAGTGAAAGTCCCGAGCAGTGAATCACCATCGCACTCGACGGTGACATGCGGGGGAATGATGAGGTCGATACTGCCCATCAGCGCGACTGCCTCCACAACGGAAAGCCCGTAGCCAATCTGTGCGTCTCGCAGATCGAGCTCGACGTTGCCGAGCACCGCCAGCGCGCGGAACTGGCGGGGCATCTCCCAGCGTCCTTTCCTTTCGTTGCTGCTGAGGAAAGAC
Organism: Gemmatimonadaceae bacterium; assembly: GCA_035249045.1. Classification (GTDB taxonomy): domain Bacteria; phylum Gemmatimonadota; class Gemmatimonadetes; order Gemmatimonadales; family Gemmatimonadaceae; genus UBA4720. The sequence continues at coordinate 5,366 of DATFGW010000121.1, read as the reverse complement.
ACGACGCCCGCTGCTGAGCGCGGCTGAGTCAGCTCGCCTGCCGAATAAGGCGCGGCGGCATCCGGCGCCCGATCGGTCAAGCGGTAGTCTTGTGAGTTGTATTCGCTCATGCCGGCCTGGGATGAAAGCACTACGCCGCACCTGCAGGAATGTTTTCAGCCCGAGCGTCCGAACAGTCGACCCAGCAGTTTTACGATGTTCTGCATGTTTCTGCTGATGTCGTTGAACATCACCGTCACGAACAGCAGGCCGATGATCAGCAATCCACCCTTGAGAATCCGCTCGCGCGTCTGGGTGCTGAACGCGCTGCCCTTGATGGTCTCCGCAACGTTGAGAAGAATCTGGCCGCCGTCAAGAATCGGAATTGGCAGGAGGTTGAAAACCGCGACGTTGATGCTTATCAGCGCGACCAGCAACAGCAGAGTCTCGATGCCGTTGCGAGCAGCCTGAACGGAGACCTGCGCGATCGCGATTGGGCCGCCGAGATCCTTGACACCCACGCCGTGTGCGAGCGCTCCGAGCGCGGAAAAGATCTTGCTGCCGTTGTCGATCGTGAGTCCCCACGCCGCGCCGAGCGCTGCGCCGGCGGAGATTGGGGTAAATGCCTCGGTAGCCATCACACCGATTCTCCCCACCGTCTCCTTCCTTCCGGTCGCCGGATCGACCACCGCTTCTGGGGCGGGAGTGACCGTGACGTGCAGGGGCTGACCTTTGCGCATCACTCCGAGGTCGATCGGCCGTCCGGCCGACGCACCGATGCTGTCGAGGAGCGTCTCCCAGCCTTGTAGCGGGTGCCCGTTGAGCGAGACGATGCTGTCACCCGCCTGGATTCCCGCCGCAGCGGCCGGCTTGCCGGCGGTGACGGCAGCAGCGACCGGCACCAGCGTCGGCATCCCCGAATGGAGCAGCAAGCCGGCGTAAATGACGTATGCGAGCAAGGCGTTCATGGTGACGCCGGCAAGCATGATCACGAGACGCAGCACCAGCGGCTTGGACTCGAACCAGCGCGATTCAGGAATGGGCTTTGGACCGAACGGAATCATCGCGTTGGGGTCAAAATCATCCTTCTGCGTTGCAACCGTCGCAGAATTTTCACTGCCGCCCTCGAGAAACGCCGTCGCTTCGTCCTCGCGCGAAGCCATGCGCACGTATCCGCCGAGTGGCAGCGACGCGAGCACGTACTCAGTTTCTCCCCACCGCTTCTTGAGCAGCGCCGGGCCGAACCCGATCGAGAACCTCGGCGCGTAGACGCCGGTAAGCTTGGCCGCTATGAAGTGCCCGAGCTCGTGCACGAACACGACGAGCCCGAAGACGATGATCGGCGCGAGCCAGCTCAGCACCCGAACATCTCCTTCACGTGACGGCGCGCAGATGCATCGGCGCCGAGCAGCTCCTCGCGGGAGCCACCGGGCAAAGTGCCAAGCTTGTCGAGCGCCGACGAAATTGCGCGCGGTATGTCGGCGAAGCGGATCCTGCCGCCGAGGAAGGCAGCGACGGCGCACTCGTTCGCGGCATTGAATACCGCCGGCGCGGCTCCGCCGGCGATTCCTGCCGCAACTCCCAGCCTCAGCGCCGGAAAACGCTCGTGATTCACGGGCTCGTAGGTCATCGGTGAAAGCTTGACGGGGTCGAAGGGTGGTACCCCGTTGTCCGATACTCGCTCCGGATGGGTGAGTGCGTAAAGCACCGGCAGCTCCATCGTCGGCACGCTCATCTGCGCTACGACGCTCCCGTCGATGAACTCGACGAAGGAGTGCACCACACTCTGTGGGTGCACCACCACTTCGATGTTCTCGTAGGGAAGACCGAACAGAAAATGCGCTTCGATCACCTCGAGCGCCTTGTTGGCTAACGTCGCGCTGTCGATGGTGATCTTCTTTCCCATCCGCCACGTCGGATGGCGGAGCGCATCTTCCACGGTCGCCGAGGCCAGCCGCTCGTCGCTCCAGTCGCGGAAGGGTCCTCCCGATGCGGTGAGTACGACGCGTCGCACCTGCGCCGTCGGGTGGCCGGTGATGCATTGCAGGATCGCGCTGTGCTCGCTGTCGACCGGTACCACTTCCCCGCTGCCCGTGCCGCATGCCTTGCGCACCAGATCGCCGGCGATGACGAGTGTCTCCTTGTTCGCCAGAGCGACCCGCTTGCCGCCCTCCAGGGCGGCGAGGGTGGCGTCGAGTCCCGCGGCGCCGACGATCGCGTTCAGTACGATGTCGACGTCGTCGCGGGTCGCGGCGGTGATCAGCGCTTCGGTGCCACTCTTCCACGCATCGTCCGCGTCGGGCTGGGACTCGACCATACCGACAAATGCCGGTGAAAATTGCCGAGCCTGCTCGCGCAGCAGTGCCCCGTTACTGTTGGCGGTGAGCGCCCGCACGCTGAAGCGTTGGCGCTGTCGGTCGAGAACGCGGAGCGCTGTCGTTCCGATCGAGCCGGTCGACCCGAGCACCGCCACACCTTTCTGGTGCGCGGCGGCCGCCGTCATCGCGGGACCGGCAGCAGCAGCCGCCCCAGCAACAGGAATGCGATCGGCATCACGAACAGCAGACTATCGAAGCGATCGAGAATCCCGCCGTGACCGGGGATGATGCGCGAGCTGTCCTTGATGCCTGCTTCGCGCTTGAGCAGCGACTCGGCGAGATCGCCGGTCTGCGCGGCGACGCTGACCACGATCGCGAACAAGACTGCACCCTGGATCGTGAGTCCGAGCTGGGCGTACGGCATCAGGATGAATCGGACGTAGAGCAGACAGATTACGATCGCGAGACCAAGACCTCCGACCGCTCCTTCTACGGTCTTACCCGGGCTGATCGATGGAATGAGCTTCTTGTGCCCGAAGGTGCGCCCGAACATGTAGGCGCCGATGTCGGTCGCCCAGGTCAGCAGCACCGGCAGCAACACCAGCGCAGTACCCGCTGCGGCACCGACGGCGTAGTTGTGATAGCGGAGCGCGTAGATATAAGAGAAAAGTCCCGCGTACATGACGCCGAAGATGGTGATCGCAACAGATGCGAGGGGCTTCCCAGCCGGGCCCCTAAGCCAGATGGTGCTGGCAAACAGAAGCAGCGCCATCGCCACAATCACCGTCAACGAAAGCGTATACACCCCCAAGCGCTGGGCATGCACCGCGATCGGCAACAGCGCCGCGAGGGCAATGCCCGCCGGCTCGAGCGCCATGACTCCGGACTCACGCCCCATGCGGTACAACTCCCACGCTGCGAGCGCAGCGAGAACGGAGAGCAGAATCGCGAGCGCCCAGTCCCCGAAATACACGATCGCAATCGCGATTGGCGCGGCAATGACCGCGAATAAAACGCGCCGTGTCAGCTCGGACACGGATCAGACTTCCATGATTTCTGCTTCTTTCGCCTTCAGCAGCTCATCGATCTTGCCGATGTAGTCGTCGTGGAGTTTCTGAAGCTCTTTCTCCGCGCGCTTCTGCTCGTCCTCGGAAGTCTTCTCGAGATGCTTGAGCTGGTCGCGCGCCGCAGTCCTCGCGTGCCGGATTCCAATGCGGGCTTCCTCCGCCAGCTTGTGCACCACTTTGACCAGCTCCTTGCGCCGCTGCTCGTTGAGCGCGGGCAATGGAACTCTTATCACACCGGACTGGGTCTGAGGATTGAGGCCGAGGTCGGATTCGCGCAGAGCCTTTTCGATTGCATGGGTCAGGCCCTTGTCCCACGGTGTAACCGTGAGCAGTCGGGGCTCTGGCGCCGAAACGCTGGCGACCTGGTTGATCGGCATCTGCTGTCCGTAGGCATCGACACGGATGGTGTCAAGAAGATTGACCGTCGCCTTGCCCGTTCGAATCGATGCCAGCTCGCGCTTGGACGACTCGAGTGATTTCTCCATCGCAGTCCGGCAGTCCTTGGTGATCTGAGGAATTGTCGTCATTGTACGATCGTTCCGACGCGCTCGCCCAGCAGCGCCTTCGCAACCTCTCCGTGACGGTGAATGTTGAGTACGATGATCGGGAGCTTGTTCTCCTTGCAGAGAGTGATGGCAGTCTGGTCCATCACACCGAGCTCGTTGACCATGACATCGCGGTAGCTGATCTCGGTAAAGCGCGTGGCATCGGGATCGCGCTTGGGGTCGGCGCTGTAAACGCCGTCGACGCTCGTCGCCTTGATGATGACGTCGGCGTGGATCTGGATCGCGCGCAGCGCGGCTGCTGTATCGGTGGAGAAATAGGGGTTGCCGGTTCCGGCGGCGAAGATGACGACGCGTCCTTTCTCGAAGTGCCGCATCGCGCGGCGCCTGATGAACGGCTCTGCGATCGATTCCATCGCGATCGCAGTCATCACGCGGGTCTCGAGGTCCGCCTTCTCAAGCACGTCCTGCAGCGCGAGCGCATTGATGACGGTCCCGAGCATCCCCATGTAGTCGGCGCCGGCCCGCTCCATTCCCATCTTCGACAGCTGCACCCCGCGGACGATGTTGCCGCCGCCGATCACCAGCCCGACGCTCGCACCCATCTTCGCGATGTCACTGATCTCGGTGGCGAGCCGTTTCAGAATCTCGAAGTCGAAACCGGTTCCCTTTTTCCCGGCGAGCGCTTCGCCGGAAAGCTTGAGGAGGACGCGGTTGTACTTGAGGTCGGCCAAGTCGGAGTTGGGTGAACGGTCTAGAAAATAAACTGCAACGGAACGGGTGCCAGACGTCAGAAGCGTAGTTGCGCGCTGTTAGTTAACGACGTCGGGATGTCACTACTCGACTTACGGCACGTGCAGCTGCTTGTAGCGTGAATCGTTCTGGCGACGTCCCGACGTCGTGAACGGATAACTGACATCTACGCTCTCCGACGTCTGGCACCCGTTCCGTTGCAGTTGGCAAGCCGGAGTGGCTCGAGTTGCCTGTTTCTACTCTTCCCCCATCTGGAACCTGACGAACCTTCTCACCTGGATGTTCTCTCCAACCTTGGCCGACGCCTCCTTGATCAAATCACCGATGGTCTTCTTCGGCTCCCGGATCCAGGCCTGGTGGACCAGCGCCACATCCTTGTAATACGCCTCGATCTTGCCGGCGACGATCTTCTCGATCAGATGATCAGGCTTGCCGCTCTCCTTGACCTGCTCGACGAAGATGCGCTTCTCCTTCTCGACCTTGTCGGCCGGAACCTGATCCTTGTCGACCGCGACCGGTGCTGCGGCGGCAATGTGCTCGGCGATGTACTTCACGAGCTGCTTGAAGTCGTCGGTGCGCGCAACGAAGTCCGTCTCGCAGTTCACTTCCACCATGACGCCAACCTTCGCGTTGTGGTGGATGTAGCTGCCGATAACGCCCTCGCTCGTCTGCTTGCCGACGCGCTTCTCCGCCTTGGCGATTCCCTTCGCGCGCAGGTACTCAACGGCCTTGTCCATGTCGCCATT
>DATFGW010000120.1:0-23348 GCA_035249045.1 Gemmatimonadaceae bacterium | reverse complement strand
GCGCCGCGGCTCGACTGATCCATGGCCGCCATCACGCTTGCCTGCTCGCGTGACTTCATGCGGACGCGGATCTCCTGACCGGGCTGCACGAGGTAGCTCGGGATGTCGACCGACTTCTGGTTCACTTCGACGTGGCGGTGCCGAATGAGCTGGCGCGCTGCCTTGCGGCTGCCGGCGAAACCCATCCGATACACGACGTTATCGAGACGCGACTCCAGTGCGGCGAGAAGATTGTGTCCCGTGATTCCCGGCAGCGGTGCAACGCGCTCGAAGGTGTTGCGGAACTGTCTCTCGCTGACGCCGTAGATGCGCTTGATCTTCTGCTTCTCGCGCAGCTGCTTCGAGTACTCCGACATCTTGCGACGACGGGCGGTCGAAGCGCCGTGCTGACCCGGCGGCGTCGGACGACGCTCGACGGGGCACTTCTCGGTGAAGCACTTGGTCGCCTTGAGGAACAGCTTGGTTCCCTCTCGGCGGCACTGCCTGCAGCTCGCATCGGTATAGCGCATCGGTCAGACTCTCCGGCGCTTGGGCGGGCGGCAGCCGTTGTGCGGAATCGGCGTGACGTCCTTGATCGACTTGACCTGCAAACCAGCGGCAACGAGCGCCTGGATCGCCGACTCGCGTCCCGAGCCCGGTCCCTGCACTCTCACGTGCACCCGACGAACGCCGAGCGTGAACGCTTCGCGTCCCGCCTGCTCACCGGCGACGGTCGCTGCGAACGGGGTCGACTTCTTCGATCCCTTGAAGCCGGCCTTGCCCGACGAGCCCCACGAGATGGTGTTCCCGTGGCTGTCGGTGATCGTGATGGTGGTGTTGTTGAACGTGGCGCTGACGTGGGCGACTCCTTCCGCCTCGATTATGCGCTTGGTCTTCTTTCCAATAGCCATAGGATTACTTCGTTACCTTCTTCTTGCCGGCGATTGCGCGGCGTGGGCCCTTCTTGGTTCGGGCGTTGGTGTGCGTGCGCTGACCACGGACCGGCAGGCCACGACGGTGGCGGATGCCCCGGTAGCTTCCAATGTCCATCAGCCGCTTGATGTTCATCGCGATCTCGGTGCGCAGCGCGCCCTCGACGCGAAAATCCTTCTCGATCGCCTGACGCAGCCGATTTACATCGGCGTCGTTCAGGTCACGAATGCGCTGCTCGGAATTGACGCCGGTCGACTCCAGAATCCGGCGCGCCGTCGCGCGGCCGACGCCGAAGATGTAGGTAAGACCGATCTCGACCTTCTTCTCACGCGGGAGATCCACCCCAGCAATACGCGCCATTATCAGCCCTGCTTTTGCTTGTGTTTTGGATTGCGCTTGCAGATGATGCGAGTCACGCCCTGACGCTTGATGACCTTGCAGTGCTCGCAGATCGGCTTCACGCTGCTACGAACTTTCACGTCCAACTCCATGCTTGATGAGCGGGCAGCCCTCGGGGCGCCCGATAATTTCCGAGCCAGCCTTTGAAAATACATTGACTCGACAGGGGATGCAACCGGGCAACCATCGGCGCGGGTTGAGTTTAGGCATCTCGGCGTATATCTCTACCGCCTAGCTGGCACCCCTAGTCCCAAAGCCGGCAGTCTGGAGACTGGACAGCTCGCAGCGTTTCAGTCTGTCGCTCTTGGCGTCTAAAGGAAACGCGAGGCTATCAGGTCGCCAGCATGACAGCTACCAGACTCCCAGCTGTCCACGTCTCCCCACTGCCGACTTCAGGACTAGGGGTGCCAGTGGTTCGCGCGCATATCCAGAATCCGAAGCTCTAGAGAGTAGTCATAACCGACCGCAATTCCGAGGCAGGGTCCTTGGCCTCGGTGATCATCCGCCCCAGCACGATGTAGTTGGCCCCCGCCCGGGCAGCCTCAGCCGCGGTTACCGTCCGCTTTTGGTCGTCCGTTCGCCCGCCCGCGGGCCGGATCCCGGGCACCAGAAGCTTGAGCTTCTCCCCGTACTTGGCGCCGATCTTCTGGGCCTCGAGCCCGCTGCACACCACCCCGTGGGCGCCCGCCTCAGCACACTCGCCCGCGAGCCGCAGAACCTCCCCGTAGACCTCCAGGGACTTTCGGCCCCACGCCGTGCGAAGCATCGCCGCGTCGATCGAGGTAAGGATGGTCACCCCCAGCACGCCACACCTGGCACCCGCCCCCTCGACCGCGGCCTCGAGCATCTCCCGTCCGCCCGTGGCGTGCACCGTCACCAGCTTTGCGCCGATCGCCGCCGCACTGCGCGTCGCGCCCCGCACCGTGTTCGGGATGTCGTGGAACTTGAGATCAAGGAACACGTCTTTGCCAAGCGCGCGGAGAGTCTGTACGATCTGCGGCCCTGTCGCGGTAAAGAGCTCCGCGCCGACCTTGTAGAACTTGCATGCATCTCCAAGCCGCTCGACCATCGCAAGGGCCAGATCGGCGCGGGGGAAATCGAGCGCTACAATCGGCACCGGGCGCTTCCCGCTCGCCGTTGCGGCACGAGAGGGCATCTTCGTCCGTGTCGCCGGCGGGCGTTGACTATGTGGGCTCAATTCAGCTCTTCCACTCGAGGGTACCCCGCAGCTCCGACAGCGAACTTACTCCTTTCCGCCGGCACCAGTCCGTGAGCCCGTCCACCAGGCGCTCGGGCAACCGAGGCTCCAGCATCGCGGCGGTGCCGATTGCAGTCAACGTCGCACCGGCGATCACGTACTGGATGATGTCGGTCGCGCGCGAGATTCCCCCTAAGCCGATGATCGGCAGCTTCACCGCCTTCGAAACCTTGTAGGTCGCGAGCACTCCCACCGGCAGCAGCCCCGGTCCACTCACGCCTCCGGTGCCGAAACCGAGTCCAGGCCGGCGAGTATCGACGTCGATGACCAGCCCCGGGATGGTATTCACCACCGAGATCCCATCCGCCCCGGCATCGGCAGCTACGGCCGCCATTCGCCCGATGTCCTGCACCGTCGGTGACAGTTTGACGAAGATCGACTTGCGCGTCGCTGCCCGGGCACCCGTGACGACCTCGGTGAGTGTCCGCGGATCCGCGCCGAACTCCATTCCACCTGCCCGGACGTTCGGGCAGCTGACGTTCAGCTCGTAACCCGCCAGGACTGCCTCATCATCGAGGCGAGAAACTACCTGCGCGAAATCCTCCACCTGGCTGCCGACGACGTTCGCCAGCACCTTCGCCAGCTTGAGATTCGACCGCAGCCACGGCAGGTGCTCGGCTTTCACTTCATCTACACCGGGGTTGGCGAGCCCGACGGCGTTGATCATCCCACCCTCGAATTCCGCCACCCGTGGCGACGGCGCGCCATGGCGCGGCTCGAGGCTGATTGCTTTGGTGACGAAGCCGCCGAGTCGATCGAGATTCACGACACGACTGAGCTCCCGCCCGTACGCGGCGGTACCGGCAGCAAGCAATACTGGATTTTGAAATTCGATTCCCGCCGCAGTGACCGCGAGTGGAGACGGGGCCACCGCTACCGGGTGCCCCCGACGCGCGTCTCGTAGTGGCCGAGGTATGCGATCACGGAGCTGGCGATATTTCTCGCCAATGCGCGCTGGTTCGCATCGTCGCTGAGATAAGTCGCTTCCGACTGATTGCTCCCGAAGCCGAGCTCGATCAGCACCGCGGGCATGTACGACCCGCGCAGCACCGCAAAATTCGCCTGCTGCACGCCGCGGTTCGGGCCGGGATGCACGTCGATCAGCCCGTTCTGGATGGTCTGCGCCAGATCGCTCGACTCCCGCAGGTGCTCGTTCTGCGCCATGTCAGTGATGATGAAGCTGAGTGGGTCTCCCTTGGGAGCGTTCGCGCCGGTTTCGAACTTGACCGATTCGTTTTCCATGTTTTCCACTCGGCGCTCATCCTCGGTCTTGGCTTCAGCAAGGAAATATGTCTCAAATCCGCGCTCCCGCGCCGCCCTGGCCGTACTGGAGCCCGGAGCGTTCACGTGGATGGAGATGAATACATCGCCGTGGGCGGCGTTCGCGATCTTGCCGCGATCGTGCAGCGCGATGAGCGTATCGGTGGTGCGTGTCATGAGGACGTCGTAACCGCGCGCGCGCATCACGCTCGCCAGTTTCTTCGCTACCGCGAGAGTCACGTCCTTTTCGATGAACCACCGCGGCGAGCCGATGGGACCGGTCATACCGTTATCAGGACCGCCGTGCCCGGCGTCGATGACGACGAGCTGGCGTTGACTCGGTTTGGGCGCCGCATCCCTGCGCTGCGGCGTCACCGGAGCCGCGGTCACCCCTGGCGCGCGCGCACTGGTTGATTCGGCTGGCGCGCGGGCGCTGGTCGATTCGGCGCGCTCGGCCGGCGTCGTTGGCGGCGGGGTCCGCGCGGCGGCGATCGTCGCTGCTCGCGCCGGCGTCGCGCTGCGGAGCGCGCCGTGCACAACGTCATAGACGTAGCCGTCGACGTACCGGGGGATGACCTCGCTCACGAATTGAAACGGGAGGTAGAGCTGGCCGCCGTGAACCTGCGGCGCGCGAGTGAGCGGAATCGTCAGGGTGTCCAGCTTTGCGAATGGAATCCCATCGATGAGCGCCAGTCTCGCCCCCGGAAAAGCAAGCGTGTAATGCAGATTGGTGCCCGTGATCAGCGTGGCATTCAGCGCGCGCATGAGAGCATCGGCGCGAACGGTGGCTTCACCGCCTGTAATAGTTACGGGAACCTGCGCCGGACTCGCTGCGTCGCCGACGAGGATGAACGTCGGAGCCGTCGCGGTTGCGGCAGCGATTTGCAGCGCCAGTGCGATCGCGATCATCGCGTGCGCACCGCGCGCTGCATGTCGCGCTCGTCGTCGCGGCGCTTCTGATCCGCGCGCTTGTCGTAGAGCTTCTTTCCCTTCCCCAGCGCGAGCGCGACTTTCGCCTTCCCCTTCCTGAAGTAAAGCTCGAGAGGAATGAGAGTCAGGCCCTGACGCTCCACAGCGCCAATCATCTTGCGGATCTCCTTGCGGTGAAGGAGGAGCTTCCGCGTCCGGGTGGGCTCGTGGTTGAAGTAGCTCGCCTGTTCGTAAGGCGATATGTGCAGATTGAGCAGAAACACTTCTCCATCTCTGACGATCGCGTAGGAATCAGCGATGTTGGCTTTTCCGTTTCGAAGCGACTTGACCTCGCTGCCGGTCAGAACGACTCCTGCTTCCCAGGTGTCCAGGATGTGGTAGTCGTGCCTGGCGCGTTTGTTCCGCGCCACGGACTGCTTCGCGTCCTTCTCGACGGTCTCTGCCATTTGACTTCGTTTCCAAGTTAGACGCAACAATCATCTTCAGAAAGTCCGATCGCGTTGACTTGCATCTTCGCACTTTCTATCTTCCCAAGTTCGGTCGGCCGAAGTGGTGGAACTGGTAGACGCGCTGGCTTCAGGAGCCAGTGGGCGCAAGCTCGTGGGGGTTCGAGTCCCCCCTTCGGCACTAATAACAGAACGGCGCGTCTGCCAGTCAGACGCGCCGTTTTTGGTGAGGTGCCCGAACCTTAAACGGTCTCGAGAATCGGAAGGCCCGGCTTTTCCTGGCCCTGACGCTGCTCGCCCTCCAGACCGACCCGCTCGCGAACCGTCGGCTCGTCGTGAAGTAGATCGGCGAGACTGACTCCCTGGAGCACGTCGTCGATCCTCTTCTGCAGCATCACCCAGACCGGTCGGATGCTGCAGCTGTGCGAGGCCGAGCAACGCTCCTCCTCGACGGGATGACTGACGCAGTGCAGATCGAACGTCTCGAGCTCGGAGGCGTGGATGACATCCCGGATGGATATGTCCGCGGCCGGTCGTGCCAGCACGTACCCGCCTCGGGCGCCGCGCGTACTGGTAATAACCCCGGCGCGGCGCAGCCTCAGCAGAATCTGCTCGACATAGTCGGCTGGAAGCCGCTCCTGCCGCGCGATCTCGCGTCCGTTGATCGGCCCCAGCTCAGTGCGCTTGGCAAGGTTGAGCGCGCAAATGACGCCGTACTCTGCCCAGGTCGTTATCCGCATGCTTCAGGATAGGGAGACAACGAGCATTGTACAAGCCCGTCCAGCACGAACAACGGAACGGGTTGTGGGTTGTACCCGCAACCGGCAACGGTACCTCCCACAACCCACAACCCGTTCCGTTGTTTCTCGAAAACCGCCTGGCCGTGCAGGAAGCTATCCGACCGCGCCCCCGCCGTGTTTCCCACCCGGCACCCCGATCTCCGTCATCTTCCTGAGATCGAGCACCTCTTCGATCTCCTCCGGCGGCAGAACTTTTTCGCGCTCGACGAGATCCCGAATCAGCACGTTCTCCTTCACCGACTGCTTGCTGATCTCCGCCGCGCGGGCGTAGCCGATCTGCGGAGCGAGAGCGGTAGCAAGAGCAGCCGAGCGCTCGACCCAATACTCGCACTGCGCTTCGTTCGCCTCGAGGCCGCGCACGGTTCTCGCTGCCAGCACTCTCGCCGCGTTGCGCAGAATCATCATCGACATCAGCACGTTGTACGCGATCACGGGCATCATCACATTGAGCTCGAGCTGGCCGTGCTCCGCCGCGGCGCCCACGCAGGCATCGTTGCCGACGACCTGGAAGCAGACCTGGTTCACCATTTCCGGAATCGACGGATTGACCTTCCCCGGCATGATCGAGGACCCGGGTTGCACCGCCGGCAAGCGAATCTCGTCGAAGCCCGTGCGCGGCCCGCTCGCCAGCAATCTGAGGTCGCTCGCGATCTTGCTCAGATCGGTCGCGAGTACGCGGAGCTGGGCGCTGAAACCGGCCACGTCGCCCATGCTCTGCATCAACTGAATTCGATCCGCACCTTCGCGCAGCTCGATCTTTGCCGAATCCTTCAGGTGCTTGACCATCAGCGGCGGATACTCTGGCTCGACGTTGACTCCCGTTCCGACCGCACTGCCGCCAATCCCCAGATCGCGCAGATAGTTGGCCGCGCCGACCACCCGATCGAGCCCGCGTCGCAGCGACCCGCCGTACGCTTCGAGCTCCTGTCCGAGCCGGATCGGCATGGCATCCTGCAGGTGGGTTCGGCCGGACTTGATCACTCCGTCGAACTCCTTCGCCTTCTTCTCGAATTCTTCTGCGAGTCCGTCGAACGACTCCTGCAGCGATGGCAGCTCCGTCAGACACGCGACCCGAATCGCGGTCGGAATCACATCGTTTGTCGACTGCGCCATGTTGACGTGATCATTCGGATGGACCGGGCTGTACGTCCCACGCTTGCCGCCGAGCAGCTCGTTGGCACGATTGGCGAGCACCTCATTGACGTTCATGTTGTGGGATGTGCCGGCGCCGGCCTGATACACGTCGACCACGAACTGCTCGCGGTGCTGTCCGCCCAGTACTTCGTCCGCCGCCTTCACGATCGCGTCGGCGAGCTCTGTTTCGAGTCTGCCGGTTTGCTTGTGGGTCAGCGCCGCCGCGCGCTTGATCCGCACCGTCGCATCGACGAACGCAGGAACGGGCTTCAGCCCGCTGATCGGAAAGTTCTGTACTGCGCGTAACGTCTGTACGCCGTAGAGGGCCTCGACTGGAACCTCCAGCGTTCCGAGGGGATCCTTCTCGGTGCGGGTCTTATCCGTCATGATGTGATTGGAAATTCTGGTTAACGCCCCACAATGCGGGCGGTTCCGTTCAGGAAGGGATTGGACTGCTTTTCCTCGCCGATGGTCGTTGGGATACCGTGCCCTGGATAGACCACTGTATCATCCGGGAGCGACGCGATGCGGCGCAGACTGTCGGCGAGCTGCGGAGGATTCGAGAATGGAAGATCCGTCCTTCCGATCGATCCGGCGAAAAGACAATCACCCACCAGCGCTATCCCGTTGCCGTGGATCACGACGTGACCCGGCGCGTGACCGGGCGCGTGCATCACTGTCATTCGCGCATCTCCGAGCTGGACCTCCTGACCGTCGCTGAATTCACGGTCGGGAACGGGCGGTTCCTCGAACGGAAGGCCGTACACTTCCGCCTGACGCGAAGCGGCCTCGTACAGCCTGCGATCGAGCGGATGCAGATAAACGGGAACGTCCCAGCGCCGTTTCACCGGCGCGATCGCGCCGACGTGATCGACGTGGGCGTGGGTGACCCAGATCGCTTCCAGCTCGGCGCCGGAGCGCTCGATTGCGTCGATAATGCGCTCGCCCTCTCCGCCCGGATCGACGATTACGGCGCGATTCGATTCCTCGTCAACCACGAGATACGAGTTCTCCTGAAATGCGCCGACGGTGATGGGCTGAACCTTCAAGTGCCCTCTTCCCGCGCCGACGTCACGTGTATCCGCCCGCACTGACATGGGAGCTCTCGACGGCGTCACGAGTCGGCTCACCCGACCCGTTGCGTGTCGCCTCCTTGAATCTGCCGATGTATTTGTCGGCCGCGATTGCCGCGGTAGTTGCGTCGCCGGCAGCTGTCGTAACCTGCCTGGTCAGTTGCGCGCGCAGATCACCCGCAACGAACAAGCCCGGAATCGAGGACATCATCGCGTTGTCGGTGACCGCGTAGCCCATCACGTCGTGGTCGAAATGACCGGCGATCACTCCAGTGTTGGGCCGGAAGCCGATGAAAATGAAGAGCCCATCCGCCGGCAGAAAATTCCGCTCCGCCGATACGAGATTGTGCAGGTGCAGCCCTGTCATTCCCTTCTCCGGATTGCCATCGACCTTCTCGACGACGGTGTCCCAGATGACCTCGATCTTGGGATTCTCGAAGACGTGCTGCTGAAGAATCTTCGAGGCGCGCAGCTCGTGGCGCCGGTGAATGAGATACACCTTGTCCGCGTACCGGGTGAGGAAGTCGGCTTCCTCCGTCGCGGCGTCGCCACCGCCCACCACGGCTACGACCTGCTGCTTGAAGAACGCAGCATCGCATATCGCACAGTAGGAAACGCCTTTGCCGGCGTACTCGAGCTCGCCCGGAATCCCGAGCTTGATCGGCGTGCCGCCGGCGGTGACGATCACCGCCGGTGACCTGAAGATGTCGCCCTTGTCGGTCTCGGTGTGGAAGTAACCGTCGGCCTGTTTTGCCACCGACGTCACCGTCGTCGTCTCGAAAAATTCCGCGCCAAACTGCTTCGCGTGCGCCGCGAATTTCTCCGCCAGCTCGTAACCCAGAATCTTGGGAAAACCGATCACGTCGTCGAGGTACTCGGTGTTGAGCAACTCACCGCCGGGAAAGCCGCGCTCGAGCACCGCGGTGCGCAGCAGCGCCCTGCCGGTGTAAAGAGCCGCGGTCATCCCGGCCGGGCCCGCGCCAACGATGACGACGTCGTAATCGCGAATGGTCGCCAAATGCTTGCCTTGAAGAAGAACTACCGGCCGAACGCCGGCATCCGAAATATAACCGCGGCCGTACGTCCGCTTCCGCGCTCAGATCCGCACGTGACGGCCGCCATCGACAATGATGGTCTCGCCTGTGACGTAGTCGGCGCTCAACAGATAGAGGACCGCTTGCGCAACGTCCTCCGGCGTGCCCAGGCGCCCAAGCGGCGTGGTCGAAACGAGCTTGTCCGCCTCCTCCTGGGTCCATCCTTCGGGAAGCAGTACCGGTCCGGGCGCGATTGCGTTGACTCGCACCTTGGGCGCGAGCGCGTGCGCGAGCCCGCGAGTCATCTGGACGATCCCGGCTTTGGTGATGCTGTGCGGGATGTAATTCCTCCATGTCTCGAACGCGGCGAGGTCGGCAATGTTTACGATCACGCCACCGCGCTCGCCCATTGCGCGAGCCGCCGACTGCGACAGGAAGAACGGCGCGCGCAAATTTAGCGCGAACATCGCGTCCCAGTCCTCGACGAGCACTTCGCCAACGGGCGTCCGCAGCATCACTGCCGCCGAGTTCACCAGCACGTCGATCGACCCAAAGACCTTGACGACGTGCTCGATCAGCCGCGGACCGGTTGCCGGGTCCACCAAGTCGCCGGGGAGTGTCCGTGCATCGCTGCCGGAGGCAACGATTTCGTCTGCCGTCTGTCGAGCGCCTTTCTGCGACCCTGCGTAGTGGACACCGACCCGCATACCCGCTTTGCCGAGCGCGAGCGCGATGACGCGTCCAACGCGGGTGCCGGCGCCCGTTACAAGTGCAACCTTTCCATCTATCTCCATCCGCGGGCCCTCATCGAGGTGCCCCGGAAGATGCACCCGAAGCCAGCTTCTCGTCCTGTCTTTCGAGCCACTCGACCGGGACGTTCATGTTTCCGAGCCGCCGTGGGCCGTCCGAAGCTCCATGCCAGTCCGATCCGCCGCTCGGAAGAAGTGTGAAGTAGTCGGCGAGCGCCTGGAGTCGCTTCATGTCCTCCGTCGAATGGCTCGGGTGCCTCACCTCCAGACCATCGAGTCCTGCGGCGACCAGCGGCTCGAGACGCTCGCGTCGCCCACCATCTCCGGGATGCGCCCAGATCGCGAGACCTCCGGCTTCATGAGCGATTGCAATCGCCTCCTCGATCGACAGCTTCTCCTTCGGAACGAAGGCGGCGCCGGCGCCGCCAAGATAGCGCACGAAGGCGTCGCGGAAGTCAGCGACGACACCGCGCGCAATCAACGCGCGTGCCACGTGCGGGCGACCGACCGCGCCGCCATTGGCCTGCTGCAGGACTTCGTCGATTGTTATCGGTATTCCGAGAACGTTCAATTTCTCGACGATTTTTTCGGCGCGGGCGTGGCGGTGCGCGCGGAGCTCGCTGAGCCGCTTCTGCAGTGCGTCGAGATGAGTGAGATGCAGCGCGAGCAGGTGGACCTCGTGATCGTCCTGAAATGCGCTCAGCTCGCAACCCGCGATGATGCGTATCCCCAGCCTTTCGCCCGTCGCTCGCGCGGTGGGTACTCCGTCGATCGTATCGTGGTCGGTGAGGGCGAGGGCCGCGAGCCCGCACCGCTCGGCAGCCTCGACTACGCGTTCGGGGGCGAGAATTCCATCAGACGCAGTCGAGTGGGTATGCAGGTCGACGTGGGTCGGCCGGCCCGCATCCGCGCTCACCGCTCGTAGCCGGCCTCAGGCGACGTAAAGCTCGGCTGCGATTGCGAGAAGAGCGATTGCAGCTGAGCGTCCGACAGCTCGGCGAACGCCTGCTCGCGCGAGCGCGTCCCCTGCGGGGAATAGCGTGTCACCCGCACCTGGCGATCTTCACCGGAGCCGCGCGAGAAAAGCAGCGCGTACTCATCCTGGGTGTACTGCGTGATGTATCCAGAGGGATAGACGTTCCACTGCTGGCCATCGATCTGAAGCACTCGCGCCGGCATTACAGCTTGACCTCCTGATAGACCCTCGTCGGATCCAGAGTTTTGTGCGGCGCGCTCGCATGGGCGATGGTCAGAGTCTGCTCATCGTCGGCCTCGGTGAACTCTATGAACGCGCCGGGAAGCGACATCTCCTCGAATACCCAGAACCGGCAATTCGCAGCTTCGTAGTGCGAGCGGAGCGCTTTGAGCCGCTTGGTATAGTTCGCGCGCTCGGCCGATGGCACGGTCGAGCGCTGGATTGTCAAAGCCTTGGGCATTTAGAGTCCGGTCTCCGGGAACGTTTCGATTGTCTTCTTAATGAAGGCCAGGAACTGGTCCGCGACGGCGCCGTCGATTACCCGGTGATCGAACGAGATCGAAAAATACGCGCAGGTTCTGATGGCGATGACATCTTCGCCGTCCTGGCCGGAGAGTACCTTGGGTCTTTTCTCGATCGCTCCGACGCCGAGAATGGCAACCTGCGGCTGGTTGATGATGGGTGTCCCCATCAGGGAGCCGAACACCCCGGGATTGGTGATCGTGAAGGTGCCTTCCTGCACCTCTTCCGGGGACAGCTTCTTCGCCCGGGCACGGGCGGCCAGATCGTTGAGGGCGCGCGTGAGCCCGGACAACGACAGGTCGTCGGCGTGCTTGATCACCGGAACGATCAATCCCCAATCCAGCGCGACGGCAACACCGATGTTGATCTGCTTTCTGTAGATCACGCTGGTGCCGGCGACCGACGAATTCATTATCGGAAACGCCTGCAGTCCCTGGGTCACCGCTTTGATGATGAAGGGCATGTAGGTGAGCTTCTGCCCGGTAGCGGCTTCGAACTCGGCGCGGTTCTTCGCGCGAATTCGCGCAACCCTCGTAAAGTCGATCTCGATGAACGACGTCACGTGCGCCGAGGTATGGCGCGAGGCAACCATATGCTCGCTGATCAGCGCGCGCATCTTGGACATCGGCTCGACGGTGTCGCCGGGCCAGGCTTCGGGGACCGGGAGGTGCGAGCCGGGAAGCGGGAAGCGGGAGGCGGGAGGCGTTGTCGCTGCAGGCGCCCCGGATTCAATGAAGCCAAGAATGTCTCGTTTCGTCACGCGGCCCGCGACGCCACTCCCCTGAAGGGATGCGATGTTGACACCATGCTCGGCTGCGATTTTGCGGACAAGCGGCGAGGATCTCGTGCGAACGCGGTCCTCGAAGGAGTTCCCGTTCCCGGAATGCGTCGCGGCGATTGCCGGTGCGGCCGGTTGCTGACGCAACGGCGTCGATGGAGCTTTCGCCGCTGCGGGGCTCGCCGACGGTGTCGCCGGAGTCGCAGGAACGGATTCCGCGACTGCATTTCCGCTTCCCGCTTCCCGCCTCCCGCCTACCGCTTCCCCCTTCCCGCCTCCCGCTACCGCGCCCTTCTCGGTCTCCAGTCGCGCGACCACAGTCTGCACGGCCACCGTCTCGCCTTCCTTGACCAGGATCTCGGCGATCACACCCGCTGCGGGCGCCGGAATTTCGGCGTCCACCTTGTCGGTCGAAATCTCGAAGATCGGCTCGTCGCGCTTCACCTCGTCGCCCACTTTCTTCAACCACTTCGAAAGCGTGCCCTCGGCGATCGACTCACCCATCTGCGGCATGATTACGTCTACTCGTGCCACTCGATCTCCCTCGTATTCATCCGTTCGGCCGGCGTCGATTCAGCCGTATCAATACCCCAACCGGCAGCGTAACCGCGCCAATCAACGCGCCAATACCAGCATACACCCACCAATTGCACGCCGGAAGGCCCTCGGGTGGCTTGCAGCCGTAGACACTGCCGAGGATCTTCGCAACCAGTACGGCAATCATTCCCCCGGCGAAAAATCCCGCGAACGTCATCACGCAACCGATCCCGACGTTGCGGGCGATCAGCTCGCCCCGACTCATCTCCAGCGACGCCATCAGTAGGCGGCAAGCTTCCGCAACGCCAGCACGATGTCCGACGTCTGTGGAAGCACGTAGTCCTCGAGCGGAGGCGAGTACGGGAGCGGTACATCGGCCGCGGTGACCCTCAGAATTGGTGCGTCGAGCCACTCGAACGCGTTTTCGTTGATGCGCGCAGTGATTTCTCCCGCGACTCCACCGGTGCGCGTATCCTCGTGCACGATCAACACCCGATTCGTCTTTTTCACGGTAGCGGTGATCGCATCATCATCCATCGGCAGCAGACTGCGCAGATCGACAACCTCGACGGAAAGTCCGTCCTCCTTCTCGACCTGCTCCGCCGCCTCGAGTGCTTTCCACACCGTCGCTGCGTAGGTGATGATCGACACGTCCTTTCCTTCTTTCGCGATCCGCGCCTTCCCGATCGGTGTGAGATGATCGCCGGTCGGGAGCTCTTCCTTGATCCGCCGATACAGGTACTTGTGCTCGAAGAAAAGCACACAGTCGTCGTCGCGAATCGCTGATTTGAGCAATCCTTTGGCGTCGCTCGCCGTCGCCGGATATACGATCTTCAGGCCGGGGGTGTGCAGGAACGCCGCTTCCGGATTCTGCGAGTGGAACGGTCCGCCGCGTACGTATCCGCCGCTGGGCCCGCGCACCACCATCGGACAAGGCAGCATCGCGCGATATCGCGCCGTCGCGACGTAGTTGGTGAGCATGTCGTAGCCGGTGGAGATGAAGTCGATGAACTGCATCTCGCACACCGGGCGCATTCCCATATGCGCCGCGCCCGCGCCGGCGCCGATGATCGCCGCCTCCGAGATCGGCGTATCGATCACCCGCTGCTCGCCAAACTTCGCCATCAAACCTTCGGTCACTTTGAATGCGCCACCGTATGCGCCGATGTCTTCCCCGAGGCAGAACACGGTCTCGTCGCGCTCCATCTCCTCGAACAGAGCCTCGCGTATCGCCTCGAGGTAAGTGACCTCAGACATCGTGCGTCCCCCAGCTGGACGGACGCTCGTTAACTTCGACCGCCGACTTGATCCCCTGACGAAACCAGAGCGGCGCCAGCTCGGGTGGATCGGCGTAAATGCCGACGAGCGCATCGGTCGGATCGGGCATCGGCGACGCCTCTGCTTCGTCGGTTGCGCGATCGATCTCCTCCTTCACCCGCGCATCGATCTTCGACAGCTCGTCGGCATCAAATCCTTCATCCGACAAGCGCTTCACGTAGCGATCGACCGGATCGTTCTCGCTCGCCCAGCGATCGATTTCGCCCGCTGGAACGTACGACTGATTGTCGTGCTCGGCGTGGCCCTTCCGCCGATACGTCATCAGCTCGATCAGGGTCACCCCGCCGCCGGAGCGCGCGCGATCGACGGCGCGCTTCGTCACCTCGTAGGTGGCGATGACATCGTTGCCGTCGGCCTGCTCCCCGACGATACCGTAGCCCGGAGCCTTGTCGACCAGCTGCTTCGCTGCCGTTTGCTTGTTCAGCGGAGTGGAGTAGGCGTAGCCGTTATTCTCCACGATCACCACGAGCGGACACCGCTGCACCGCGGCGAAGTTGATGCCCTCGTGAAACGCTCCGGTCGATGTCGCGCCGTCACCGACGTAGACGAGCCCGACGCGATCCTGCTTCCGCATCTTGAACGACAGCGTCACGCCGGCCATCACCGGCACCATGTCGCCGAGATGCGAGATCTGGCCGATGAAGCCGCGAACCAGATCGCCGTAGTGGATGTTGAGCTCACGCCCCCGGGTCGGCGAATCGCCTTTCGCCATGTACTGTTTGATTATCTCGTTGGGCTTCGCACCCTGAACCAGCATCGAACCCAGGTTGCGAATCAGCGGTGACAGAATGTCACCCTTCGAGCGATCGAGTGCGTAGGCGCTGCCGACTGCATCCGCCTCCTGGCCCAACGAGCGGAAAAGCCCACCCACGACTTTTGTCTGACGATAAAGATTGACGAGCCGCTCCTCGAGCGAGCGCGTCAGCCGCATGTAGTAATAGAGCTCAAGCTTCTGCTCGCGTGACAGCGAGCCGCCGGTGGCCGGGCGGTTGCCATCATGCTTTACACTCGCCGGCCTCGACGCGGCGGTACCGGACCGCGCCATGCTAGTACGCCGCTTCGATGCGGTGCCGCGGATCGCCGGTCTTGTGCAACGCTACGAAGAATTTCTTCGCATTGCGGTCGAGCCGGCTTTCGCCGGTCTGATCCGTCGAGATCTCGACGAAGGTGTAGTGGCCGCCTTCCTTGCGAGCCGCCAGCTGCAGCACGCCGAGGTCGCCGGCAAAGTTGCGCGAGCGCGCGGTGTGTCCGCTCCGCTCCATGCCGATCTCGGGAAAAAACTCGTCGGCGATGCGCAGTACTTCGACAGGTGTAAGTTGGGTTCGAAAGAAATGGCGCATAAGAAAAATCAGGTTCCCGGCTCAGCCGACGGGCGCACGGCCTGGATCCAGTCGACGCGCTCGAGCGGCATGCGCGGATCCTTTTCACGGCGGAACTGGATCGCGGCGGCCCAATCGCCGCTCGTCGCGAAGAAGATCTTACCGGAGTAGGTGCCGAGCTCTTTCTCCTTCTTCAGGCCGTCGTCGGTGTTGGCGCGATCGGCGCTTGTTGCGAAGATTCTCCCCTCACCGCCCTCGATCGGCTGTCCGGTTTTCTTGTCCTGCACGACGATCCGGTAGGTGATCTGCTCGAGGGCGACTGGAGGAAGCGGATCGGACGTAACGCGAAATGCGTAGTTGTCCGACCACAGTCTGAGCTCGTACGGTTTGGGTTTCGAGTTGCAGCTCGTGACGACGGTCGCAATGACGGCGGTCAACGCGAGCTGTCGAATCATGAGGCGTAGTACTCGAGGCCGAGGTGGGTGATCTGGTCCTCGCCCATCAAGTGCCGCAGGGTGTTCTTGAGCTTGGTCTGCTGGATGAACAGGTCGTGCTCGGGCTGGAGACCCGGCGCCGCCATTGGGCTCTTGTAATAGAAGGATAGCCATTCCTGAATCCCCTTCATTCCCGCGCGCTGGGCGAAGTCGGAGAACAGCGCCAGGTCGAGTACGATCGGCGCGGCGAGGATCGAATCCCGACACAGGAAGTTGATCTTGATCTGCATCGGATAATTCATCCACCCGACGATGTCGATGTTGTCCCAGCCTTCCTTGTTGTCGCCGCGCGGGGGGTAGTAATTGATGCGCACGACGTGCGAGAAGTCCTTGTAAAGGTCGGGATAAAGCTCGGGCTGCAGAATCGTGTGCAGCACGCTCAGCTTCGATTCTTCCTTGGTCTTGAACGACGCCGGATCATCGAGGACCTCTCCGTCTCGATTGCCAAGAATGTTGGTCGAGTACCAGCCCGAGAGACCAAGCATGCGCGCCTTCAATCCGGGCGCGACCACAGTCTTCATCCACGTCTGCCCGGTCTTGAAATCCTTGCCCGATATTGGAACACCGCGATCGATCGCCAGTTTCTGCAACGCCGGTGTGTCGACGCACAGATTCGGCGCGCCGTTGGCGAATGGAATGCCTTCCATGATCGCTGCATACGCGTAGAGCATCGACGGCGCGATGGCGTCATCGTTCTTCTCCATCGCCTTCTCGAACTGCTCGATCGTCGCGTGTTGGGGTCCTGCCTTGATGAAGATCTCAGTCGACGCACACCACACGATCACGATGCGATCGCACTTGTTGCGCGCCTTGAAATCCCTCATGTCCTGCCGCAGCTGCTCGGCGAGATCTCGCTTGGTCTTGCCTTTCTTGACGTTGGTGCCGTGGATGCGGGTGACGTACTTGTTGTCGAACACCGCCGGCATCGGCTTGATGGCCTTGAGGAACCCGGCGATTGGCTCGATGTCTTTTTCCTCGAGCACGCCGGCCTTGCGGGCAGCGGTCAGTGCATCATCCGGAATCGGATCCCAGGCCCCGAACACGATGTCGTCCAGTTTCGCAAGCGGGACGAACTCCTTGATCAACGGTGCGCGCTTGTCAGTGCGCTTGCCCAACCGGATCGTCGCCATCTGCGTGAGCGAGCCGATCGGACGCGAATGCCCGCGCCGAATGCTCTCGACGCCGGCCATGAAAGTTGTCGCGACCGCGCCGAGGCCCGGTGTGATGATCCCGAGTTTGCCGGTGGCGGGTGCTACTGATTTAGATGATTCACCAGAGGATGATCTGGCCAAAATTATTCTCCGTGCTTGCTATGATTGAGCTCGGCGTGACGCCGGCATTGCCGCCTTGGCGGCGGGAGTGGCAGGAACTGCTGCGCTGGGTGGATCACTGACCATGCGAATCGGCTTGGCGTCTCTCTCTTTCGTCGCGCGATAAACGAAAAGGATTCGTTGAACGGCCGTAATCCACGCCGTCACCGTTAGCAGCACGATGATGCCGATCAAGACCCAACCATTCCAGAATAGGCCGAAGAATGACTGGGGAACTGACAGCAGCACCATCCGCTCGGGACGCTGCATCAGACCGACTTTGGCGTCGATACCAAGCGTCTCCGCGCGCGCGCGTGTGTACGAGATGAGGAACGTGCCGACGATGCAGACGAGACACACCACGACCATATACAGATTGTGGTGGATCGCATTGGTGGCGTAGAAGAAAGCAAGGCCGGCCATTAGCGCGCCGTCGGCAACGCGATCGAGCGTCGAATCGTAAAAAGCGCCGAACACACTCGAGCGCCCCGTGCGACGTGCAACCTCCCCATCGGCGACATCGAAGAACGCCGTCACGTTCATGATCCAGCCGGCAGTCATGATGTGGCCGGTTGCGTAAACGACGCTCGCCGCGATGGTGAGCAGCGTGCCGACGGTGGTAATGGTGTTAGGATGAACCCGGTTGCGCGCCATAAATGCGATTGCCGGCTCGATGGCGCGCAGCGCTCCGTTTTTTACGTAGTCAGTTGGTTGCTTTACGTAACGTGGGGGCATTCAGCTCAGGCCGGCGGTAAGCAGCGAGCCGACGTGCCGGCTCGCCGGCTGACGGCAAAAAAAGAGGCCGCCGCTGGAGACGCGACGGCCAGGTAAAGTTAAGTCCTCCAATGACCTATTTCCACCCAACGCCTGCAGGTCAGGGTAACCGCCAGTCGTACATCGAGTTCAGCGTGACGTTGTTCTTGGTGTAGGTACGCGTCCCGTCGACGGTCACTGCGCGAAGATTTACGGTCGAGCCGGCCGCGACGCCCGACACTGGAATGTGCTCGACGGTGTTCGCTGCAACCTGCTTGAGGAAGATGTCGTTGGTGCCGCTGACGACGTAAACGTTCACCGCCTGACTGAGATTATTGGTGACGTGCAACGCGACATCAGCAGCTGGCTCCGGTCCGGTCCGGACTTCGACCTGCCGTCCCGAGCACGCAGCGACGACGACCAGCGACAGCGAGAGCATCAAAGCACGCATTCCTTGCCTCTTGTTGGAGAGAGCCTATGCCGGTGCAAGAGGTATGCTGCTAGAGGAACTACTAAAAGAAGGCTACCAGCTGGCAGCCCTGGGCTTTGGAGCCCGCGGCCCGAGTTGTTTTGTCTTGCGATAGAGACGGCTCGCGGCTCCAGGCCCGTGGGCACACGGCCGGGGGCTGTTAGTCTTCTTTTGTAGCTACCTCACTTATAGATGAGATACTGCCGCGTGCTTTCCCTGAACGCGTATGCCGCCTTGTACTCTCTATCGATGATCACGTCGGGATCATCCCCGCGCAGCAGCGCGACGCGGTCCTGCGGCGAGCCGAAGCGCAGATCGAATTCGTGCGCATTGATCGTCAGTCGACTACCCGCAGTGCGGTTGATCGCCCACAGCAGAGATGCCCCAACGCGCGCGGCCTGCAGCGCGCTGCGATTGATGATCTGAATGCGGATGCCAGGAATGCTCTGCCCATTGTACTTGCCGTCGGTCGGATTCTGCGGCGTAAACCTCTCGGCGAAAAAACGCACGCCCGGTATTTCGCGATCGCGCAGAATCGCAACGGTCGCCGCCGCATTCAACCACGGCGCACCAAGACGCTGAAATGCCTGGTCGGTCCCACGCCCGACCGAGAGATTCGTCGCCTCGAACGCGACCAGCCCTGGATAGAGCATCGCGCTCTGCAGCGATGGCATGTTCGGCGATGGCTTGACCCAGGGTAATCCCGTGAGGTCGAACCAGACATCGCGCCGCCATCCCTGAGCTGGTACGACGTGCAGATCGGCGCGGATCTTCAGCACATCGTTGAAGTACTTCGCCAGCTCACCCATCGTCATCCCGTGACGCAACGGCATTGGCCACAACGCGTACGCCTGGCCCGGCCGTCCGGGTGCGGGATCTTCCGGATTGGCCAGCGCGCTGTCGAGCAGCGGACCCTCGATTATGTATCCCGTGATCGGATTGGGTCGATCCAAAACGATGATCGGCTTGCCGGTTCGCTGCGCTGCGCGCATCGAGTAGATCATCGCGCCGACATATGTCCACGTGCGCGTTCCGATATCCTGAAGGTCGAACACGAGCGCGTCGAGCTTGCTCAGCATACTGTCCGGCGGCGCGATCGTCTCCTGCCCATACAGGGAGAAGACTGGCAAACCACTCTCTCGATCGACCCCGCTCGCGATGTTGGGATGATCCTCGAGGCCGCGCAGTCCGTGCTCAGGCGAGAAGAGCTGCACCAGGTTTACACCCGCGTCACGCGCCTTCTTGTCGCGCAGCAAATCGATGTCAGATTTCCCTTTCTCGTTGATGCCCGTCTGATTGGTGAGCAAACCAATCCGCTTGCCGCGAATCAGATTGAGACTGTCGCTGAGCAGCACCGTGATGCCGGGTTTGACCTTCGCCTCGGCGAGATCGCCAGTGGGATCGATTTGCTTGGCAGTAACGACGCAGCCGCTGCAAATTCCAGATATCATCGCGAGCAGCCGGATGGTTCGGTTCATTGATGGTTCCTGTAAGTTGATCTGTTGGGTGGTACCAAATGATACTCTGTAGCGTCCTTGTACGTTGGGCGACGCGAGACGCAGGGACCGCAAACGTCTTGCCTAGCCAGTCTGCCACCTCAATCCATCTGCCATGGCACTAACAGCGATCGACTGGGCGATTGTCGCCGCGTACTTCGTCATCTCGACAGGGATTGGCTTCGCCTTCACCAAGCGCGGTGGTGAAAGTCTGAGTGAGTATTTCATCTCGGGACGTAACGTGAGCTGGTGGTTGGCCGGTGCCTCCATGGTAGCGACAACTTTCGCGGCCGATACCCCCCTCGTTGTCACAGGATTCGTCTACAATCACGGCGTCGCCGGTAACTGGCTGTGGTGGAACATGCTCATGAGCGGGATGCTCACCGTGTTCTTCTTTGCCAGACTTTGGCGGCGGGCACACGTGATGACCGACGTCGAATTCGCCGAAATCAGGTACAGCGGTAAACCTGCCGCGGCACTGCGCGGATTCCGCGCGCTCTACCTCGCGCTTCCCATCAATCTGATCATCCTCGGTTGGGTGACGCGCGCGATGATCAAGATCCTCACCATCTCGCTCGGCCTTCACGATGTACGAATTCTTGGCCTCAACGTTTCGGGGCAGGTGGTGGCGGTCGCAATCTGCTTCATCATCACCGTCGCGTATTCCGCCGGCGCTGGAATGTGGGCCGTGCTGTGGACCGACCTCATTCAATTCGTTATCAAGATGACGGCGGTGATCATCCTCGCCGTCTACGCTATGCGCGCTGTTGGCGGGATGGACAATCTGAAGGCAGGCCTGGCGACGCACTTTGGCGATGCCAATGCCGCCCTTTCCGTGCTACCGCTCAAAGTGACGGAGAATGGGATCGAGGCGTACGCCTGGATGCCGTTGCTTGCGTTATTCGTGTTCCTCGGGGTGCAATGGTGGGCCGCATGGTATCCGGGCGCCGAGCCGGGCGGAGGCGGTTACGTAGCACAGCGAATCTTTTCTGCTAAGACAGAAAAGGACGGCGTGCTCGCCACTCTCTTCTTCCAGGTCGCGCATTACGCAATTCGCCCGTGGCCGTGGATCATCACCGGCTTGTGCGCGGTGGTGCTTTACCCAGCGGGCATCGGTCCCACGCACGATCACGAGGCTGCCTACGTTCAGGCATTCGTCGATCTACTGCCGACTCCGTGGCGCGGGTTCATGCTAGCCGGTTTTGCGGCCGCGTACATGTCGACGGTTGGTACTCAGCTAAACTGGGGCGCATCGTACCTGATCAACGACTTCTACAAACGCTTCATCAATCGCACTGCGACCGAGAAGCACTACGTCGCGATGAGTCGACTGGCGACGGTAATTCTCTTTCTCCTCGCTGCTCTGGTGACGATGCAGCTCAATACGATTGAAGGTGCGTGGAAATTCCTGCTCGCGCTGGGCTCGGGAACGGGACTAGTTCTCATTCTTCGCTGGTATTGGTGGCGCATCAACGCATGGAGTGAGATCAGCGCGATGACCTGTTCGTTCATCGTTTCGCTGATCGCGATTAGCGTCATCAAGCCCAGATTCGCGGATACTGATTTCAGGGGCGATGCGTGGGTGATGCTCGTTACCGTGGCTATCAGTACAGTCGTCTGGATAGTAGTAACCTTTGCGACGGCGCCCGAGCCGGAAGCCACGCTACAGAGCTTCTATAAGCGGGTGAGGCCGGGCGGGCCGGGCTGGGCGCGGGTCTCCGAGAGCCTGGGTTACGGCCGCGAGCAGATCCCGGGTGGTGCACTCGCCTGGACCAACTGGATCGCCGGCATCGTGGCAGTGTATGCATCGCTGTTCGGGATCGGCAAGCTGGTGCTGGGTGAGATAACGCCGGGCGTGGTGATGCTCGTCATCGCAGCAATCGCCTTTGCCTGGATCGCTCGCTCGTTCCGCGAAGAACGCGCGCAAACCCTACCCGCTCTTGGTGAAGTTGCCTAAATTTCTGCAGTATCGGAGGATAAATGTCAGTTTCGTCACAGCCTGAAATCGATCTCGTCGTCACGCCAGTCGCCGGCGCTGAGGTCAAGAAGTTTATGGACGCCGAGGGCGTCACCGTTGAGCAGGGCGGCCTGCGCGTCAGCGTGCAGCCCGGCGGCTGCAGCGGCTTCAAGTACAGCCTCGTCATCGAAGACCAGCCGGCGGAAGACGATCTCGTTCTGCCGAACGAAGGATTCAAAGTCTTCGTCGATCCTTTCTCGGCGCAGTACCTGAACGGCGTCACCATCGACTACGTGACGTCGATGCAGGGCTCTGGATTCACCTTCAAGAATCCGAATGCGACTGGAGGTTGCGGCTGCGGAAGCTCCTTCTCCGCGTAGAGCTTTCGGCAATCACGATTTTGAATCGAGGGCGGTGAGATGAATAGCCATTTCACCGCCCTCGATTTTGTTGTGCTCGTCGCCTATCTGATCGGCACGACGCTACTCGGCATTTGGCTGGGCCGAAATCAGAAGGACACCAAAGATTATTTCGTCGCGGGCCACGCCATTCCATGGTGGGCAGTGCTCTTCTCCGTCGTCGCCACGGAGACGAGTGCGCTGACTTTCATCAGCATCCCGGGTCTCGCGTACACCACCAATCTGGGATTCCTGCAGATTGCGGCCGGTTATCTCCTCGGACGCATCGTCGTCGCCTACACCTTGCTACCGCGCTATTTCCAGGGCGATCTCGTCACAGCGTATGCACTGCTCGAGAAACGCTTCGGGGTCGGAACGCGACGGTTCGCGTCGGTCGTGTTCATGGTCACGCGCGCTTTCGCTGACTCCGTGCGAGTGTTTGCAACAGCGATTCCGATTGCGCTCATCATAGGACCCGCGGTTCCACAGCATTACGTGATGCCCGTCGCGATTCTCACGCTCGGCGCGCTCACACTCATTTACACCTACCATGGTGGAATGCGTGCCGTGGTCTGGACGGACGTGTTGCAGACCAGCGTCTACCTGCTCGGCGGACTCTCGGCTGTGTATCTACTCGGCAAAGGCGTGACCGGCGGATGGAGCGCGATTCTGTCGCAGGCAAGCGCGACATCAAAGCTGAAGATGATCGATGTATGCTGGTGCCTCGACAAACCGTATACTCTTTTCGCCGGTCTGATCGGCGGCGCGTTTCTGTCCATGGCATCGCACGGAGCCGACCAGGTCATCGTGCAGCGGTTGCTGGCTGCGTCCGACCTCAAGGCGTCCCGCAAAGCACTGATCGGCAGCGGAATCGCTGTCTGGTTCCAGTTCGCCCTTTTCCTTTTGATAGGAATTGGTTTGTACGCGTTCTATCAGGCGCGCACTTTTGCCGTACCCGATGCGATTTTTCCAACGTTCGTCGTCGATTCCATGCCCGCCGGGTTAC
>DATFGW010000119.1:0-57434 GCA_035249045.1 Gemmatimonadaceae bacterium | reverse complement strand
TTGGCGAGCGCGAAGAGGGGATGCGCGAGCTGCGGAAAGCGCACGACGTGCTCGCGAAGCTGGGCGCGACAGCGGAGCTGACCGGAACCCGCGAAGAGATGCGCGAGCGCGGGGTACGGCCACCGCCCAAATCCATCACCGTCGGCGCCGCGGGCCTAACGGGGCGCGAGATAGAGATCGCGCGGATGGTCGCGAGCAGAAAATCGAACAAGGAGATCGGCGGTGCCCTCCAGATCTCGGCGCGCACCGTCAGCACCCACTTGTCGAACATCTTCCTGAAGCTGAGCGTCGGGTCCCGCGGCGAGCTCGCCGACTTCGTCCGGCAGAACGGGTTGCTGGACAGCTGAAGACCGCGTCGTACGTGACCAGGGCGCGCCGGGCAGACGCGGTGATTCGCTAGATTTTCGGGAATGATCGATGACATTCTCGCCGAGCTCGAGGCGGACACCGCGCTCGACATCGGCGAACAGTTCGCCGCGGTCACCGCCAGATACCTCGAATCGACCCGCGCCGGCAAAGGGCAGGTATCCACGCCGCGCCAGCCCGACGAGCTGGCGCGCCGGTTCGACGAGACGTTTCCGCGCCGGGGCCGGCCGGTGGCGGAGATTCTCGCGCAGCTGGAGCGCGACGTCATCGCCGACGCCAACAAGTATTACCACCCGATGTACATGGGTCATCAGACATCGGCCCCGCTTCCTGTTGGGATCTGGATGGAGACGGTGATCGGCGCTCTCAACCAATCGCTCGCGGTGTGGGAGATGTCACCGACCGCGACGATGATCGAGCATCGCATCGTCGGTTGGCTCGCCGCGCTCGCCGGCTTTGGCGCCGGCGCGGGCGGCACGATGACTTCAGGTGGAACCGAGGCGAACTTCACCGCGCTGCTGGCCGCGCGCAATGCAGCTATTCCTGACGCCTGGGAAGAAGGCGTCGGTGCCGACCCGCCGGTCGTGGTGTACGGGGAGCACGCGCACTACGCGGTCACCCGGGCAATCGGTCAGCTTGGACTCGGCAAACGGCGCGGCATCCCTATCGCTTCGCGCAACTATCGGATCGACGTCGATCTGTTGATTGGGGCACTCGATCGGCTGCGCGACGAGGGCAAGCGGGTGATGGCGGTGGTAGCGACGGCAGGCACGACTGCCACAGGGTCGTTCGACGATCTCGTGAGCGTCGGAGAGATTTGCGCCGAGCGCGGTTTGTGGCTGCACGTCGACGGTGCTCACGGTGCGAGTGCGGTGCTCTCGGCGAATCCGCCGGCCGCGCTCGCCGGGTTGCGTCATGCGCGCTCGCTTGCGTGGGATCCGCACAAGATGATGTTGCTTCCGTTGGCAGCGGGAATGGTGCTGACACGGGATGAGCGCGATCTCGAGCGGGCGTTCGCGCAGCAGGCGCCGTACCTCTTTCACGGGGGCAAATCGACCCGCATTCTCGATCAGGGCATTCGCAGCTTCCAGTGCTCGCGCCGCGCCGACGTCCTCAAGCTGTGGTTCGTCATCCAGCGATACGGCTCCGAGGGGCTCGGCAGACTGTACGACCACCTCTGTCATACTGCGCGGCTTCTCTACGAGGCGATCGAAGAGCGAGTCGATTTCGAGAATCTGCACGAGCCTGAGTCCAACATCCTCTGCTTCAGGTACCTCGGGAAATCCGGCGCGCTGGCCACGCAGGTCGAGCGCCTCGACGCCCTGAACCGTGCGCTGCGCCCGCTGTATAACAGCGAAGGCAGCGGCTGGATCACCGCGACCACCCTCAACGGACGCCCGGTGCTGCGCGTCACGATGATGAACCCGCGCACCGGCGCGAAGCACGTGAAGGCGCTGCTCGACGGTCTCGCGACTCAGGCGGAGAAAATCGAGTCAGCCTGAGGCCGCGATTCTGCGCTCGTCGGTGTCGATGCGGCCGAACTCCACGGCGTGGTGCTCGCGTCCGAACCACGCGATGATTGCCGCGCAGGAAAAGACTGTCACTGCCACGATGGCCATCGACTGAGCGTAGGTCATGCGCGTGCCGAGAACCGCCTCGAGGTACGCGACCGAGCTCGCGATCAACACGCCGCACTGATACGCGAACCCGGGCAGGAAGCCGCGCACAGAATCTGGTGAGAGCTCGGTGATGTGCGCCGGGATGACGCCCCAGGCGCCCTGCACCATGAACTGCATTGCGAACGCGCCGATCACAAGGCCCGCGAGCGAAGGCGAGAACGCCCAAACCGGAATGACCAGAATCGCCAACACCAGAGCGAGAGCAATCGACCGGCGGCGTCCGATGCGATCGGACAGATAGCCGAAAGCGATCCCGCCAATGATCGCGCCGACCATCGAGAACGCAGTCAGCGCGGCGCGCTTTTGCGGCGAGAATCCCCAGTCCCGCTGCAGGAAGGTCGGGTACATGTCCTGGGTACCGTGCGACACGAAGTTCATCCCCGCCATCAGCAGCGTCAAATAGAGGAACAGCCTCCAGTGCGAGGCAATCCCGCGTCCGAGACTGCTCCAGTCCTTGTGGCGCGTGCGCTTCCAGACCTCGGATTCCTCGACACGGTAACGCACGAACAGCGCGAGCAGCGCGGGAAGCCCACCGATGAAGAACATCGGCCGCCAACCCCAGCGCGGGAATACGAAGAAGTAGCAGACGGCGGCGAGCAGATATCCCGTCGCATAACCCTGCTGCAGCAAACCCGACAACACCCCACGGCGTCCCTTGGGCGCTTTTTCCATCGCCAGCGAAGCGCCGACTCCCCACTCACCGCCCATGCCGATCCCGAACAGCGCGCGCAGGATGAGAAACACGGTGTAGGACGGCGCGAGCCCGGAGAGCACTTCGACGATCGAGAAGAAGACGAGGTCGATCATCAGCGGCAGCTTGCGCCCGTATCGATCGGCCATCAGGCCGAAGATGAACGCGCCGACGGGCCGGAAGGCCAGCGTGATCGTGAGACTGAGCGCGAGCTGCGCGTCGGTCTTGCCGAACTCCCGCGCGATCGCCGTCAGCGCGAAGACGACCAGAAAGAAATCGAAGGCGTCCAGAGTCCAGCCGAGGAAGCTTGCGAAGACGGCGGCACGGTGGCCGCGTGGCGCGGCCTGCGAAACAGACGAAGGGCTGATCGCGTCGGACGTTGGCATGCGCCAATATGCGCCAATCGGGATGTGACAGGAATGCCTCGTCTCGCTGTTTCCGCCACGCTATTCTTGGGCATGCCAACAGTTAAAAGGATTTCCACCGTCACGCTGTTGCTCGCCGTCGCGGGATGCGCGACGACTGCGACGCCGTCGGCCCGCACGGCGCCGCCGGTCAACACCGAAGAGACCGCCGTCGCGCCCGACGCCGTTGCCGACACTCTCCTCGCCGACGTGCGCTCGCTCGATCCTGAAATCATCGTCGAGATGAGATATGCTACGTCGAACAACTTTACTGGCGCCCCGTTGCCGGGCTATCTCGCGAACAAGGCGTTTCTGAGACGCGAAGCCGCCGCCGCGCTCGCGCGTGTCGAGCGCGACCTCAAGCCGCGTGGACTCGGCATCAAGGTCTTCGATGCGTATCGTCCGGTGCGCGCGACGCTGGCAATGGTCGACTGGACGAAACGAGTCAACCGACCTGACCTCCTCACCGATGGCTATATCGCGAGCCGGTCGCGCCACAACCTCGGCCTCGCCATCGACTGCACTCTCGCGGATCTGACCACGGGGCGCGAGCTGGAGATGGGGACGCCGTTCGATACCTTTTCCGCCGCCGCCCACACGGCCAACGCATCAGGTGAGGCAGCGATCAATCGACAGAAGCTCAAGACGGCGATGGAATCCGAAGGGTTCGTGAACTACGACCAGGAATGGTGGCACTTCAGCTTCGACGTGCCTAATCCACTGCGCTTCGACCGCGTAATTCAGTAGGGATTGACATAGGGGAGGGGGGTATATTGATTTAGCCGCGAGGAGAGGCACGTGGCTACTTCACTAGAGACAAAAGAGAACGACAGGACGGTGGCATTTCCCGTTACCGGCATGACCTGCGCTGCCTGCCAGGCGCGGGTGCAACGCGCCCTCACGACCCAGCCCGGAGTGGTCGACGCGACGGTAAATCTTTTGACGGGTAGCGCAGCGGTCCGTTTCCATCCCGACACCGTAACCCCGGAGCGACTCGTCGAGGCCGTCCGCGCCACCGGATACGATGCCGAGCTCCCCGCCGCGCAGCCGACCACCCTGGCTCCCGACCAAAACGAGCGCGCGGAAACCGAGCGAGCGCGCTCTCTCGCGATCAAGGCAGCAGTGAGCGTTCTGGCCGGCGTGCTGATGATGGCGCTGTCGATGACGGCGGCGCGCGTCACGCTCACCAACTACACGCTGCTCGGACTGACCTCGGTCATCCTCGTGTGGGCAGGCAGCGACATCTATCGGCGCGCGTACAAGGCTGCGCGGCACGGATCGGCGGACATGAACACCCTCGTCGCCCTCGGCACCGGCGCGGCATATGTCTACTCGATGGTCGCGACGCTCGTGCCCGACGTATTCGCGCGCAATGGCATCGCGCCCGACGTCTATTACGAAGCCGTGGTGTTCATAATCGGGCTCGTGCTGGCTGGTCGCGCCATCGAGGCCCGCGCCAAACGACGCACCACTGAGGCTCTCAGAAAGCTCGTTACGCTTCTCCCGCCGGTGGCTCGTATCGAGCGAGGAGGCGAGTGGCTCGACATCCCACTCGGCGAAGTACGGCCCGGCGAGATCGTCGTCGTTCGCCCAGGTGAGCGAGTTCCCGTCGATGGCGAGATCGTCGGCGGCTCGAGCGAAGTCGACGAATCCATGCTGACCGGCGAGCCGATGCCGGTAGCGAAATCGGTCGGTGAGCGGGTGGTTGGCGGGACCGTGAACACCACCGGGGCATTCACGTATCGCGCGACCAGCGTCGGCGAGGACAGCGTGCTGGCGCGCATTGTCAGGTTGATGCGCGACGCGCAGACCTCGCGCGCGCCCATCCAGCGACTCGCGGACAGGGTCAGCGCCGTATTCGTCCCGGTCGTGGTGGGAATTTCGGTGACGACGTTCGTCGCCTGGTATTTCCTCGCCGATGCAGCAGCGTTGCCGAGGGCGATCGCCGCAGCGGTGTCGGTGCTGATCATCGCCTGCCCATGCGCGATGGGCCTGGCTGTCCCCACCGCTGTAATGGTTGCGACCGGTCGCGGCGCGGAGCTCGGCCTGCTGATCAAGGGCGGCGAGATCCTGCAGCGAGCTGGCGATGTCGACACTGTAGTCCTCGACAAGACGGGCACGGTGACGGAAGGCTCGCCCTCGGTAGTCCGCGTTGTCGCGACAGCGGATGTCACAGAGTCGGAGCTGCTCGAGGTTGCGGCGGCGCTCGAACGCCACTCCGAGCACCCGCTTGCCAGCGCAATCGTCCGCCACGCCGTGGATCGTGGCGCGAAGCCGGCGGACGTCGCCGAGTTCAAATCGCACACCGGCATTGGAGTCACAGGAATCGTCGGCGGCCGACGCGTCGCGGTCGGCAATGCATCCATGATGAGCCAACAAGGCGTTCAGGTGCCGGCGACGTCCCACCCAACAGAGAGTGGCGCTACCGACATCTACGTTGCGATCGACCGTGCGGTGCAGGGAATGATCGTGATCGCAGATTCCATCCGGCCGACGTCGCGCGGCGCGGTGAGCGAGCTCGGCACGCTCGGGATCGACGTCATCCTCGTTACCGGAGATCGGCGTGCGACCGCTCAGTCGATCGCGCGAGCAGCTGGAATCGACAACGTTGTCGCCGAAGTTCTGCCCGCGGACAAGCTGTCTGAGATAAGATCGCTCCAGGAGCGCGGCAAAGTCGTGGCGATGGTGGGCGACGGCATCAACGACGCGCCCGCGCTCGCGCAGGCCGACATCGGAATCTCGATGCCGAAGGGAACCGACGTCGCGATCGAAGCGAGCGACATTGCGCTGATGCGCAGCGATCTGCGCGCCGTGCCGACGGCGATCTCGCTCTCGCGGCGCACCATGCAGACGATGAAACAGAATCTGTTCTGGGCGTTCATCTACAACGTGATCGGCATTCCGATCGCCGCCGGTGTGCTCTACCCAATCACTGGCTGGATGCTCAGCCCGATCATCGCCAGCGCTGCGATGGCGTTGAGCTCGGTAAGCGTGGTTACCAACAGTCTGCGGCTGCGCACCGTCAGGCTTTGAGTCGAGGATCGAAGATGCCGGTCAACACGAAGACGAAAAAGCTCTCGTCCGCCGTCGAATGTGGCTGCGCCGTTCGCGACGCGGCGTCGGGCGCCCGCACCGCGGTCGCCGTCGATCCCGACGCCAAATCCAGAAATCTGAACCGCCTGCGCCGGATCGAAGGGCAGGTTCGCGGCCTCCAGAAGATGGTCGATGAAGATCGCTACTGCGCCGACATCCTCACCCAGATCTCGTCGGTTCAGGAAGCGCTGCGCGGTGTCAGCCGGGAGCTGATGCGCAACCATCTAAAGCACTGCGCGGCCAGCGCGATCCGCAGCGGAGGGGAAGAGGCGGATCGGATGTACGATGAGATCGTCGGGCTTATGGATCGCCAGGCACGCTGACAGTTCTTCGCTCCATTCCGGGCACGATAACGGAACGGGTGCCAGAGATCAGCGGCACAGTGGCGAGCTCGGAGTTCACGACGTCGGGACGTCACCGGAGACCTTCGAGGCACAAGCAACTGCCTGTGCCGAAGGAGACGTAGCAGCGTCCCGACGTCGTGAACTAAACACTGGCATCTACGCCACTGACGTCTCGCACCCGTTCCCTTGCCTGCAAGGGCGACTCGGGCCTACGCGCCTTCCATCGGGGCCTGAAACCATCTCCCTATTGACCTCGTATTGTCCCAATGTAATAGTACAAGTGCACAATGGCCCATTTCCACGTTGATTCTGCCAACCCCACCCCGATCTACGCCCAGCTGGACCGGTCCATCCGGGCAGCGATCGCGACTGGGGAGCTCGAGCCGGGAACCCAGCTGCCGACAGTACGGCAGCTGGCGGTGGACCTGGCCGTGAACGCCAACACGGTCGCCCGGGTCTACACCCAGCTCGAGCGCGATGGGATTCTGGAGACCCGACGTGGAGTCGGCACCTTCGTTCGTGATTTGCCTTCGCCGCAGCCGGCGCGCGCACGTCACGAACGGGAGCTGCGCGAGCTCATTCGCCGGTTCATCGGCGACGCCGCGCTGCTGGGATTCACTTTACCAGAGCTAATCGATCAGCTCAGAAACGAGGAGAAAAAATAAATGCCTGGCATGGACGAAGTTCTCGCAGCACGCCGCGCCGCGCGGGCTTCGCGGTCGCAAACGCAGGTGCGGGCCAATGTTATTTCGGTGGCAATTCTGCTTTTGTCGGTCCTGATTGGGATCCTCATGACGGCGTCGTCCCAAAAGCCCCTCTGGCTCGTCGCGTGGATCCTGTTCGGAGTCTTCATGTCGCAATCGCCAAAGATCGCGAAGCAGTGGGAGCGCGCGGTCGTGCTCCGGCTCGGCAAATACACCGGACTTCGGGGGCCCGGCCTGTTCTGGATCACCCCGTTCGTGGAGACAATTCCGATCTACATCGATCAGCGCGTCATCACCACCAGCTTTGCCGCGGAGGAGACCCTCACGTCCGACACTGTGCCGGTCAACGTCGACGCCGTCCTGTTCTGGATGGTCCACGACTCCGAGAAGGCGGCCCTCGAGGTGCAGGACTACACCCAGGCGGTGAGCTGGGCCGCGCAGACTGCGTTGCGCGACATCATCGGTCGCACTTCACTCACCGAGCTGTTGCGCGGCCGCGAGCGAATCGAGGCCGAGCTGCAGGCGCTGATCGACCAGCGCTCCAATCCGTGGGGCGTGACAGTCCAATCAGTGGAGATGCGCGACATTGTGATTCCGACTTCGCTTCAGGATGCGATGTCCCGCGAGGCCCAGGCGTCGCGCGAGAAGTCGGCGCGCATCATTCTCGGTCAGGCCGAGGTCGAGATCGCGAACTTGTTCTTCGAGGCGTCGAAATCGTATCAGAACAATCCGACCGCGCTGCACCTGCGCGCGATGAACATCCTCTACGAGGGACTCAAGGAGAAGGGCGCCCTGATGCTGGTGCCGAGCACCGCCGTGGAATCGATGGGACTCGGCGGATTGATGGGCGCTGCCGCGATCAGGCAGCAGACCTTGAGCGAGGGTGAAGCACGACAGGGTCCCCCGGCGATCTAACCGCCGCGGACCGTTTTCGGAGCACGCTGGCCGGCGCCGAGCGATGGCGCCGGCTGGCCTTCGGAAAGAAGCTTCGTCACGAAACGCTGCCCTTCTGATACGCGCTCGATTTCGATCGCGATCGCATCGAGATACGACCGGCGTGCTCCCTGCGAATACCTATCCCGCCGCCGGCGGGCCGTCAAACTCGAACGCGCTTTTCGCTTGCTCGAGCCCAACTCTGCCCGAGGCGATGTCCGCCTTGACGTACACCTCCGAGCGCACCGGAGAAAGATCCTGGCGCCTGAGCATCGCCAGTTGTCCGATGTGGGTGAGCACGTCGGAGATCGGTCCCTGAAAGAGTTCTTCGACCGTCGTTCCTAGCGGCGCATCGGACGCCAGATATCGATCGAGCTCCAGCAGGGACGCGTGAAAGCGCTCGACTTCCTTCCGCCATGAGCGCGGCTTCTGGGGTGTCCACTCCGAGCCGCCCTGCGCCATCCGGAGCGCCCAGTCCAGCAGGTCGCCCATGTGTGCGAGGAGCTCCACCGCTGTGCGAGACCCTTTGCCCAGTGAGAAATCGGCAAAGCCCGATGGCGCGTCGCGCTCGACCTTGGCGGCGCGGTACGCGATGGTAGCGAGCATGTGGCGAACGAACGTGCGGTTCGGATCGCTCAATGCCAGTCCGGCTCGTCGGTGAGAGTATCGACGTGAACGCGCGCCAGCGACGCTTTGCCGGAGAAACGTTCCCAGGTGCCGGTGGTGTTGCGGTGCGCGACAGCGATCTCGAAGCTGTCCGGGGGGAACCAGCGTGCGTGGTTGAAATCCTCGTCGCAATCACAGCCGCCACCGCCCGGTCCTCTCACGACGATCCGCCCCGATTTTATGTCGCGGATAACCGCGTAAGTGCCGGGATTTGCGGGAGTGCTGTCTTCCGCGACGTAGGCGAGGAAGCGGCCGTCGGGCGAAACGAGCACGTCCTGATACGATGGCCAGACATCGTCGGGGATTGGCATCGTCTCGACGCGGTGTTGGCCGAGGCGAAGACGAAAGATCTGCCGCTGCGGTGTCGATGAATCTTCAGAAGCCTGCACGAGGCCGACCACCAGCGTGTCTCCGACCACGATCGGCGCCGGCGGAATGACGTTGCGGATGGTGTCCGATCCAGCCGGAGACACTACCTCGATGCGATAGACGATGCCGGTGTCTTCCATCGGCGCCCACGACGAGGTGTAGGTCGAGTCGATGACCCGAATGTCGGTCGTCGACTGGTTTTCGTCGTGGCTGCATGCGCCGCTCGCCGCCACCAGAGTTGCGGCGATCAGGACGAGGGTGAGGCGTGCCGGCAATGCAATCATTGATCGTCGGTATCGTCTGCCGCTGTGACGGCGCCGGACGAACCCGCCGTGCTCGGCTCGGTAGCGCTGGGCACGATTGGCGGCAGCCCCGCTTCCTTCAGCGTCGCGTTCAACAAGGGAAGCGCGACCAGCAGCGGCCCACGCATCGCCTGCAGCTGGCGATCGAGCTGGGCGGAGAGATCATTGAAGACAGTATACGACTGGCTCGTCGGTTTTGCATCGGTACCGCCGACCACGCCGGCGAGCGCGGCGATCTTGTTGTTCAACTTGATTGGATAATTCAGCGGATCCTGGCCCGAACGGTTCTTGACCTGATAGATCTCGCCCTCTACCGAGTCGAGTCGAGCGGTCAGATTTGCCGCCAGCTGCCCGAACGAGGCTGCCTTGGGCCCCGTGATCCTCTTGCTGCGATCCGCAAGCTGCGCCTTGACGTTTCGAATCGTCTTCACCGCGTCGTTGGCCTCGCTGGTCTTGTCGCGAATGCGGATCAGGAAATCGAACTGCTCCTTGAGATCCGCGTCGGTCGCGACACTGCGCGGATCCTTGACCACCGTGAAGGGCTGAGCGAATCGCTGACCGCCGACATTGAGGCGAACGCTGTAGTTACCCGGCAACGCGATTGGGCCCGCGACGCTGCCCGCCCACATGATCATGTTCTGAAACACTGATGCATCCGGATACCGCAGGTTCCAGGCGAAGCGGTTGAGTCCAACCTTGTTGGGAACTCGCGGCGGCGGCGGACGCCGGATAGGGCCGTCCTCGCCGGCGGTTTCCTCACCGCGCGCTTCGCTGCGCGTCGTCGTGTCGGGGGGCAGACCCGCGCGCCGCAGGCTGTCGTTCCGCGCGGCGCGGACGCTGTCGGCGCGCACCGAATCGGCGGCGACGGCCGGATCCTGCTGGCTGGTGAAGCTCCGAATGACTTTTCCCTGCGCGTCGAGAAAATCCATCGTAACCACCTGACGCGGCTGGGCGAGCCAATAATAGATCACCGCGCCCGACGGCGGATTCGCACCGGTCGGGTGATCGCCGGCCGCGCCGTTGCCGCCGCCACCGCCGAAGCTCGCGCGGTACACCTTGCGCGGCTTGAAGAGGTGCGCGCGCTCACGCGGCACCGCCGGCGACAGCTGGCGCAGCGACGAGAGGTCGTCGAGAATCCAGAACGACCGGCCGTGGGTCGCCGCGATCAGGTCGCCTTCCTTGATCGCGAGATCGTGGATGGGAACGATGGGAAGATTCCGGCGCAGCGACTGCCAGCTCGCGCCGTCGTCGAACGAGACCCACACTCCACGCTCCGTGCCCGCGTACAGCAGCCCCGCGCGCTCCGGGTCTTCGCGCACGACACGCGTGAACTCGGTTGCAGGAATGCCGTTGGTGATGAGAGTCCACGTCGCGCCGTAATCGCTGGTCTTGTACAGGTACGGCTTCATGTCATCGAGCTGATAGCGATTTGCGGCCAGATACGCGGTGCCGGTCGCAAAGTTCGACGCGTCAATCATTGAGATCCGCGCCCACTCAGGCAATCCGCGCGGTGTGACGTTCTTCCAGGTCCTGCCGCCATCGCGCGTGATGTGCACGAGTCCGTCGTCGGAACCGGCCCATATGACGCCCGCCGTGCGTGGTGATTCGGCAATGGTGAAAACCGTGGCGTAGTACTCGACCGATGTCTGATCCTTGGTGATCGGGCCACCCGACGCGCCAAGCGTACGCGGGTCGTGGCGGGTGAGGTCGGGGCTGATGACTTTGTAGCTCTGACCCTCATCGTCGGTCTGAAAGATCACGCTGCTCCCGACGTACATCCGCGACGGATTGTGCGGCGAGATCACGATCGGGAACGTCCACTGGAACCGGTACTTCGCGTCGGCGGCGTCGTGACCCATCGGGTTGTTGGGCCACGGGTTCACGTCGCGCTCGAATCCCGTCTTAATGTCCTTGCGGGTGAGCAGCCCGCCGTAGGAGCCGGCGAACACGACGTCCGGGGTGTCGGGTCTCACTGCGATGTAACCACTCTCTCCGCCGCCGACGTCATACCAGTCTTCGATATCTATGCCGCCGCTCTTCCGGCTGGGCCCGCACAGCGTGGAGTTGTCCTGCTGTGCGCCACACACCCGATACGGGAAATGCGTCGTCGTCACGACGTGGTAGAACTGCGCGGTCGCCTGGTCCTGTTCGGTCCACGACTTCCCGCCGTTGAAGGACACGTTGGCGCCACCGTCGTTTGATTCGATCATCCGCTGCGGATCGTTCGGCGCGATCCAGAGGTCGTGGTTGTCGCCGTGTGGTACCTGGATGCTCTTGAAGGTCTTGCCGTCGTCTGTCGAACGGTACATGCCGGTGTTCAGCACGTAGATCGAATGTTCGTCCTTGGGATCGGCGAAGATCCGCGTGTAGTACCACGCGCGCTGCCGCAGCCGGCGATCGCTGTTGGTTCGCGTCCAGGTCGCGCCGCCATCGGTCGAGCGGAACACGCCGCCCGAATCGGCCTCGATGATTGCCCAAACGTGACTCGAATTGCTCGGCGAGACCGCGAGGCCAATGTTGCCGATCACTCCCTGCGGCAGGCCCGGATTACGAGTCAGCTCGGTCCAGTGCTCACCGCCATCGGTCGATTTGAAGATGCCACTCCCGGCGCCGCCGGAGACGAGCTGCCAGGGAGTGCGCCACGCCTGCCAGAATGCCGCGTAGATGATCTCGGGGTTGTTCGGGTCGAGTACCAGATCGGTGATGCCGGTCGAATCGTTCCGATAAAGAATCTTGCGCCAGGTTTTTCCACCGTCGGTCGTCTTGAAAACTCCGCGCTCGCTGTTAGGTCCGAACACGTGACCCTGGGCACCGACGTAGACGATGTCGGGATTGGTGGGATGCACCCGCACCCGGGAGACCTGCCGGGTGTCAACGAGGCCGACCGAAGTCCAGGTCTTGCCGCCGTCGGCGCTCTTGAACACGCCATCACCGTGCGACACGTTGCCCCGAATTGGATATTCCCCCGCGCCGACGTACACGATGTCGGGGTTCGATTCACTGATACCGATCGCGCCGATGGTACCGCCGAAATATTTGTCGGTGACCGGAGCCCAGGTGATCCCGCCGTCGCTGGTCTTGAAAACGCCACCGCCGGTTGTGCCGAAGTAATACTCGTACGGTCGTTTGCTCGCCCCTGCGACAGCGACCGAGCGGCCGCCGCGGAAAGGACCAATCTCGCGCCAGCGCAGCGCCGCAAACACGCTCGTGTCATATGGGGCGGCAGCGGTGGGTAGACTCCCACCTACCCGGCCGGGGAGCGGGATTCGCTGCGCAGTTGAAGGTGGTGCGCAGAGGAACAGCGCACCGGCGGAAAGGGCGACTGCGTGAGCGAAGCGCATTTGCACTGAGGAGTCTCCGGACGGGTGGGTGGGTACGCGGATACTATGTAGCAATCCCGCTGCTGGCTCGGCAAGTATCCGACGCGCGTCTGCGACGCGCCTCGTGCCGTTCAGGCGTCAAACCAAGTGGGAGAAGAGTAAGGTGGATGGTGCGAGGTGTTAGGGAGGAGGTGAGGAGGGGTGCGGACGTTTTGGTCCATCCGCCGGGGAGCGATGGCGCAATGGGCGCCTGCGAGCGCTTTTATCCGGGATGAGCGATTTCCGGAAGCTTCTCGTCTGGCGGAAGGCGCACGTTCTCGCGCTCCGAGTGGATCGGATGGCGGGCACACTCCAGCGGCCCACGGACGCTTCGCTCAAAAACCAGATGACGAGGGCCGCGATGTCGATTCCCACCAACATTGTCGAAGGCAGCAGTCAGGAAAGCAGGAAGGACTTCAAACGCTTCCTCCGCTACGCCTCAAACTCTGCCACCGAGTTGGAATACCATTTACTGCTGGCACGGGATAAAGGCGCGATCAGTGCGGGCGATTTCGCAAACCTGTCGGCTCGGACGGTGGAAGTGCGCAAGATGCTTATCGGCCTAATGAAGAGGGTGGAGCAGACACTATAAGCGCCCGCACCCCTCCTCCCTCCCCCCAATCACCTCGCACCCTCCACCTTACTCAGTTCACTCTTGGTTTTTGCTTAGCGCAGAAATCTCTCCGCCAGCTGTGCCAGCCGCTCGTCGCCTTCCTGCTCGGCACGCGTGCGGATGTTCTCGACGTATGGGCGCAGTTTCTTTTCGCCCCAGTAGTAACCCGTTGCGCTTTCGGCGCTGCCCGTGTCACCCGCCCGCGCGCCCTCGAGGAGCGCTTCGGCGGCCGCTTGGTCGTATCCCGGATCTCCACGGGAGGGAAGAGAATATCTCTTTCCCGGATCACCCCACCCGCTGTCTTCCTTCACGAACGCGCGCGACATGCTCTCACCCTCGACGGAAGTTGTTGATTGTCGCAGCTTTCACGCCGTTATCACGGGACTTGCAGAGCATTGGGGTAACCCGAGATCATGGAGGCTGGATGAGAGAAGAATCTTACGAAGAGCTGCAGGAAGATCTGGACCCACACCGGCAGCAGGAGCGTGACGGAGCCGCGCTGGAAAACGCCGGGCGACTCCGTCAAAAAGGCGTTCTCCTCACCGGACGCGAAGCGAGCGCCGAGCTCGACGACATTCTCACCGCGGTCGAGCGATTCGAGGCTGCTGTGATTGCGCGCGGCGGCGATTCGTTCGTCAACACTCCCTTCTCCGACCAGCCCGAAGATCCACGCTTCGTCATTCCGCAGCGCATCGCCGGCGAGGGCGCTGAAGCTTATGCATCGCGCATCAACGAGGCGACGGAAAGACTGGAGAAAGCCGACCTATAATCGGGCAATAGCGGTGAATAACGCCACGCGACGCAGCATTCGCTGGGCGCAGGCGGGACTGGTGGTCAACGCCGTGCTCGTCCTGGTGAAGTTCGTCGCGGGAATCGTCGGCCACGCCAACGCGCTCGTGGCCGACGCCGTCGAATCGTCGGCGGACATCTTTTCGTCGATGATCGTCTGGATGGGATTGAGCATTGCCGCCAAGCCCGCCGACGAAGACCATCCCTACGGACACGGGAAGGCGGAGCCGCTGGCCGCGGCGGTGGTGTCCCTGATGCTGCTTGGAGCGGCGGCAGGCATCTCGATTCTCGCGATTCGTGAGATCCTCCATCCGCATCACTTGCCGGCGTCGTTCACGCTCTTCGTCGCCGCCGGCGTGATTCTGGTGAAAGAAGGTCTTTACCAGCGAGTCTCGAGAGTCGGCCGCGATGTAGGCAGCGCCGCCATCTCGGCCGATGCGTGGCACCATAGAGCAGATGCGGCGAGCTCGCTGGCTGCGTTCATCGGAATCAGCATTGCACTCATTGGCGGACCGGGCTGGGAAGCTGCGGACGATTGGGCGGCGCTCGTCGCGGCAGTGCTTGTCGCAGTCAACGGCGTGCGGACGCTGCGGCCGGCGATCTCGGGTTTGATGGATGAAGCTCCGGACAGCGCGGTCAACGCACGGGCCCTGGAAGCGGCAAACACAATCGACGGCGTGCGGCGCGTCGAGACTCTGAATGTGCGGCGGTCAGGACTCGGTTTTTACGTCGATCTGCATGTGCAGGCTGACCCGGGAATCTCGCTCGAGGACGCACACGAGATTGCCGCGAAAGTGAAGTACGCGATTCTCGAGGCAATCCCGAGCGTCATCGCTGTCCTCGTGCA
Organism: Gemmatimonadaceae bacterium; assembly: GCA_035249045.1. Lineage (GTDB taxonomy): Bacteria > Gemmatimonadota > Gemmatimonadetes > Gemmatimonadales > Gemmatimonadaceae > UBA4720. Next base: position 42,275 of record DATFGW010000119.1, on the reverse strand, counting down.
TATGGAACCATATCGCGGTCCTGCCGCCGTGCCAGCTGATACGGTTCTCAGCCTGCCGCCGGTCTGAGATCTGTCTTTCCGCCACTCTTGGCGGTGACATGCAGACTGGAGATTTGCATCTCGCGGTCGAGAGACTTCGCCATGTCGTAGATCGTAAGCAGCGCGACCGACGCCGCCGTCAGCGCCTCCATTTCCACTCCGGTCCGGCTGCGCGATGCAGCCCACGCGCTGACACGAATGCCGGGTAGGGTTGGGTCGATCACGAAATCGATACCGATGTCGTCGAGCGCGATCGGATGGCACAGGGGGATCAGCTCCGGTGTCTTCTTCGCGGCCATGATTCCGGCAATTCTCGCGGTCGCGAGTGCGTCGCCTTTGACGAGCGCGTTATTCTCGATCGCGGCCAGCGCGTTTGCATTCATGGTGATCGTTCCCTCGGCCGATGCGCGTCGCGCGGTTTCCGGCTTGAGCCCGACATCTACCATTTTCGCGCGGCCTTCGGCGTCAATGTGGGTGAGGTCGCTCACCGCAGCACTTCTCCGAGATCGCGGATCAATCTCGAGGTGATCAGCTGCGGACTGACGTTGCCGCTGGCGTATACCTGCGCCTGCAACACCGCGTCGACCGCTTTCGCCGCGGATGCCGCGGCGCGGAGATCCTTGTGATGCAGGGCGTCGCGCGCGCGTTCGCCGAGGAGCTCGACAAGGGCGTCCAGGGTATCGGCAAAATTTCCGCGCGCTCCCATTGATCCCTGCGCAAGGGCGATGGAATGAGCGAGCGTCGGTCGTGCGCTGGTAGCGGCATCGACGATGCGACGGGCGTTGATGGTGGCCTTCGCCTCGGCCGCGCCGCTGAATAGCCGGCCGGGCGCGCCGGCCGCGAGTCTCACCCGCTCCGCTGCAGACGTCTTCGACCCAGAATCGAGTGCTTTCCTGACGGCCGGATCCTCGACGAACGCGCGCACGGCTTTCTCCGCGACCAACGGCACGCGCACAGTGACGACCCGGGACTTGATCGTCGGCAACAGAGCACCGGGTTCGCTTGACGTCAGGATAATTGTGGTATCGGCGGGTGGTTCCTCGAGGAGCTTGAGGAACGCGTTCGCCGCCATATCGGCTCCTTCCTGGGGCACCATGCGTTCGGCATCGCCGACAATGAAGACCTTGCGCCGACCGAGTGCCGGCGAGATCGCGGACTGTTGTACGATGGAGCGGACGGTCGCGACATAGATGCCCTCGGACCCCGATGGAGCGGAGTAGAGGCCGCTGTTCGCGGCGCGCTCTGACAGGGCTTCGGCGTAGTCCCCGCGCACCTCCTCGAGATCGGGATCGGAATCCCGAAGCCGCGGCCTCGGAAAAATCCAGTGCAGGTCGGGGTGGGTGAGCTCTGTCACGTAGCGGCACGAGGGACATGCGCCGCAGCCGGGGAGGAGGGGATTGTCGGCTACTTTCTGCGGCGCCTGGCAGAGCAGGTGCTGGGCGAGCCAGAGCGCAAGGCGCTGTTTGCCGACGCCCGGTGGGCCCTGAAACAACAGGCTCGCGGGAAGACTTCCCGCGCGCGCGGGCTCAGCGAGGCGCTCACGCAGATGATCGTGGCCGTACAAATCGACGATTGGCACATCGAAATATGATCAGCGTTGCGCCTGCTTGCGCGATCGTTTTTGGAGAGAGTGGGCCGTCCGCGGCGATGGGGCGCTCGTGCGGGCGTGTGCCGTTCCGCGTCTGTTTGCGCTCGACAGATGGCACAATTTCTGACCAGTTATCTTGATCATCGAGCGAATCACACCGGAGATCGTCATGCCGAACCAGCTGAAGGGACGCAAAGTCGCATTTCTCGCCACCGATGGCGTTGAGCAAGTGGAGCTCACCGCACCGTGGAACGCCGTCCGTCAGGCCGGCGGCGAAACAATTCTCGTCTCGGACCACTCCGGCGACATTCAGGGAGTAAACCACGACGCAAAGGGCGAGAAGTTTCGCGTCGACGTCGAAGTGGGTGCTGTGAGCGCGCGCGACTTCGACGCGCTGGTTCTGCCCGGAGGCGTGGCGAACCCCGACAAGCTCCGCACCAATGACGACGCGGTGCGATTCGTCCGCACCTTCATGGAGCTCGACAAACCCGTCGCTGCGATTTGTCACGGGCCGTGGCTGCTGGTGGAGGCAGATGCGGTGCGTGGTCGCACGATCACGTCCTGGCCAAGCCTGGAGACCGATATCCGGAATGCTGGCGGTGCGTGGGTGGACAAGCAGGTGGAGCTGGATCAGAAGCTTCTAACCAGCCGGAAGCCCGACGACCTGCCAGCGTTCTGCGCCAAGCTGGTGGAGCTGCTCTCGACAGCGATCGAGGAGCGGCGGCTGGACAAGATGGTGGAGCAGACTTTCCCGGCGAGCGACCCCCTTCCTGGGCCCATCAGCTTGGGCTAACCAAACTGCGACTAGACCAAAGCGAACAGAGTAAGGTGGTGGCGGCGAGGTAATAGGTAGGAGGGGAGGAGGGGTGTTGGCGTTCTGGTGTCTGCCGCTCCGTCTGCGGGGCGTGACCCCCCTCGTTTATAGGTATATCAGTAATCCGCGAGGCGGAATGACCCCCAACGCCCGTACCCCTCGCACCCTCCTCCCAATCACCTCGCACCCTCCTCCTTACTATTTTCGCGGTTGTTTTCGCACTGTTTTCAGCAGCAGCTTCCCGTCGAGCGGCGGCAACCAAGCCCCAACCGTGAGGGACCTTTACGGCGCAAAGTACTTGACAGTCCGCAACTCGCGCCCTAGCTTCCCTCTACCATGGCATCCGTAACGCCCCTTCACCGCGCCCCCGAGCCCGAGCCACCCGCGCTGCACGTGCGGGCAATGGACAACCTCGCCTTCATTCGCGACACCATGGAGGCCGCCGGCTCGTTCACCGCTGTCTCGGGGTGGGGAATGGTCGCCGTCGGCATCATCGCCACCATCGCAGCCGCAATCGCCTCGGCACAGGGTTCCGCGCTGCGTGCCATCTATGTTTGGATGGCGGCCGCGGTACTTGCGCCGCTGGTCTCGCTATGGGCGATCGTCCGCAAGGCGCGCGGCGCCAAGATGCCGCTCTTGTCGGGACCCGGCCGGAAATTCATCCTCAGCTTTTCGCCGCCGATGCTCGTCGGCGCACTGCTCACCGTCATCCTGTATCGCGGCGGTCTGATGGATGCCATCCCCGGAATGTGGCTGCTTCTTTATGGGACTGGTGTCGTCGCCGGCGGCGCGTTCAGCGTGCGCATTGTCCCGGTGATGGGGATCTGCTTCATGCTCGCTGGAACGCTGGCGCTTTTCACCCCGACGAGCTGGAACGACTGGATCATGGCCGGCGCCTTCGGCGGACTCCACATCGCTTTCGGTATTCCGATCGCGCGGAGGCACGGTGGCTAAGCACGGGACTGCCCGCGATGACCGTCGACCGGCTGTTGGCGAGTTGCGCACCCTCCGTGGAAAGTCCGACGGTATGACTGCGACCTCCGCGCGCGCCGATGCGCTCGACCGCCTGATTCACGAGCGTCTTCGCCTCGGGATCGTCAGCGCGCTCGCCGTCAACGATTCACTCAGCTTCAGTGATCTCAAGAAGCTGATGAAAACCACCGATGGCAATCTCAGCGTCCACGCCCGGAAGCTCGAGGAAGCCGACTACATCACCTGCACAAAATCCTTCGAAGGGCGGATGCCCAAGACCGAATACAGACTCACCGCAGCCGGACGGCGCGCGCTGGAGCGCTACCTCGACCACATGGAGGCGCTGATCCGCGCCACCCGGGAGCGTTAGACAGTGTCCACGCCGCACAATGTGAAGCATAAGCACGCGCGTCCCCATCAGACGACGGCGCAGTCGGGAATTCACGTCGCGATCATCATGGATGGCAACGGTCGCTGGGCGAACGCGCGCGGCCGTCCGCGCACCGCCGGCCACATCGCCGGCGCGCGGGTGGTGAGGCGCATCGTGGAGGCGGCGCCTGACTGTGGGATCGGAATGCTGACGCTGTACGCGTTCTCAGCCGACAACTGGGCGCGTCCCTCGCGCGAGGTCGCGCTGCTGATGCGACTCTTCCGCCGCTACCTGGTTGCCGAGACCGACCGGTGCGTCACCAACGACGTGCGCATGCGCATCATCGGCCGACGCGATCGCATTCCTGCCGAATTGCTGCGGGCGATCAGGGTCGCCGAGGAAGCAACCAAGCACGGCACCCGACTCGATCTGCGAATCGCCGTCGATTATTCAGCGCGCGACGCGATGGTTCGCGCGGCTAGAAATCTCACCAATGCGTCACAGATCGATCGCGAAACGCTTTACCGCGCGATGTGCGAGGTCGATCACTGGTACGGGGACTGCCGCGATGTCGATCTGTTGATCCGCACCGGCGGCGAGCAGCGGCTCAGCGATTTCCTCCTGTGGGAGTGCGCGTACGCCGAGCTCTACTTCACCGACCGCCGCTGGCCCGACTTCTCACCCGCCGATCTCCAGGCGGCGGTGAAGGAGTTCCATTCGAGGGAGCGCAGGTTTGGGGCAGTTCCAGAGGCGGCGGCCGGCTAGTCTTCTCGGCGTAGAGAGACCCAGATCCGCCCCTTAACACCAGTCCGAGCCCCGACGTCTAATTGACGTCCGCGCAAAGCGCGCGGCGCTCAACTGTCGTGGAGGTTCTTTTAATGTCGTCAGTTCGTACCCTGGCGCTCAGCGCCATGATGCTGGTTGGCCTTGCGGGGATCTCCGCAGCCCAGTCGACAACGCCCGCACAGCCCCGTGCTGACAGCGGTTTCCACCGTGGTGGCCGCCACGGAAACTCCGAGATGCGCGCCCGCAAAGGCGGCCGTGGCTTCGGAGCGGATCTCAACCTGACCGACGCCCAGAAGGCGCAGATCAAGGCGATCCGCCAGAAGTACCAGCCCCAGGCCCAGGCGCTTCGCACCCAGGCCAAGCCCTACATGGATGCCGCCCGCGCGGCTCGTCAGAAGGGTGACACCGCAGCGTTCCGCTCCAACATGGAGAAGGCTCGGCAGGTGATGCAGGGCGGTCAGTCGTTCCGGACCCAGGAGCAGGCCGAGATTCGCAACGTCCTGACCCCGGATCAGCGCGCCAAGTGGGACGCGCGCCAGAAGCAGATGGCCGATCGCAAAGCCAAAGGTGGGAAGGGATTCGGTAAGAAAGGCGCTTGGAGCAAGAAGGCCAGGACCACTCCGCCCGCCAAGTCGTAAGTAGTTCTACTCGCAGAAAGCGAAAAGCCTCCGGCGCGAAAGCTCCGGAGGCTTTTTGCATCGCGTCGTAAGACTACCCGCGGGCCGCCGCGAAAACTAACTTTGCCATCGCAGCGCTACCTCTGCCGACTACGACGCGCCAAGCGCGAGGCACCTGATCAATGGCATCTGAAGTAGTCCAGCTCACTCGTCGCGGCTTTGGCCAGACGATGCGACGCGACGCGTGGTGGGTCCAGCCCCTCATCGTCTTCGTGCTTCTGTCCGCCTTCCTCATTTACGCAACCTGGGCCGCGTTTCAGAACAAGTTCTACACCTTCGGCAACTACCTGTCGCCCCTGTACTCGCCGCTCCTGTTCTCGGATTCTCCGCACGCCTGGATTCACGGGACGCGGCCGTCGTGGATTCCCTCGTTTCTTCCGTTCTCCCCAGCGCTGCTCATTCTGCCGTTCCCCGGCCTGTTCCGCGTAACGTGCTACTACTATAGGGGAGCCTATTACAAAGGATTCTGGGCCGATCCTCCGAACTGCTCCGTCGGTGAGCCTCGCAAGAGCTACCGTGGCGAGAAAACCCTGCCGCTCGTGCTGCAGAACGTTCACCGCTACTTCCTCTACTTCGCGCTGATCTTCCTCGTCATCCTCGCCAGCGATGCCTGGCGGGGGATGTGGTTCTTCGATCGGAACACCGGCCGCGAGAATTTCGGCATCGGATTGGGAACCATCATCCTCACGGTGAATGTGATCCTGCTCAGCGGCTACACCCTTGGGTGTCACTCGCTGCGCCATCTCGTCGGCGGGTACATGGACCAGCTCTCCCGCGCGCCTGTGCGCAGGAAGACGTACGAGTGCGTGAGCTGCCTCAATCGCGGCCACATGCGCTGGGCCTGGCTCAGCCTCGTCTGGGTTGCCTTCACCGATCTCTTCATTCGCCTTTGCGCGATGGGGATCTGGCACGACGTGAGGCTGTTCTAGGTGGCTGAATACCAAAGGCACGAGCACGACGTGCTCGTGATCGGCGCCGGCGGGGCTGGGCTCCGCGCGGCAATCGAAGCCGCGCACGGCGGCGCGTCGGTTGGCCTCGTCTGCAAATCACTGCTCGGCAAGGCGCACACGGTGATGGCCGAAGGCGGAGTAGCGGCATCGCTCGCCAACGTCGACGACCGCGACAACTGGAAAGTTCATTTCGCCGACACCATGCGCGGCGGCCAGTATCTCAACAACTGGCGGATGGCGGAGCTCCACGCCAAAGAAGCGCCCGATCGCGTCAAGGAGCTTGAGGCGATGGGGGCGGTTTTCGATCGGACGCCCGACGGAAAAATCCTGCAGCGCAATTTCGGCGGCCACAAATATCCGCGACTCGCCCACGTCGGTGATCGCACCGGCCTCGAGATCATCCGCACGCTCCAGGATTTCGCCATCCACCAGCCCATCGACGTGCACATGGAGTGCACCATCGTGTCGCTTCTCAAGGATGGTAATCGCGTCGCGGGCGCACTTGGTTACGATCGCGAGCGCGGCCGGTTCAAGCTCTTTTCCGCGAAAGCGGTAGTGCTCGCCACCGGCGGAATCGGCAGAGCGTTCAGCGTGACGAGCAACAGCTGGGAGTACACCGGCGATGGCCAGTCACTCGCATACAACGCTGGTGCGGCGCTCCAGGACATGGAGTTCGTCCAGTTCCACCCGACAGGGATGGTCTGGCCGCCGAGCGTGCGCGGCATTCTCGTCACGGAAGGTGTGCGCGGAGAAGGCGGGATTCTCGTCAACCGCGAAGGCCGTCGCTTCATGTTCGAGGACGTTCCCGAGAACTACCGCAGTCAGACGGCCGACAACGAAGAAGAAGGCTGGCGTTACACTCAGGGCGACAAGAGCGCCCGCCGGCCGCCCGAGCTGCTCACCCGCGATCACGTCGCGCGCGCGATCATCAAGGAGGTGCGCGAAGGTCGCGGTAGCCCGCACGGTGGCGTCTTCCTCGACATCTCGTGGATCCGCTCGAAGCTCCCCAACGCCGAGGAGCACATCAAGAAAAAGCTCCCCAGCATGTACCACCAGTTCAAGCAGCTCGCCGACATCGACATCACCAAGGAGCCGATGGAGGTCGGGCCCACGACGCACTACGTGATGGGCGGCATCCGCGTCGATGCGGATACCCAAATGTCGACGGTGCCGGGACTATTTGCCGCCGGTGAGTGTGGCGCCGGGCTGCACGGCGCGAACCGCCTCGGCGGAAATTCGCTGTCCGATCTGCTGGTGTTCGGAATGCGCGCGGGGAAGTACGCCACGGAATACGCGGGCCGGCAATCGACGCCCCGCGCCGACGCGCAGCAGGCCGACGCCATCGTCCACGCCGCGCTCGCGCCGTTCGAGCGTTCCGGCGGCGAGAATCCGTATCAGGTCGAGCACGATCTGCAGGCGATGATGCAGGAGCTCGTTGGCATCGTCCGGCGCGAAGAGGAGATGCGGCGCGCACTCGATGCGCTCAAGACCCTGAAGGAGCGGGCAGCAAACGTTTCGGTGACCGGTAACCGGGAGTACAATCCGGGGTGGCATACAGCGCTCGACATCCAGAACCTGCTCACGGTTTCCGAGATTATCGCTCGCGCGGCGTTGGAGAGAAAGGAAAGTCGCGGCGGCCACTTCCGTGACGACTTTCCCGAGAAGGATCCGAATTACGGGAAGTTCAACATCGTCATCAAGCGCGGCTCGAGCGGGGAGATGCAGGTCACCCGCGAGCCGATTCCCGAAATGCGCGAAGATCTGAAGAAGATCATCGAGGAGAACAAGTAATGGCCGGCTCCGCGAGCGAATCACTGGCGCGCAACGTCGTCGAAAGCGGGCAGCGGGCTGCGGCGCGCAGCAACACCAGCGCCGGTACCGAGTCCCGCCGCGCCACGTTCCGGGTCTGGCGAGGGGCTGGTCCGACGGGCGCGCTCCAGGATTATTCGACCGAAGTATCGGAGGGCATGGTCGTCCTCGACGCCATCCATCGGATCCAGGCGGAAAGCGCGTCGGATCTGGCGGTGCGCTGGAACTGCAAGGCAGGGAAGTGTGGCTCGTGCTCGGCGGAGATCAATGGTATGCCGCGACTGATGTGCATGACGCGGTTGAGCGAGCTCGACCTCGATGAGCCGGTGACGGTCGAGCCAATGCGCGCGTTCCCGCCGCTCAAGGATCTCGTCACCGATGTCTCGTCCAATTTCCGCGCCAAAAAGCGGATCAGGAAATTCACGCCGCGCCCTCCTGACGCTCCCGACGGGACCTGGCGGATGGCGCAGTCAGACGCCGATCGCGTTCAGGAATTCAGGAAATGCATCGAGTGCTTCCTCTGCCAGAACGTCTGTCACGTGCTCCGGGATCATCGCCTCCACGAGCAGTTCGTGGGACCGCGGCTGCTGGTCCACGCCGCACAGCTGGAGATGCACCCGCTCGACATCCTCGACCGTCGTGACGAGCTCAAGGAGAGCCACGGCATCGGCTACTGCAACATCACCAAGTGCTGCACCAAGGTTTGTCCCGAGAACATCACTATCACCGACAACGCCATCATCCCTCTCAAGGAGCGCGTCGTCGACAGGCACTTCGACCCCCTCGCGAAACTCGTGCGGCTGGTGCGGGGTAGGAAGGCGGGAAGCGGGAAGCGGGAAGCGGGAAGCGGGAGGGAACAGCCGTGAGGGAACAGTCGTGAGAGAACAGTTCCAGCTCAAGCCGATTTCCAGGGAAGCCATCCCCGGCGCGATTCAGAAGGCAGAGCGGTATCGCCTGCTCAATGAATCGCGCGCTGCCGAGAGCATCTGCCGTGACATCCTCGACGTCGATCCGGAAAATCAGCAGGTCCTGGTGATGCTGGTGCTGGCTTTGACGGATCAGCTCGCCGAAGGCCATGCAACGGTGATGAAAGGGGTGAAAGAGATTTTGCCGCGCATCACCGATCCGTATCAGCGGTTTTACTACACAGGAATCGCCTCGGAGCGCAGCGGACAGGCTTATCTGCACCGCGGCGGGATGGGGAGTGGCGGAATGGCCTATGATGCATTGCGACAGGCTATGGAGTGGTACGAGAAAGCGGAGGAGATCCGGCCCGCCGGAAACGACGATTCGATCCTGCGCTGGAACACCTGCGCGCGTCTCATCAACACCAACTCGCACGTCACTCCCCACACTGAATCAGCTTACGAACCAGCTTTGGAAGATTAGATGCGATCTGTAGTCAGAAACTCCGTGGCAGCGCTCCTCTTTTCCGCCGCTCCGCTCCTTGCCCAACAGAAGACCCCTTCGCCAGCGGCGCCGCAGCCAAAAGCCCCGAAGGCGGCGATCGTCGGCAGGGTCCTCGACAGTCTCAACGGCCGCTACCTTGCCGGCGCGGACGTCATCATTCAGGGCGCCAAGGCAACTCTGGTGACCGACTCAGCGGGCAGATTCTCCGTCGACAGTCTGGCCCCGGGCACCTATCAAATCGGAGTGTTTCACCCGCTGCTCGACACGCTCGGAATCTCGCTGGCGTCGCAGCCGTTTCATGTCGGCGCCGACAGCGTGAGCTACGTCGTGCTTTCGGTCCCATCGGCCAGGACGATGATCCGGTCCGCGTGCACGCACGTGAATCCGCGTCTGCGCGGATCTTCAGCCGTGATCGGTCACGTCATAGATCCCGAGTCTCTGCAGCCCGTTGCCGGCGCGGACGTCTCGATTGCGTGGACGGAGATCGAGGCCTCCAAGGAAGTCGGCGTCCGGCGCACGCCGCGCGTGCTCCGTGACAGCACCGACGAGCGTGGAAAGTTCAGCATCTGCGGGCTACCGAACTCGATGAAGGCGACGCTGCAGGCGCGCAAGGGAAACGCGGTCACCGCCGAGATTCCGATCGAGCTCGGCGAAGACGATGCGGAGCTGTTCGCGCGGACGATGCTGCTGGCAAAGGTCGATTCGGGTGCCAAGACGGGGAAGGCGGTCGTATCCGGACGCGTGATTCTCGAAGGTGCGCCGTCCAATGCCGGCAGCCGCGTCGAGGTGGTCGGTACCGACAAGGTGGTGTTGACCAACGAGAAGGGAGATTTCACGATCCGCGATCTGCCGTCCGGCAGCCACGTGCTGCTGGCCCGCCACCTCGGATTCGGCGCCGAGACGGTGCCGGTCGACTTGTCCTCGCACGAAGCAGAGCGCGTGAGCATCAAGCTGCCGAAGTTCGTGGCCGCGCTCGATCCGGTGCTCGTCACGGCGCGGCGCGTGGCCAGCCTGGACAAGGTGGGCTTCACCCAGCGCAAGAAATCCGGCCAGGGCTACTATCTCGGCCCCGAGCAAATCCAGGCGCTGCACCCCAACCTGCTCACGGACATTCTGCGGACCGTGCCGAGTCTTCGGGTGAGCTACACGCCGACGGGTGAGGTCGTCTCCAGCTCACGCGGCGTTACGAGTCTGAGTGGAGGATCCGGCTGCGTTCAGTACTATGTGGACGACATGCCGTGGCAGTCCGCGACGCCGGGCGACATCAACAATTTCATCAACGGCCGCGAGGTCGTCGGGGTGGAAGTCTATTCCGGTCCGGGCGTCCCGGTGCAGTACACCCAGGGAATGCAGGACTGCACCACCGTTGTGATCTGGACGAAGTTCAAGATCCGGGATTAGTTGTCGGGAGTGGGTCGATAAAAACTCTTTCCCCGGAGTCTAAGATGAAAAACCCAGGACGCACGGTGATGCTCGGCATCGCACTCCTCGCGACCGCTTGCTCCTCGGCGCAGCGCGCGAGAAATGCGGTGGCCGTCGCCAACGCCATCATGTACAACACCGGCGGCGCGCCAATCGGGACCGCGCAGCTCACCCAGGATCAGAACGGCCTGGTATTCGTCGAGATCGCCAGCATCTCTCTGCCGGCGGGAGTCCACGGAATTCATTTTCACGACGTCGGGAAGTGCGACGTCGGAACGACTCCGGCGTTCTCCAGCGCTGGCGGCCACTACAATCCGATGGCGAGGCAGCACGGGCTCGAGAATCCCAACGGCCCGCACGCGGGCGACAATCCGAACATCACGATTCCCGACAACGGCGTTGGACGGGTGTCGTTCAGCACCGACCGCGTCTCCCTCACACCCGGCACGAGCTCGCTGCTCGACGCCGATGGCAGCGCGCTCGTCATCCACGCCGCTGCCGACGACCAGGTCAGCAATCCGGCGGGGAACAGCGGGGCGCGAATCGCGTGCGGAGTGGTGAAAGCGCTGCCGTGAGGGCTAGCGCGACAACGCGTGCGGGCGGCCGCGACCGCGCTTCTGCTCATAGAGCGCGGTGTCGGCCTGGGCGAGGAGATCGGCGAGCATCGTTCCTTCGGCCTTCGAGCGAGTAGCGCCGACGCTGAGCGACAGATCGTAGCCGCGCTGGGCTTCCTCGTTGTGGGAGTCCACCCGCGACTTGATGCGCTCGCAGACGAGCTCCGCGGTCTGGTCGGAATCGACGGTCAACAGCGCGACGAACTCGTCGCCGCCGAGCCGCGCGATGATGTCTGCTTCACGGCAACTTTCGCGTAGCACGCGCGCAGTATCGATCAGCGCGCGGTCGCCGGCGAGGTGGCCGTAGGTGTCGTTGATGTACTTGAGATGATCGACGTCGATGAAGATCATCAGCACGTCCCGCTCGAGACGCATCGCCAGCTTGAGCGCCTGCTCCGAGAGAGTGATGAAAGCGCGCCGGTTGGGAAGTCCGGTCAGCTCGTCGACGAGCACCAGCGCCTTGAGATCGTCTTCGGCGCGCTTTCGCGCCGAGATGTCGTGGTACATGGCGTACACGCGTCCGGGCTGATCGACGACCCCAAACGGCGTCGCCGAAATCGACACCCAGAATGCGTGGCCATCCTTGTGCCGGCGCAACGCTTCGGCGGTGAGCTTCTCGCCGGCGGCGACCCGCTCGGTGAGGTTCTCGGCCTCTTCTACGAGCTCGCCCGGAACGATCAGATCGTTGATGTTGGCGCCGACCGCGTCGTCTTCGTCGTAACCGAACATGCTGGTGAACTGGCCGTTGATGCGGATGATGCGATCGTGCTCGTCGAGGATGGCAATTGCTTCGGGCGCGTTCTCGAAGAGTGCGGCGAAGTAGACGTTCTGGGTCTGGAGCGCGTCATAGAGACTTTTGCGGTCGGTCACATCGATCGCGATGCCAACGGTTCCACTGATGCGCCCGTCGGCGGCTCGGAGTGGCTCGACTCGAGTCTCGAACGACCGCCCGCGCCAATCCGTCTCGTATCGCACGAGCTCGCCCTGCAAAGCGCGAAGGTGCGCGGCCAGCGGAGTGAAACGAGGATCCCTCGTCTTCAGTACCTCGTAGAGCGTCATCCCGACCTGCTCGTTGGGTCTTCCGCCGATGAGATGCAGTCCCGCGCCCTGCGAGAAGGTGATGTTAAGATGGGCGTCGGTCGACCACAGGTTGACGGGGACCGACTCCAGCATGAAGCTGAGCCGGCGCTCGCTGTCGAGACCGTTCTGGCGCAGGCCCGGAGCCGCGGATTCCGACGCCGGCCCGCTCTTTCCCAACACTCGCTTGATGAGGTTGGCGACGGGCGCAAATGGGCGTGTCACGAAAGAACGAGAGCTCAACTTACCTCCCATTTTCTCATCGGGAACACGCCCGCGCAATGATTTCCGCGCCCAGCCGGTCCACGCCGTGTTTAGCGGCTGCCGCCGCGATAGGTGATCTTCCAGATCGTCCCGCCGGTGTCGTCGCTAATGAACAACGATCCATCCGGCGACTGCGCAACTCCGGTCGGCCGCCTCGTTCCTCTCGCCGCGCGCGACGTTCCCGGGTTGGGATGGAATCCGTCGGCAAAAGTCGTCCACGACCCAGCGGGCTTTCCGCCGCGGAAAGGAACGAAGACCACTCTGTATCCGGCCTGTGGTAGCGGTGCCCGGTTCCAGGAGCCGTGAAACGCGATGAAAGCGCCGCCGCGATACGAAGCGGGGAACTGCGTTCCCGTGTAGAACGCCATTCCGTTGGGAGCCCAGTGCCCCGGAAACGCCATCAGCGGTTCGGCTTTCTCCGTGCAGCGCGCTGTCTTCGTGCCGTCTCCTCCGTATTCGGGTGCGAGGACGAGCGCGTGCCGGTCGACATCGTAGTAGCAGTAGGGCCACCCGTAGTCGGCGCCGCGGGTGATCCGAACGAGCTCCTCGCCAGGGTTCTCCGCGCTCTTCTCGGCGGTGAACAAGCTTGGCCAATTGTCGTGGAGCTGGTCGCGGCCGTGCACGGTCGCGTAGAGATCGCCGTCGGCGGTTCTCGTCAGCGCCACCGAGTTTCGCAGTCCCGTCGCGAAACGGCGGCCGTTGCTCTCTTCCTGGTGGGGTCGATTTGCGTCGAACTCCCAGATGCCAGCTCGCGTGTTGAGCTCGGTGCAGGGGTCGTGGCCCTCGGACTGACTTTGCCGGTCGCGTACCTGGCAGGCGTTCGACGCCGAGCCGATGTTGACGAACAGCGACCCGTCCTGAAGGACGAAATTGTGCGAGTGGTGCGAGCCACTCATCGGCAATCCGGTGACGATGGTGTCGGGCTTGCCGACCGGCGTCAGCGAGCCCGACGCAATCCTGTAACGGACGATCGAGTTGCCGGAGGTCGCGTAGAGGTTGTTGCCCTCGAGGGCGATGCCCGTCCCTACGCCGGCGCCAAAGTGCTCTCTGACATCGACTTTGCCGTCGCGGTTGGTGTCGCGCAGCGCCACGATCCCGCCGCCGGCTTCCCCGCGCGACTGGGTGTTGACGAAGACGTCTCCGTTCGGTGCGACGACGAGGTGTCGCGCGCCGTTCACGCCCTCGGCGAACAATGTCGCACAGAATCCTTCGGGCAGCTCGAGACCCGCGGTGCATGCCGTTGCGCGGGGAGCGGGACCCGACTGCGCCCGGGACGTTGAGACCGCAGTCAGGAAGAAAACAAACACGAGCTTCTTATTCATGACCGCTCCATGGACGCTGGGTGAGGAGGGATGACGCGGAACAACGACGACTGAACGGGAGGTGGTCAGACCCCCCGTTCAGTCGCTGTCAGAAATCAGGCAGCCCCGCACGCGGTGCGAACACGCCCAGCGTCTCGCGGCATGTAGATGGCGAGCGCACTTGCCTTCTGGGTCGCGGACTTGGCCCCGATTGCTTCGCCGAGCACCTTCACGCCGCTCTTCGCCTGCTCGACCGGATTGATGATGACTGCATTGGCGCCCACCTTGGCGGCGCCGTTCCGGATCTGGGTCTGCAACTGGTTGTCGGTGGTCCACACCGAGTTGCCGGACGCCTCGATCCAGGCGAGCTCGTAGTAGTCGTATGGCACGTCGGCGCGGCTGTTGTAGACGGCAATGGCGGCGGCGCAGGTGGGCGCGCGCTCCATTGAGGGGTTGATGTCGGTCGTCGTCTTCTTCACTCCGGCGCAGGCAGCGCTGACCGCAAGCGCGGCTCCGAGCGCGATCCCTTTGATTGCGTTCGCTGGTTTCATTTTGCACTCCGTTGTTGCTGGTGAACGACCCCGTCCTGATCGGGATCCAAACACATCTCTTTTTGCAAGGCAGGGGCCGCTCAGCAACAAAAAAACGGGCACTCCCATCAGGGGGTGCCCGTCACTGGATCTAAGAAACGACGATACTGAAAACAGCTCCCGAGGAGGGACTCGAACCCCCGACCCGGTGATTAACAGTCACCTGCTCTACCACCTGAGCTACTCGGGAATAGCTACGAAAATTAGCCAGTCGCAGGGCTCGAATCAACCGAGGCGAATCCTCTGCGAATCAGGAATTCTTCCGCCGCTCGCTTGCCGCGTTAGTTTCTCTGCATGCGCTCCGAACGTAACGCCGATCAACGCCAAACGGCTCTCATCACGGGAGGGTCGGGCGGCATCGGCCTCGAGATCGCCAAGGTCCTCGCCGGAAAGGGATTCAACCTCGTCCTCGTCGCGCGCAACCGGGATGCGCTCGAGGCGGCAGCCGGACAGATCGAGGGCAAGAATACCGTCAGCGTCCACGTCTTCGCCGCCGACCTCCGCCGCCGCGAGTCGCCGGAGGCGATCTTCGATTTTCTGCGCAACGAGAGCATCGCGATCGATGTCCTCGTGAACAACGCCGGCTTCGGGCTCGGCGGAGAGTTCGCGGAGACCGAGCTCACTCGCGAGCTCGAGATGATCCAGGTCAACATCGCGGCGCTCACTCACCTCACCAAGCTTTTTCTGCCGGCGATGATCAAGCGGAAATCGGGAAGAATTCTCAACGTCGCCTCGACCGCCGCTTTCCAGCCCGGTCCGTTGATGGCGGTTTACTACGCCACCAAGGCCTATGTGCTGAGCTTCTCCGAAGCCCTCGCCGAGGAGCTACGCAACGCGGGCGTCACCGTGACCGCGCTGTGCCCGGGACCGACCCGCACCGAATTCGCCGAGGAGGCGCAGGTCGGGAATTCTCGTTTGTTCACCGCGTTCGGAATGGCGGACGCGGCAGACGTCGCCGAGTTCGGAGTATCGGCGATGCTCCACGGCCGACGGGTTGCGATTCCCGGAATCAGGAACAAGATCGTCGCCCAGGCCAACCGCTTTGCGCCGCGCGCCCTGACTGCGAAGGTCGCCAGAATCGCGCAGGAGTCCCGCTAGGCGGCTCGCGCAGGAGTCGCGCTAGGCGACTCGCGCGGCCTCGACATCCTCGAAGTCGGCGGGCTCACCGTGCAGGGCGAAACCCGGCATCATCGTATTGAGGATGGTGTAGAGCACCAGCCCTCCGACGATGTCACCCTGCAAGCCAAAACGCTGGTCGAGGATGCCCGCGATCACGAGCGTGAAGACGAGGGTCGGCAGAAGAGCGCTGCCGATCCGTCGCGACGCTCGGAATGATTCGCGCAGCGTCAGCTTCCGGTGCAAACCCGTCAGCGCCACGCGCACCGGGCCCAGCACGACCAAAAGCAGCAAACCGATCCCAAACGCCTTGAACGTGAGCTGCTCGCGGCTGATTTCGGTTCCTGCGTGGAAGAAGTAGAAGGGAATGAACACCGAGCCGAACGACTCCAGCGCGTCGACCATCCTCTCGGACGACATGGCCGGATGGTCCGCACGGAATCGCTGTGCCGCCAGACCGACGACGAAGGCGCCAACGAGGTAGTACACACCGAGCCGCCGCGTCGTGTAGGCGCAGACCACCGCCACCATCAGCAGGAACGCGAACTCCGAGCGCGGGGCGTAGGGCGCTACGACCGACGCGAAGAACCTGAACGCAAGCGGTATCAGCACGACGAGCGCTATCATCGCCGCGGTCGCAAGCGACAGCCGCAGCGCTGACGTTGACTGCAGCACGAAGAACAACACCGTCAGCGCAATCAGCTCTGAACCGATCGCGTAAGTCTTGACGCTGCGCTGCTCGACCTCGCTGAGGCCAAATCCGGACAGCGATGACAGAATGAATCCCGTGGATGGCGTGACGAGCGCCAGCGACACCAGCGCGGCAACCCGTCCGCTCGCGCCGAGCAGGTGGGCCACGACGATCGCGGTGATGGTGAACAGTGCGGTCCAGCTCGCCGCGTGCCAAACCAGTGGCGACACGTTCCGGCGCAGCTCGCGGCCATCGATCTCCAGCCCCGCAAAAAGAAACAGCGCTACGATGCCGAGCGTGGAAAGCAGCTGCAGGGTCGGATCTTCGGGAAAGAATCCGAGGCCGCGCGCGCCAATCCCCATCAGCAATGACGTGATCGCTCCAGGCAGTCGGAAGCGCTGCAGCGCCTTCGGCACGATGAACAGCCCGAAGAGCAGTGCGATGAATGCCAGCTCTCGCGGTCCCCGCTCCGTTGTCGGCGCGCTGGTCCCCTGGCTCGGCAGGCTGATCCCCGGAAGTACGGGTGGTGGCGGCAACGTGTCGAAGCCGATGGTCATGGTGTTGAAATCGAACGTCACCGCATCCGCGTTGCCCGTCGAATCGGGTGGAAATGCGATCGCACGGGTCGCGCGGTGGTCACCTTCGGTCACCTCGGCGACGACCGCATTGCGCCAGATTGTGCTGGCAATCGCCATCGGAGCGCGCGGTGAGCTGTCGATTCGTGGCGCGCCCGGCGAAAAGAGCGCGAGGTGGCCGTCGCGCGCGAGCGCCACCCGGCCAAGCTCGTTCACCACCGGAAACCCGAGAATGGCACTCGGCGGCGCGCCGTTCCGCAGCGCGAGGTCGGCATCAGGGAATACGAGCGCGACGACGTTCGAGATGGTCGCAGCGCCAAGATCGAGCCGGTCGATTACGCCGACCCGCGCGGTGGTGCTCGTGCCCCGCAGCGAGCGCGCTGGAACCCCGCCGTCCAGCAGTCGCACGCGGTGCGAAGCAGCGGTCGTGGAGTCGAGCAGAGTGAAGCGCGTTCCAATGTCCATTCGGAGCGGAGTACTGACTGGCCGCCCGTTGATCGCGGCCATAATTCGGCCGCGCACTCCGCCGTTCGGGATCGTGTCGAGGGTCGCCGACTTACGCCATACAATTCGTTGCGGCAATACATCGCTGATCGCTCGCGCAACTGCTGCGTCGGTGCGCAGCGCGCTTCGCGCCAGCGAATCCATCGTCGGGTCGGTAATACTGGCCGCGACACGAAGAGCGGTGGCCGCGTCCGCATATCGATAAACGCGCAGATAACTGTCGCCGAGCCTCTGGGCGGCGATTCGCGCGCGCGTCGCGCCGAGCAGTCGTCTCGCCGACGGAACCAGCGGTTGGAGGTGCGCGATGGCCTCGTCGGGGCGATTCATCGCCGTCGCGAGCACTCCGCGAAAATAGCGGACGACGCCGCTCGTGTCCCCACGCCGGGCGTTCAGCTCGTCGCGCAGGACGAAGTACTGTTCGCCAGCAACGAGCGAGTCCCAGCGCGCGAGATCGGACGCGGACGCGGTCGGTGCAGGCGATGACGCAGTCGACTGGGCGAGCATCGCCCGCCCGGTAACGCCGAAAAATCCGAAGGCCAGGGCCGCGCAGAGGGCGCGTCTCCGAAACCGATCGGCCATTATTTCCTAGAGCGCCAGCTGTCTGGAGACCGACTCCGCTTCAGCAACCATCAACCGCTGCGACACGTTTCGCTCACGAGGACGCTGCAGCAGCGGCGCGAGCCACCGTCCGGTGTGCGATTCCTCGACTCTGACCACATCTTCGGGGCGCCCCATAGCAACGACTTCACCGCCGGCGATTCCGCCCTCGGGTCCAAGGTCGATAATCCAGTCGGCGAGCTTGATCACGTCGAGGTTATGCTCGATCAGCACCAGAGTATGGCCCTGCTCGAGTAGCCGGTCGAAGACCTTCGAGAGCTTCCGGATGTCCTCGAGGTGCAGACCGGTCGTGGGCTCGTCCATCACGTACATCTTGCGGCCGGATTTCTTGCCCGCCAGCGCCAGCTCGCGGGCGATCTTGATCCGCTGCGCTTCGCCACCCGACAGTGTCGTCGCCGGCTGGCCTAACCGAAGATAGCCGAGTCCCACCTGTTGCAGCTGCCACAGCGCCTGGGCGAGTTTGTCCT
The DNA here is from genome assembly GCA_035249045.1 of Gemmatimonadaceae bacterium. Taxonomy (GTDB): domain Bacteria; phylum Gemmatimonadota; class Gemmatimonadetes; order Gemmatimonadales; family Gemmatimonadaceae; genus UBA4720. The sequence continues at coordinate 23,621 of DATFGW010000119.1, read as the reverse complement.
CGCGCGGGAAAAAACGGATCGCCTGGTCGACGGTCAGGTTCAGCACTTCATGGATGTTCCTGCCGCGCACAGTCACGTCGAGGACTTCGGGCTTGTACCGTTTCCCGCCGCAGTCCTCGCAGGGGACGAAGATGTCGGCCATGAAGACCATCTCCACCTCGAGCGCGCCGGCACCCTCGCACGCTTCGCAGCGGCCGCCTTCGACGTTGAAGCTGAAAGTACCCGGCGTGTACTTCCGCTGCCGCGCGAGCGGTGTGTCCGCGAACAGGCAGCGAATCTCGTCGAACGCCTTCACATAGGTGACCGGATTCGAGCGCGGCGATTTTCCGATCGGGCTCTGATCGATCAGCACGACATCCTCGAGCGCGTCGAAGCCGGTGATCGACTCGTATTCACCGACCTTCTCCCCGAGGTGAACCTTCGCCGAGTGCTCGCCGACGAGGTGGGTCTCGAGTGCGCGGTAGAGGACATCGTGGACGAGGGTGCTTTTGCCCGACCCCGACACGCCGGTCACGACGGTCAGCGCGCCGACCGGAATCCTGATGTCGACGTTGCGGAGATTGTGTTCGCGCGCGCCATTCAAGGTGATCCACCGAGGACCAAGGCGTCGCCGCTCGGTCGGAAGGGGAATCGATCGCGCGCCCGTCACGTACTGACCGGTGAGCGGACTTTCACTGATCCGCGACATCGGACCCGCAAACACGATCTCACCGCCGGCTTCGCCGCTCCCCGGTCCGAGCTCCACCATGTAGTCGGCCATCTCGATCGCCGCGAGATCGTGCTCGACGACGAGGACGCTGTTGCCGGCGTCGCGGAGTCGCTGGAGCAGCTTGAGCAGACGGTCCATGTCACGAGGATGCAGTCCAATCGAGGGCTCATCCAGGACATACAGGGTGTCGACCAGCTGTGATCCCAGCGAGTTCGCCAGCCCGATGCGCTGCGCTTCGCCACCCGAGAGTGTGCGCGTCGCGCGGTTCATCGCCAGATAGCCGAGTCCAACGTCGCGGAGGAATGTCACGCGATCCCGCGCCTCCTTGAGAATCATCTCCGCGATCCTGCGCTCGAACTCCGACAGCTCCAGCTCGTTGAGCCAGACCGCCAGCTGATCCACGGGCAACTCGGCGACCTGCGCGATGTTCAGGCCGCCAACGCGGACGTTGAGAGCGTCGGGTTGCAGCTTGGTGCCGTGACAGCGGGGACATTCCTGCGCTGTCTGATACTGTCGGAGAAAAACGCGGATGTACTGCTTATAGCGCTTTTCCTCGAGGTCACGCAGGAAAGGGAAAATTCCCTTGTAGCCGCGGGTCCGCGCGTTGAGCAGCAGCTCGCGGTGCGCCGAAGTGAGCTGCTCCCACGGCTTGTCCATCGGGATCCGCTCGCGCTTGGCGAACTCGGCGAGGGCGCGGCGCTTGTTGTCGTAGCGCGGCTTGGTCCACGGATCGATCGCGCCATCGCGGAGCGATCGGGCCGGGTAGGGGACCACCAGCGATTCGTCGTACTCGAGAATCGCACCGAAGCCGTTGCACTGCGAGCACGCGCCGCGCGGATTGTTGAAGGAAAAGAGCTGCGGCGTGGGAGCGGGCGCGAGAGTGCCGTCGTTGGCGCACTCGAACCGCTCGGTGAAGCGAAGCTTGCGCACAGGTGCGGCGTCGAGCGGCGAGACGACGTCGTCGGTGAAGAGAATCACGCAATCGCCTTCGCCCTCGGCGAAGGCGGTCCCGACGGCATCGCTCAGACGACCGGCGCTTTCCGGCGCGACGGCAAGGCGGTCGACAACCACGAGCAGCTCTTTCGCCCTCGTGATATCGCGCTTCGAATCGGCCACTTCGTCCAGGTGCATGACGACGCCGTCGACCGCGACTCGCAAAAAACCCTGGGCCCGCAGATTCTCGATCACCACATCGTGGGTGACCTTGGCGGAAAGTGTCAGCGGGAAGGTGACGTAGAATCGGACGCCCGTCGGCAGACCGAGCACCGCGTCGCTGACGGATTGCACGGTGTCGGGCTTGATCTCGCGACCGCAGTTGGGGCAGAAGGTGTGACCGACGCGCGCCCACAGCAGCCGGAGATAGTCGTAGATCTCGGTTGCCGTGCCGACTGTCGAGCGCGAAGTCTTCGTCGGGTTCTTCTGCTCGATGGCAACTGCCGGAGACAGTCCTTCGACGAGATCGACGTCGGGCTTCTCCATCCTCTCCAGAAACTGCCGCGCATACGAGGACAGGGACTCGACGTAGCGCCGCTGACCTTCGGCGTAGATGGTGTCGAAGGCGAGCGACGATTTCCCGGAGCCCGAAGGTCCTGTGACAACCGTGACCGTTCGTCTCGGGATCTCGAGGTCGAAGCCCTTGAGGTTATTCTGGCGGGCGCCGCGGACGATGATGCTGTCTTTCACACCCGAAATCTAAGCGGCGCACCGAAGATCGGCCGAATCGCGGGAGGCGGGAAGCGGGAAGCGGGAAGCGCAGCGACGCCCGAGCTTCGCTATAGTCGTCTCACGAGTCGGCCGAGGAGCAGGAGCACGATCGCGCCGACCGTGGCGATACCTATCGAGCGAAAGTCAAACTGGCCCGCGGTGACCGTTCCCCATCCGAAGAAACGCGAGCCGAGCCAGCCACCGATGAAGGCGCCGACGATTCCAAGGAGGATGGTGACGATACAACCGGAAGGGTCCCGCCCTGGCACCAGAAACTTCGCCAGCGTTCCGGCTACCAGTCCGAGCAGAATCCAGTAAAGCCAGAGCGGCAAACCCTTCCTCCGCGCGTGAGGGGTGGTGCTTTACGGAACGCGCGGCGTCGTGCGGCCTCGGGTCGCCATCCGATAGATCCAAAGGAGAATGAGCGCGCCCACGATTGCCAGAATGATGCTCCACAGTGTGAAGCCATTCAATCCGGAACCCGTGATCATGTTCCCAAGGAAGCCACCGATGAACGCACCTACGATGCCGATGATCATGGTAACGATGATGCCGCCGGGGTCGTTACCCGGCATGATCGCCTTGGCGATCGCGCCGGCGATCAATCCAAGAACAATCCATGCGAGAATTCCCATCTTCCCTCCAGTATGGTTGTACGTCAGCCGACAGGATGGAACATCGGTGTCCGGTACAGGTGCAACCTGCGTACCATAGGTGAACAGTACGTGGCGTCTCACCTGTAACGCGACTAGGATACGGATGAATGACCGCGCCTGCAACCCAACCGCACGAAGACGACGTACTCGGCAAGGCTTACGACCGCAAGCTGATGCGCCGGCTGCTGGTCTACACCAGGCCGTACCGGCGCCTGATGTACGGCGCATTCGCGCTGCTCTGCGTCGAAGGTGGAGTGCAGGTTGTAGGGCCTTTGCTTACGAGGCGAGTGATCGACGTCGCGGTACCCGCGCACGACGTCGGAGTGGTGGTCATTTGCACGGCGCTTCTCTTCGTCGCTCTAGTCGCAGATTTCATCACGTCGTACGGCCAGACATGGCTGACCAGTCTGCTCGGCCAGCGGGTGATGCGTGACTTGCGCATGGAGATCTTCGAGCACCTGCAGCGCCTGTCGGTGTCGTACTTCGACCGGAATCCAGCCGGCAGGCTGATCACCCGCGTCACCTCCGACGTCGAGACGCTCAACGAGCTCTTCACGTCGGGTGTCGTCGCGGGCCTCGGAGACCTCTTCACACTGGTCGCGATCAGCGTCGCGATGCTGCTGATGGACTGGCGCCTCGCGCTCGCCTCGTTCGCGGTGATTCCGTTCGTGGTCCTGGTGTCGGCGGCGTTTCGGAAAGGCGTTCGCGAGACGTATCGCGACATCCGAGTCCGGCTGGCGCGCATCAACGCGTTCCTCCAGGAACGGCTGACCGGAATGCGTATCGTCCAGCTGTTCGGACAGGAGAAGCGTGAAGCGACGCGCTTTGCCGAGCTGAACCGCTCTCATCTCGACGCGCACCTCCGATCGATAACAGTCTATGCGCTCTACTTTCCAGCGATCGAGCTACTGACTTCGATCGCGCTCGCGATCCTGATCGTTACCGGCGCGTCCCGGGTGCACGCCAACCTTCTCAGCGTCGGTACAGTGGCGGCTTTTCTTCAGCTGGTGCGGCGATTCTTCCAGCCGCTGCAGGATTTGTCCGAGAAGTACAACATCCTGCAGACGGCGATGGCCAGCTCGGAACGGATCTTCACGCTGCTCGACACTGCGCCGAGCGTACCCGACACCGCTGGCCCGGTGGCGGTTCTCGAGGGTGGTCGCGGCGTCGAGGTGGCGTTCGAGGATGTCTGGTTCGCATACGACCTCGCTCACATGGCCAGGCAGAAGACCGGTGAGGCGCAGGAAGCAGTACCGGTCGAGTGGGTCCTCAAGGGAGTGAGCTTCAGGGCGCGTCCCGGCGAAACGCTCGCTCTCGTCGGACACACCGGTGCCGGCAAGACCACCATCGTCAACCTGCTGATGCGTTTCTACGACCCCCAGCGCGGTCGCATAACGATCAACGGGATCGACATTCGCACCATGCCGCTGGAGGAGCTGCGATCTCTGATCGGTTACGTGCAGCAGGACATCTTCCTTTTCGCGGGCGACGTCGCGACGAACATCCGGTTGTCGAACCCGCTCAGCGATGAAGACGTGGTGCGGGCGGCAACAAGGGTCGGCGCCGACCGGATCATTCGTGGCTTCCCGAACGCCTACGGACAGGTCCTGGGTGAGCGCGGGGCGTCGATCAGCGTCGGGGAGCGGCAGCTTCTGTCCTTCGCGCGCGCGGTCGCCGCCAACGCGCCGCTCCTGCTGCTCGATGAAGCGACGAGCGCCGTCGACAGCGAGATTGAGGCCGAGATCCACGCCGCATTGAGCGTGCTGGTCGAGGGGAGAACAACCATCGCCGTCGCCCATAGACTCAGCACCATCGCCAATGCCGACATGATTCTGGTTCTACACCATGGGGAAGTGATCGAGCGCGGGACGCACCGCGAGCTGCTCGATCATCGGGGACGCTATGCGACCCTCTGGAGACTGCAGGCCGGCGACTCGCCGCCGCTGCTTCAACGCGCGGGGTGATGCTTGCCGCTCATTTCCGGTCCCCGTAGTTTGAGGCCAAGAAAGGGTCTCACCAGATTCGCGGCACCCACCAGTAATTCCAAATCCATGAGCTCCCGCTAGTGCACCTTGCTGTTGCGGCTCGCACTGATGTCGGCCGAATTCGAAAGGGTAATGAGGATTCGCTCCACGCTTCGGCCAATGCTTACCGCGGGCTCTTCATAGTCGCGGACGGGATGGGTGGGCATGCGGCGGGCGAGGTTGCGAGCGAGATGTCGGTGGAGATAGTCAGCCACGACCTCTCGGACGTGAACGACCTCACGGCAAGCGAATCCACCGAGCGCGTCGCGCGCGCCCTGCGGGACGCCAATCGGGCAGTTTTCGAGCGGACCCGCACCGAGCGAGACAAGCTCGGCATGGGAAGCACGGTCTCGGCGTTGCTGCTTTCGCCGAATCGATACCTGATCGGCCACGTCGGCGACTCCCGCATCTATATCGTGCGCGACGGCCAGATGAAGCAGCTCACCAAGGACCACTCGCTCGTTCAGGAGCAGGTCGATGCGGGGCTCCTCACTCCCGAACAGGCGCGACGGCATCCCCAGAGCAACGTCATCACTCGCTGCATCGGCATGGCGGACGACATTGAGCCCGACGTATTCGGTGGCGAAGCCCGGGTCGGCGATGCATTTCTGCTCGCCAGTGATGGACTCACCGGCATGATCGACGATCGCCGCATTCAGCAGCTGCTGCTTTCGCGCGCCAAGCCAGAGCGGATCGTCGACGCGCTCATTCAGGAAGCCAACATGAACGGCGGGAACGACAACATCACCGCCGTCGTGGTGCGCGTACTCGCCGAAGACAATGCGGGCAACACCGACCGCGAAGTCACGCCCGTTCCGCCGCCGCGCAACCCGCCTGGCCCAAGCCATGGCTGACCAGAGCGAGACGGTGGGCGGACTCGCTCAGCTCTACCTCGGCAACATCCTGTATGCGCTGGAGCTGGCGGCGTTGTCGCTCGACGAGCAACGGAAGTCGACCGACGCCGCGTTTTATCGCGGCATCGCCCGCAAGCTTGCTGAGGCGCGGGGCAGGGAATCGAAGCGTGAGAATTAGCATCGCAGCTGCTGTGTGTCTCGCATCCGTCGCGTGCGCGAGGGGAAAGGCACCGGCTGCCGCGAACGACTCCGCTTTCGCCGCTCTTCAGCAGCGCGGAGAAACCGCGATGGGCGTGAATCAATACACGTCTCAGCACGTCTTCGAGCCTTTGCCCGATGGCGGTCGCATCGTCCTGCAGCGCAAGGAAAACGATCCGGCGGGCGAGCAGACGATTCGCGCGCACATGCGGGCCATCGCCGACGCGTTCAGGCGCGGTGATTTCGCGCTGCCCGGGTTCGTCCACGCCATGGCCGACGTGCCTGGGACCGCGACGATGAAGCGCCTGCACGACGAGATCAGCTATACTCCGCGCGACATCCCCGGCGGTGGCGAGGTCGTGATCTCGACGAAGAACGCGGAGGCGGTCGCAGCGATCCACGATTTCCTGGCGTTCCAGCGCATGGATCATCGCGCGGGCATGCACTAGGCGGCCTGAAAATCAATGGCGCCGAGAAAAACAGCGCGCGCAAACTCCTCAGTATCGAAGCGCGCGAAGAACACCAAGGCCAAGGCTCCCGTGACCGAGCCGACCCGGACCTTCCGAACGCGGAAGGACTTCGCAGCGTGGCTTGAGAAGAATCACGCGCGCTCGACCGGCATCTGGGCGCGAATTGGGCGAAAGGGCGGCGGACTCAAGTCGATGACGTACCAGGAAGGGCTCGAGGTCGCGCTCTGCTACGGCTGGATCGACGCTCTCAAGCGGCCGGAAGATGAGACCGCGTGGTTGCAGCGTTTCGTCCCGCGCCGGCCGAAATCGCTCTGGTCGAGGATCAATCGCGAGAAAGCGCTGGCGCTCATTGAGCGAGGTGAGATGCGTCCGGCTGGACACGCCGAGGTCGAGCGCGCCAAACAGGACGGTCGCTGGGATGCCGCGTACGACTCACCATCCCGAGCGTCGGTTCCGGCGGAGCTGGAGGCTGAGCTCGCAAAGCGGCCGAAGGCGAAGGCGTTTTTCGAGAGTCTCGACCGGATCAATCGCTACGCCATCACCTGGCGGATTCAGACCGCGACGAATCCCGAGATGCGGGCGCGGAGGGTCGGGAAGCTGGTCGACATGCTTGAGAAGGGCGAAACCCTGCATTAGAGGTCGAAGCGCCAAGTGGTGGCCAGCCGAGCGCCAACAACTGTACGCCGAGTAACAAGTGATGTCCGACGTCCGCAGTCTAATCATTAGAATCAAGAAGAACGCGGACGGCCGCTCTGCGCTCACCTGCACCCGTCCGGATGGAACTAAGACGTGGCAAAGCCTCAATGCGACGCAGGGTCGGTTCTTCCCGCGCCACGATCTCACCCACTACGCGGTAGAGACCGTGCTCGGACACCGACGCGGTTTTTACGGATTGGTGGCAGAGGGCTGGAATCTCACCGATTTCGGGGCGCCGTGGCCGCGCGGAAGAATTCCGGCCGAAGCGGTTCTGTCCGAGACCATCGTCGGCTTGCTGGACCTCGAGCGCGCTACCGGTGAGCGCGTCAACGCGTCCGATGTGAATGCGAGACTTGCTGAGGTGGCGGAGGAAGCGGGCATCGCTTCACCCGAGATCTCGGATTCGGATTTGGACCAGATCCGACAGCGGCGCGCCGAGCTTTTTGCGGACTGGGATGCGGTGAGCCCGGGGGATGCGCTGGTGCTGCCCTTCGATCTTCGTTGAGGAATTTTCCCCTCCCCGCCGGGGCGTCGTTCTTGCTAATTTAAGTGATCAGCCCGCGCGTTCTCACTCTGAACGGCGCCGCCTGGCTACGTGTAAAAGCCGCACCAACCCAAATCGCGTTGAATCCGGAGAAGTCATGGGAACCGCGACACTTACGGCACCTGAACAGCAGACCGACACGTTTCCGATCAACGGAACGGATTACATAGAGTTTTACGTGGGCAACGCCAAACAGGCCGCCCACTTCTACCGCCTGGTTTTCGGCTACCGGATCGTCGCGTATCGCGGGCCGGAAACGGGCACCCGCGACCGCGCCAGCTATGTCCTGGAGCAGGGCAAGGTCCGCCTGGTGCTGACCACCGCTTTGCGACCCGACAGCGATATCGCGACCCACGTGCACAAGCACGGCGATGGGGTCAAGGACATCGCGCTCTGGGTCGATGACGCGAGAAAAGCGTTCAAGCTTGCCGTCGAGCGCGGCGCGAAAGCCGCGTACGAGCCGAAAGCGCTGGTCGACGAACAGGGCGAAGTCGTGATCGCCGGCATCCACACCTACGGCGAGACGATCCATAGCCTCGTCGAGCGCAAGAACTATAAGGGCGCGTTCATGCCGGGCTTCGTTCCCTTCGCCGGCGTTGGTGAAGCGGAGAGTGTCGGGCTCAAGTACGTCGATCACTGCGTTGGCAACGTCGAGCTCGGCGCGATGAACAAGTGGGTGAAGTACTACGCCGACGTTCTCGGCTTCAGCCAGCTTATCTCGTTCGACGACAAAACCATCTCGACCGAGTACTCGGCACTGATGTCGAAGGTCGTCGCCAACGGCAACGGCAGAATCAAGTTCCCGCTCAACGAGCCGGCGAAGGGCAAGAAGAAATCACAGATCGACGAGTACCTCGAGTTCTATCAGGGGCCGGGCTGCCAGCACATAGCGATCGCGACCGACAACATTATCGAGACCGTGACGAAGCTGCGCGACAATGGCGTCGAGTTTCTGCGCGTACCGGGCACCTACTACGACACCGTCATCGACCGCGTCGGCAAGATCGACGAGGACGTGGCGAAGCTGCGCGATCTGGGAATTCTCGTCGATCGCGACGACGAGGGATATCTGCTCCAGATCTTCTCGAAGCCAATGGAGGACCGCCCGACTCTGTTCTACGAGATCATCCAGCGAAAGGGCGCGAAGAGCTTCGGAGCGGGCAACTTCAAGGCGCTGTTCGAGGCGCTCGAGCGCGAGCAGGACCTTCGCGGTAACCTCTGAGCCATGCCGATCTATCACACCCTCGGCCGAATCCCGCGCAAGCGGCACATCGCGTTCAGAAAACCGGACGGCGGGATCTACGCCGAGGAGCTGGTGGGGCATGAAGGATTTACGGGCACGTCGTCGCTGCTCTATCACATCCATCCGCCGACGACGGTGAAATCCGCGCGTCGGATCCGTGAGACAAAGCTCGAGGCGGATCCCGATCAGACGCTGCGGCACCGCCACTTTCTTACGTCGCGCGTGAAGAAGGGCGGCAGCGCGACGCTCGATCGGCTGCCGCTGCTGTTCAATCAGGACATCGCGATGCTGTACGTCGAGCCCGATGAGAACGATGCCCATTTCTATCGCAATGCCCAGGCTGACGAGCTCGTCTACGTCAGCAAGGGCAAAGGCGTGCTCGAGACATCGTACGGGCAGCTGCCGTTCAGTGAAGGCGACTATCTCATCATCCACCGCGGCATTCTGCATCGGTACCGCTTCGATCTGAAAGCGGAGCAGCCCAAGCTCGTGGTGTTCGAGAGCAGAGGACACGTGCGGTGGCCGAAACGGTATCGCAACGAGTTCGGTCAGTTGATCGAAGGTGCGCCATACTCTGAGCGCGACATCAGGCGGCCGACGTTCGTCGAGCCCGTCGACGAGATGGGAGACTTTCCGATACTCGTCAAACAGTACGACGGCATCAACGAGATCGTGCTCGATCACAACCCGCTCGATGTCGTCGGCTGGGACGGCTACTTCTACCCATGGGCGTTCAACATCAACGACTTCGAGCCAATCGTCGGCCGGGTGCACCAGCCGCCGCCGGTGCACCAGACCTTCCAGGGCGATGGCTTCGTCGTATGCTCATTCTGCCCGCGTCCTTACGATTTCCATCCCGAAGCGGTGCCTGCCCCGTACAACCACAGCAACGTCGATTCCGACGAGGTTCTGTACTACGCGTCGAGTGAGTTCATGAGCCGAAAGGGAATCGAGTTCGGAAGCATCACCCACCATCCGGATGGAATTCCGCACGGCCCGCATCCGGGTCGCGCCGAGGCGAGCATCGGCGCGAAGTACACCGACGAGCTCGCGGTGATGATGGATAGCTTCCGGCCGCTCAAGGTCGCGAAGCCCGCGCTGTCGATCGAAGATCCGAACTACCACAAGTCATGGCTCCAGGGCCAGCACGCCCAGTTCAATCCACCAACGAGCTGAGGCCTAAGCTGACGACATGAGCGAAGCGCTCTGGACTCCTTCGCCCGAGCGCATCATCAAGGCGAACATGACCGAGTTTCTCCGTTACGTGGAGGAACGCGGTGGTCCGCCCGTGCCCGACTATTCGGCCGAGTCGTACTGGCAGCTCCACGAGTGGTCGATCAACAACCCTGAGCGCTTCTGGTCGCTGGCGTGGCGGTTCTGCGGAATCATCGGACACCGCGGCACCGGCGGCGGCGCCGAGCGCGTCGGGGTGGGTCTCGACAACATGGGACCGCCTGATCCAGAGAAGGGACCGAAATGGTTCCCGGACGCAAGTCTCAATTTCGCCGAGAATCTTCTGCGCTTCTCTGACGACGAGCCGGCGCTGTCGTCGTGGAATGAAGAAGGTCATCAGCGCACCATCAGCTACCAGGCGTTGCGCGAAGCGGTGGGAACTCTCGCGATCGCACTCGACGCCGCCGGCGTCCAACCGGGCGACAGAGTTGCCGGCTGGCTGCCGAACATTCCCGAATCTGTAATCGCGATGCTGGCCGCGACATCGCTCGGCGCAATCTGGTCGTCGTGCTCACCCGATTTCGGCGCGCAGGGAGTGATGGATCGCTTCGGTCAGATCGAACCCAGGATTCTTTTTGCCGCCGATGGTTACCTGTATAACGGCAAAGAGATCGACCTGCTGCCTCGGCTCCGTCAGATCGCATTCAGGATTCCGACCCTCGAGCACGTCGTCGTTACACCGTACCGCCGGCAGATGCCGGATCTCGACGGCGTGCGCAAGGGGATCCTCTGGTCGCGATTCATCGCGACGCAATGGACGGCGATGTCCACCCAGAACACCCCGCCCGACGGATACAAGACGCCAGGTGAAGGATATCGCCGCACGCCGCCACACGGCTTCGCTCCGACGCCGAGCGGCGCGGCGATGCGCACCCCCGTGCACGGAGTCAAAGCGCTGTCGCCGATTCCGTCACCCGTCGCAGAGCCAACCGATCCAAAGACCATCGCCTTCGAGCGGTTCCCGTTCGATCATCCGGTTTACATCATGTACTCGTCCGGCACTACCGGATTGCCAAAGTGCATGGTGCACAGCGCTGGCGGAACGCTGCTTCAGCACCTCAAGGAGCTCATCCTCCACACAGATCTCAAGCGCGAAGACTGCATCTTCTACTACACGACGTGTGGCTGGATGATGTGGAACTGGCTGGTGAGCTCGCTCGCCGTCGGCGTGAAAGTCGTTTTGTATGACGGAGCTCCGCTCGCACCCAAGGCCGACATTCTGTGGGACATGGCGGATCAGGAAGGCATCACTGTCTTCGGGACGAGCGCGAAGTACCTGGCCTTGTTGGAGAAGGCTGGCGTCGAGCCGCGAAAGACCCACAAGCTCACACGCCTCAAGGCGATTCTCTCGACCGGCAGCCCACTCGCGCATAACAGCTTCGATTACGTCTACAAGAAGATCAAAACCGACGTACATCTCGCCAGCATCTCGGGCGGCAGCGACATCATCTCCTGCTTCGTGCTCGGCAATCCAATCATGCCGGTGTACCGCGGAGAGATTCAGACTGCCGGACTCGGAATGGCGGTCGATGTCTTCGACGATCGCGGACGGCCGGTGCGGCTGATTCCCGGCGAGCTCGTTTGTACGCGCCCATTCCCGAGCATGCCGGTGGCGTTCTGGGATGATCCCGACGGCTCGAAATATCGCGTCGCGTACTTCGACTACTACCCCGGAGTATGGCGCCACGGCGACTGGGCAGAGGTCACCAGACATCGCGGGTACGTGATCTACGGGCGAAGCGACGCCACGCTCAACCCGGGAGGCGTGCGCATCGGCACCGCCGAGATCTATCGGCAGGTCGAGATGCTACCCGAGGTTCTCGAGAGTGTAGCGGTGGGGCAGGAGATCAGCAGCGACATGCCGGGCGACGTTCGGATCGTCCTGTTCGTGAAGCTTCAGCCGGGCCTGACCCTGGACGAAGCGCTGAAGGAGCGGATCATCACCCAGCTGCGCGAGAACACCACGCCGCTCCATGTCCCGCGCAAAATCATTCAGGTCGAGGACATTCCCCGTACCATCAGCGGGAAGATCAGCGAGCTGGCGGTGCGGGAGGTGATTCACGGACGCCCGGTCAAGAACACCGAGGCGCTGGCGAATCCGCAGTCGCTCGAATTCTACGAGCGGCTGCCGCAGCTACGCGACTAATTAGTGGCTGGCGACGACCGGCTCGCGCTTGGCAGAAGCAGCCAGCGCGCCGATCATGTCCTGCAGCTTCGGACCGCGGCCCGGCTCGGGCGCGCCGAAGGTCAGCGCGGTGCGATAATGCGAGAGCCCGTAGATCGAGCCTGACTTACGCTCGACGGTGATGCCGAAGCTCTGATCGTCTGTATCGTCGTCGGCCGCTGCCGCGGTGCTCTGGGGCAGCGCGTGCGCCTCGACCTCGGACAGGAATGCCTTCCAGTCCGGCGATCCCTTCAGCTTCGCTTCGCAGATCGAGCTGACCCAGCGATCCTCGCCGAAGTGTGAATCGCGCTTTGAGATCGGGCCGCAGTCGTAACCTTTGCGCACGAAGTTGTCGACGCGAACATCGGCGGACGCCGGAGTCGACTCATAGTACTGATCCCACCACAGCATCAATTTGCCCGAGACTTTGGCGCCGCTCTGGCGGATGATGACGAGGTACTGGGGATTGCCGAACGCCGAGTACCAGATGCGGACTTCACGCTCACCCTTGTGGAGGTCGGTTCTGGCGAGGGGTGCGAGTCCGGCGGTGACGGCTGCGGCGTCCTTGGTCTCGAAGATCGCGGTGGCGTTAGGGCCCGTGTCGTTGGACGCGGTAAATGCCGCCTGTTGAGCGATCACAGTACCGGGGATGGCGAGCAGGACTGAGGCTGCGAACGTGAGTCGGCTCATGCCCATAGGACTGTTCTGGTCAGTCCTTGGTCACATAATATTAGCTCAGCCGGAAATTGCTGCTAACCACTTATGCCGTAAGGAGTTGCGCTGTGGAAAGGACCCGATTCGGGAGCTCCGTGGGCTGCCAGGGGCCTCAGATTGAGCTCAGCCGGCGCCCAAATACCTGGCAGTAATAAAGCCCGCCGGCTGACGACCGGGCGATCGAGATTCCTGTCTCCACCACCCCCGGATTGAGGATGTTCGCGCGGTGCCCGCTCGAGTTCATCCAACCCTGGACGACCGCTTCGGGGCTTGGGTATCCGAGCGCGACGTTCTCAGCGATCTCCGCGTACGGGTAGCCGACCGAACGCGCCCGGTCGCTCAGCCCAGGAAGCTGCGCCTGAGGAATCACGTGCGCCATTTTCTGAAAGTAGGCCATGTTTGTTGCCTGGATCCTTGCCATCTGGTCCAGCTGCGCGTTGAAGACAAGCGGGCGGAGTCCGCGGCGACGGCGCTCGACATTGATCAGATCGAAGATCCGCCCGACCGAAGCTGCGTACGCGTCCGATGTCGCGGGTGCCGCAGAGCGGGTAACCGGACGCGTCGGCGCCGCCATTGGGACGGTGCAACCAACGGTTAGCAGGGCAGAAGCAAGAACTCGAATCGAGCGCATCCGTGTTATAGCGGCGCGTCAGGGCGATCGTTCCAATGCCTCGAGGATTCGGCGCGGCTCGAGCCGCGTCCGGCGCGCGGTGAACACCCGCAGCCACCTCGCACTCTTGTAAAGTTCCTCGGACAGTGAAGGAAGATTGATGGTGCCGATCCAGCCCTCTCCGGTCAGGCGCTCGACCTTGCCATTCCTGCGCAGCACGGGGATGTCGAGACCAAGCATCTCGGTCTTGACCGGATAGTCCAGCAGCAGCTCACCGGGGCCGAGCCCGAATTCGGCAGCCAGTGCATTCTCGGTGTGTGCGACGCGCTTCCTGTCCGTGGCGATCCATTCCATTCGTGACGCGTCGAGCTCCGCGGCGGGCCATTCGGCGGCGCGCTTGAACAGCCGGCGCTCCTTCAGCGCAGTGAGCAGCGAGGGCGGGTGCTCGCTCTCCAGCCTGTGCATCAACCCTTCGTCGGTGAAACGCGCAAGCGCGCGCACGCTGACAATGCCTCCGTGCACGGCGTCTTCGACCAGCCGCTTGTACATGGCGGTAGCGCTTCGAACCGCATGATGCCAGTAGACGTTGCGGTACATCTGGTACTTTGCGAACAGCAGTGACTCGAGCGCGGAGAGCGCTTTTTCGAGAACCCCGAGAGTCGGCTTGCCGCTGTCGGGATCTTCGACCAGGACCAGGGAGTTGGTGAGACGATCCACGTCGATCTCGCCGTACGGGACGCCGCACATGAATGCGTCGCGCTTGAGATACTCGATCTTGTCGAGATCGAGTGACCCCGAGATGAGTCCCTGCAGCGGACTGTCGCTCCGACCGCGAATGAGATCGAAGATTTTTTGCGGCGCATCGCCGCCCAGCCGCGAGGTTAGCAACGCGGCGACACTACCCTCGGTGATGAGCGGCCGCGCCACATCCTCGTGATGCAGCGCTCCGATCTCCTCGAGAGCATGGGAGAACGGATAGTGCCCGACGTCGTGCAGCAGCGCGGCCGATCTCACGATTGCCTGGTCGGCTTCAGATATCGTGACGGAATCTTCGGCCTCGCAAAGGAGCGCCAAAGTGCGCCGCGACAGGTGATGCGTGCCCAGCGCGTGCTCGAACCGCGTATGGGTAGCTCCCGGATAGACGAGATAGGTCCAGCCGAGCTGCCTGACGTAGCGAAGGCGCTGAAAGACTTCGGTGTCGACGAGCTCCAGCGTCAGGTCATCGACGCGGATGTTGTTCCAGACGGGATCGCGCAGAATCTCGAAGCGCACTGAGCGCCGTCCGCCCGAGCTTGTCGTCAGCCCTTCGGTCCGGCGTTCCTGATCGCGGCGTCGACGTTGGCGAAATGCTCGAAGTTGTCGCGGAACATCGCCGCCAGCTTCTTCGCCTGGGTGTCGTACGCGCCGCCGTCCTTCCACGTCTGCCTCGGCTTGAGCACGGTGGACGGCACTCCATTGATTTCAACCGGAACCTCGAGGCCGAAGATCGGATCGGTCTGCGTCTTCGCGTTGTCCAGCCTCCCGGCCAGCACTTCGTTGACGATCGTGCGGGTATGCTCGAGGGCGATGCGCTTGCCAGTCCCATAGGGACCGCCGCTCCAGCCGGTGTTGATCAGCCACACATTGGAATTGTGCTTGTGCAGCAACTCGCCGAGCATGCGCGCGTACTTGACCGGCTGCCACACCAGGAAGGCTGCACCGAAGCAAGCGCTGAAGGTCGGCTGCGGCTCCTTTACGCCCCGCTCGGTTCCAGCCACTTTCGCGGTGTAGCCGGACAGGAAGTAGTACATCGCCTGTTCGGCGGAGAGCCTCGCAATCGGTGGCAACACGCCGAAGGCATCGGCGGTGAGGAAGATGATGTTCTTCGGATGCCCGCCACGCCCGCCTTTGACGTGATCGCGGATGTACTCCAGCGGATACGATGCGCGAGTGTTTTCCGTGATGGACTGATCGGCGAAGCGCACCTTCTTCGTCGCCGGATCGAGCACGACGTTCTCGAGCACCGTTCCGAACATCTGGGTTGTCCGGTAGATGTCGGGCTCACCCTCTGGCGACAGGTTGATTACCTTCGCGTAGCAGCCGCCCTCGAAATTGAAGATCCCGTTTTCCGACCACCCGTGCTCGTCGTCTCCGATGAGACCGCGATTCGGCGCCGTCGACAGGGTCGTCTTGCCGGTGCCGGACAATCCGAAAAAGAGCGCCGTTTCACCGTTCTCTCCGACGTTGGCAGAGCAGTGCATCGACAGGACATCCTGTTTCGGCAGCAGGTAGTTCATGACGACGAACATCGATTTCTTGAGCTCGCCCGCGTAGCGGGTGCCGCCAATGAGAATGGTGCGCGCGGCGAGGTCGAGGACGATGAAAGTGCTCGACCTGGTGCCGTGTCGCTTGGGGTCTGCCTTGAACTCCGGCGCGTGCAGAACCGTGAAGTTTGGCTCGAAGGTCGGAAGATCCGTGAGCTCGGGGCGGATGAACATGTTTCGGACAAACGCCATGTGCCATGCGGTGGGCGAGACGTAGCGGACGGACAACCGATATGATGGGTCTGCGCCACAATACAGGTCCTGCACGAACAGCTCGTCGGCGCGATTCAGATACTCGCGCACATCGCCCAGAAGCAGGTCGTACTTCTCGGCTGTGAACGGCTGATTGACCTTTCCCCAATCGACGTCGTTGTCGATGCTGGGGTCCTTGACCACGAACTTGTCGTTCGGGGAGCGCCCGGTATGGGGGCTGGTGACGGCGACGAAGGGGCCCATATCCGCAAATTCGCCCTCGTTTCGCCGGGCCGCCGCCTGAAATAGCTCGGGCGCAATCAAATTCCAGTGGACCTCGCCCAGCGGCTCGAGTCCCTGTCTGCTCAAATCGGCTCTGCTTTCCCGCGCCACCGATTTCCGGCGCGGTCTTATCTCGGTTGCCATCGAACTACCTGGTCTCCTTTATCCGCTGCTGCGCGTCGACCACTGCGACGGCGGCCATGTTGACGATGTCCTGCACGTCGGCACCCTGTTCGAGTACATGCACGGGAAGATTCATACCGAGGAGGATCGGACCGATTTTCGTCGCTCCGCCGAGGTGGTGAAGGAGCTTGTAGGCGATATTCCCGGCGCTCAGGTTCGGGAAGATCAGCACGTTTGCCCGCTCCTTCAACACGCTGAACGGATACGCCGAACGAAGGATGTTCTCGTCCATCGCCGTGTCAGCCTGCATCTCGCCGTCGACCACCAGATTTGGGTCGCGCTTCCGGAGAATCGCCACCGCCCTGGCGACCTTCTCCGCTTCGGGATGCCGCACCGACCCGAAATTCGAGAACGACAGCATGGCTATCTTCGGCGTGATTCCGAAATTGCCGACGATGCTCCCCGCCGAGTACGCGATCTGTGCCAGCTGCTCGGCGGTCGGATCGATGTTGACAGTGGTGTCTCCACAGAAGATAACGTGCTTCTCGAAGACGAGCATGTAGAGTCCGCTGACGATTTCGGCTTTGGGATGCGGGCCGATTACCTGTAACGCGGGGCGAATGGTTTCGGGGTAGTGCATGCCAACGCCTGATAGCAGCGCGTCAGCGTCACCGCACGCGACCATCACCGAGCCGAAGTAATTCACGTTGAACAGCAGCTGGTGCGCTTCGCTGTGGCTCAGGCCTTTGCGCTGCCGGCGCTTCCAGAGATAGTCGGCGTACTTGTCGCGCCGGTCACAGGTCGCGGGGTCTTCGATCTTGATGTCGCGCAGCGAGATCAGGTTGTCCTGGGCGATGCGCTCGATGCTGCTGCGTTGGCCGAGCAGGATGGGCGACGCGATTCCTTCGTCGACGAGCACGCGTGCAGCTCTGATGATCTTCGGCTCTTCGCCTTCGGGAAAGACGATGCGCTTGGGGTCGCGCTCGGCGCGGTTGATGATGCCACGCATTATGCCGCGCGCGCGGCCGAGTCGGGCCTCGAGCTGATCGCGATACTGCTCGAGATCGATCATCTCTTTCGCGACACCGCTCGCCACCGCTGCCCACGCCACCGCCGGCGCCACCCACAGCAGCACCCGCGGATCGAACGGGAAGGGAATGAGATAGTCGGGGCCGAACTTCACGGACCGTAGCCCGTACAGGCGCGTCACGCTTTCCGGCACGTCTTCTTTCGCCAGCGCGGCGAGGGCGCGCGTGGCGGCCATCTTCATCTCTTCGTTCACCTGCGTCGCTCGCGCGTCGAGCGCGCCGCGGAAAATGAACGGGAAGCCGAGGACGTTGTTGACCTGGTTTGGGAAATCGCTGCGGCCCGTAGCGATGATCGCGTCATTGCGCACGGCGCGGACCTGGTCGGGAAGGATCTCGGGCTCGGGATTCGCGAGCGCGAACACGATCGGCTTCTTCGCCATTTTGCCGACCATCTCACCGGTGATTGCGCCTGCGACCGACAACCCTACGAAGACGTCGGCGCCGACGAGCGCATCGGCGATGGTGCGGGCTTTCGTCGGGTGCGCGAATTTCGCCTTGTAGGGATCCATCTCGCCGGGTCGACCTTCGTAGACCACGCCCTGGCGGTCGGTCAACAGAATGTTCTGGCGCGGTACGCCGAGCCTTACGTAATGCTCGGCGGTGGAGATCGCGGCGGCGCCGGCGCCAGAGAATACCACTCGTACCTTTTCGATTTTCTTTCCGACGATCTCCAGCGCGTTGAGGAGTGCGGCACCGGAGATGATCGCGGTCCCGTGCTGGTCATCGTGGAAGACCGGAATGCGCATCGTCTTGCGCAACGTTTCTTCGATGTAAAAGCAGTCGGGGGCGCGGATGTCCTCGAGATTGATTCCGCCGACCGTCGGCTCCAGCAGCTGGCAGAACTTGATGACGTCGTCGGGATTCTCGGAGCCGACCTCGAGGTCGAAGACATCGAGATCAGCGAACTGCTTGAACAGGTTGCCTTTGCCTTCCATGACCGGCTTGCCGGCGAGCGCTCCGATATTGCCGAGGCCGAGCACCGCGGTGCCGTTGGTAACGACGCCGACGAGATTGCCCTTGGCGGTGTACCGGTACGCTTCTTCAGGGTTAGCCTTGATCTCGAGGCAGGGGAGCGCCACTCCGGGGGAGTAGGCGAGTGCGAGATCGCGCTGATTGTTGAGGGGTTTGGTCGGAACTACCGCGATCTTTCCGGGACGGCCGGTGGCGTGGTAGTCGAGGGCGTCGTCTCGCTTCATGGAACATGGAAAAATGCCTTCTGCACAATCCAAGTGCTACCCTTTTGGCCCATCTCGGGTACTTTAAGTACAGAAATGATGCGTTGTTACCCGCTCAACAGATCACCCAATAGGGGTTGGCGTCTGCTCGCGGTTCTACTGGCCCTGATCGGCCAGATGGGAATCGTGAGCGCTGCCTTGACGTTGGCGCGCGATGAATCGAGCGCGATCTCGCACACTGAAGAGGGCGGGACCAACCTGCATCATGCGCACAACGATGCGACTTGCGCGTCGTGCGCGCTGCTGTCGATGCAGACCGCGGTCAACCACGCGACACCGCCACTCGTTGTTCTCGCGGTCCGACACGTCGCCTTCGCGCGTCTGGCGCTCGAGCGCCTTTCCGCTCCTCAACTCCTACCCAACTCCTGCCGAGCGCCGCCCTCTCAAGAAGTCTGACCAACTGGCTGTAGTCAGTTTCACACTTCTCAGGGAGGAACATGTACATCAAGCAGACGTTCGGCGCGCTCGCGCTTCTGGTCTGCAGTACAACACCCGCATTCAGCGGCGCGCAGGTCCCGATACCAAAATCAAAACAGGATTCGATCGCTCGCGCGGACTCCGTAGCGCGCGCTGACTCGATTGCGCTTGTTAAGCAGCTGGAAAAAGAGCTCGGAACGCAAAACACCGATACGTCGGCCGCTCCGGCATCTGCGCCCCCGCAGGGTCCGGTCGCGACCGGCAGCTACATGAACATCGGGTTCGTAGCGCTCACCGACGCCGGGTGGTCGACCGCGCATGACATCGGAAAGATCGAGCGGGGTGATCACGATCCAAAGGTCAACGGGTTCACCATTCCGAATGCGGAAATATCGCTCGACGGAAACGTGGATCCGTACTTCAAGGGCTTCAGCAACATCGTTCTCAAGATCGATTCAGCCGGTGACAGTGGTATCGAGCTCGAAGAAGCATACGGCCTGACGACATCGCTGCCGTGGAACCTTCAGCTCAAGTTCGGACAGTTCTTCGCCGAATTTGGCCGGCAGAACCCGCAGCATCCGCACTCCTGGGCTTTCATCGATGCGCCGCTAGTACTGACCCGCATGTTCGGCCCCGACGGATTACGCAGTCAGGGCATGCGGCTGTCATGGTTGCTGCCAACGCCGTTTTATACAGAGGCACTCGTCGCGGTCATGAATGCGACGGGTGAGACAACTACGAGTTTTCGCTCACCCGAGTCGTCGGAAATCCATGGCGGCGTCGTCGATGATCGGCCGGTTAGCAACGGGCTCGCAGATCTGTTGGTCGTGCCGAGGGTGAATACCTCATTCGATTTGACCGAGACGCAAACCGTCGTGCTCGGAGTATCGGGAGCGTTCGGGCCCAACAACTCCGGACCATCGGCAAGAACCCAGATCTACGGAGCCGATCTGTACTGGAAGTGGAAGGCGCCTACCGCACAGGCCGGATTCCCGTTCCTGTCGCTTCAAACCGAGGCGATGTGGCGGCATTACGACGCGGCCCAACGTCCAGCGCTAAACGAGCTTCTGGTGACCCTGCCGAGTGAAGTGCTGAAGGATCGCGGCGGATACGCACAGGTGTTATGGGGTATCAAGCCCCGAATTGTTGCCGGACTACGCGGCGACTTCGAGCATGGTGACCCCGGCTCGTTTGTGACCGATCTGCGCGGCGATCAAACGCGCTGGTCCCCGAACCTGACGTGGTACCCGACTGAGTTTTCCAGAGTCGGGATTCAATACAACTACGACAATCGCAAGGCGATTGGCTCCGATCATTCGCTGTGGCTGCAGCTGCAATTCCTGATCGGCGCACACGCCGCGCACAAGTTCTAATCCATCAACCAACCTGAGAATGAAAATGATCAATAGAATGGCAGCGCTCGGCCTGGGCGCAATTTCCTTCATTAGTACACAGGCAGCCGCGCAGCTCAAAGTCGTCGCAACTACTCCGGACCTGGCGTCGGTGGCGCGCGAGATCGGCGGTGATCGGGTCAACGTGGTGGCACTTGCGAAGCCAACCGAGGATCCGCACTTCGTGGATGCGAAGCCGAGCTTCATCGTCACGTTGAATCGCGCCGACGCTCTTGTCGAAGGCGGCGCCGAGCTCGAGCTGGGCTGGCTTCCGCCCCTGCTCGAGAATTCGCGCAACTCCAGAGTTGCGGCAGGTGCGCCAGGAAGGATTGTCGCGTCGGAGGGCATCCGACTGCTCGAGATCCCCACCAGCTTCGACCGCTCAAAGGGCGACATCCACTCGCTGGGGAACCCGCACTACATGATAGATCCGGCAGCCGCAAAAATCGTGGCCGGCAACATCGCGAGGCACTTCGCCCAGCTCGATCCGAAGAATGCCGCGACATATAACGCCAACCTCGCGAAGTTCGTTTCGCGGATCGACGCGAAGCTCGCGGAGTGGCAAAAGGAGCTCGCACCCTATCGCGGTGCGAAAATCGTCACCTACCACCGCGACTTCATCTACTTCGCGCAGCGCTTTGGATTGACGATAGTCGACGAGCTCGAGCCCAAGCCGGGGATCTCGCCGTCTCCGGCGCACCTTGCCCAAGTGATCGGCGAAATGAAGCGGACCAACGCGAAGATCATCCTGGTGCAGCCGTTCCAGAACCGCAAAACCGCCGAGACTGTCGCACGCCAGACCGGAGCAACCGTGATCGATGCTCCCCAGCAGCCGGGCGCGGCCAGCAACACGTCGAGTTACTTCGACAACATGGATAACCTCGTGCACGCAATCGCCGTCGCACTGGGGGGTGCGAAATGAGTGGGGATTTCGGGCTCGCGTGGGAGGTCATGAAGTGGCCATTCGTGGCCTCCCTGTTGTTCCCACCACTGCTCGTCTATCTCGGGCTGCACGTCGTCAAACGCGAGGTAATCTTCGTCGATCTCGCGCTCGCTCAGGTCGCCACCCTCGGCACGTGCGTCGCACTGCTGATGGGATATCACTTCGAGGATAGAATCACCTTCTGGATCTCCCTGGGCGTCACTTTCCTCGGTGCGGCGTTTTTCAGCTGGACGCGCAGCAGAACCAGGCAGGCGGTACCGCAGGAGGCGATCATAGGCATCACCTTCGTTGTTGCCGCGGCGGCGGTGATTCTTTTGCTCAGCCGGGTCGCCGGTGGAAAAGAGGAGCTAGAGCACCTTCTCACCGGTGATATCCTCAACGTCACGAAGGGGGATGTCGGGCAGCGAGTGATCGTGTTCGCCCTGCTCGGCGCCTTCTACGGCGGGTTTCATAAGCGCTTCGTTCTCATCTCGTCGGATCCCGAGCGCGCATTTGCGGAGGGAGTTCGCGTGCGGCTCTGGGACTTTCTGTTCTACGCCGCATTTGCGCTGGTAGTGGTGAGTTTTGTCCGTCTTGGCGGCGTCCTGCTCACATTTGCTTATCTGATCGTGCCGGCCGTCTGCGCCTCCATTCTCTCCGGCGAGTGGAAGAACCGGCTCATCATCGGGTGGGTCATCGCGACGATCGCCAGTGTCGTCGGGCTGTGGTCCTCTTACAAAATGGATTTACCAACCGGTGCGGCAATCGTAGTGGCGGCGGGACTACTACTGGCGATCGTCGGAGGAATCAACGCGGCGCGTCGGGCTTGATCGGGACCGCGCTGATATCGGAGAGTCCCATACAGCCTCCCTGATTGCGCGCACGACTGACCCGGGCTGACAAGTTCGTGGGCTGCTCGTCCTATCAGTGTTGATCGGACAAGTGACTCCCATTCATGATTGAGATCCCAGCCCACACGGTTGCCCAACTCCTTTACCTCGTCCATACGGATCCCGAGGAGCTCCAGGAAGCGCTGGGCGAGCTGAGGCCGGCCGACATCGCCGAGGCGCTCCGCGAGCTTCCGCCCGACGCCGCGGCGAAGGTGATGGTATCGCTGCCCTTCGATCTCACGGTGCAGGTCTTCGACGACCCCGAGCTGATGGGTCATCGCTGCGCCATCATCCAGCGCATCGATCCGACGAGAGTCGGCCCGCTGATCGAGGCGATGTCGGCAGACCAGCAGGCCGATCTCTTTCGCGAAGTCCCGATCGAGGATCGACCGCGTCTGCTGGGGACAGTCAGTGAAGCAACCCGCGCCTCACTCGAGAAGCTGCTGCAGTACTCGCCACAGACCGCGGGCGGCATCATGACGACCGAGTATCTCAGTGTCCCGTCGGACTGGGATGTGGATCGCGCGCTGACGCTGGTGCGCGAAGTCGGCGGACGCAAAGAAACCGTGTACGCGATCTACATCGTCGATCCCGAGGATCAGTCCCTCATCCACGTCGTATCGCTGCGCGAACTGATGACGTCCGACCGTGAGGACAACGTGCTCGAGGTGGGGAAGCGCCGGCCGCCACTCACAGTCACCGTCGATATCGATCGCGAGGAAGCAGCACGTCTCATCTCCAAGTACAACCTGCTGGCGATCCCTGTCGTAGACGACGAGCGTCGGATGCTCGGCATTGTGACGGTCGACGACGTGATAGATGCGCTCGTCGAAGAGACCACCGAAGACGTGCAGCGATTCGGCGGTATGGAAGCCCTCGACGCCCCGTACATGGAGATCGGCTTCGCGCAGATGATTGGCAAGCGTGCCGGCTGGCTGTGCGCGTTGTTCGTGAGTGAG
>DATFGW010000118.1:0-2881 GCA_035249045.1 Gemmatimonadaceae bacterium | reverse complement strand
GAGGTGAAGATGAGAGTCCGGCCATTCGCGGAGAGACTCGGTTGCATATCGTTGAACGACGTGTTGAGTGCCGCGACGCCGACCGGTGGCGACCAGGGTTGATTCACGTTGTCGCGGGTCGAGGTGTAGATATCGAAACCGCCGAGACCGCCGGTACGATTGGAGGAAAAGAAGATTTCCTTCCCATCCTTGCTCATCGTTATGTGCTGGTCGTTGGCAGCGACGACGTTGAGCTCGGGCACGAGGACGGCGGGCCCACGGGTCTCACCATCGCGTGATATGGACGCGTAGTAGATCTCGGGTTGCGGCACCTCGAGGGTTGCCCGGTTGAAGTAAAGATTTCCACCGCCCTCCTCGGCGCTTTGGAGGTAGAATGCTGCCTGTTGGCTGCCATCCGAGACGTTGACATCGGGGCCGAGCCGAGCCGGAGGTCCCCACCCGAAATCATCATTGGGATTGGCGCGTCGCGATACGTAGAGATCGAATATTCCCGCTCCCCGGCCACGGTCGGTCTGGAAGAACAGCAGATGTCCATCGTTCGACAAACGCGGGCCCGCATCCTGACCGGCGGCGTTGAACTGGTCTCCAAGGTTCACCGGCGCTTGCCATGGACAATCAATGCAGTCGCGGCGAGCAACCCAGAGGTCTGTTGACCCGAACCCACCCGACCGGTCGGAGGTGATATACAAACTCAGCTCGTCGGCCGAGAGGGCTGCGTTCATTTCACCCGCGGCCGAATTGATTGTCGCGCCAAGGTTAACGGGAGCGGACCACTCGGCCGCTGAAAGCGAGAACTTGACCGACGCCGATGGGGAAAGCGATGGTCCAGCCGAGTCAGTCTGACATGCGAGGAGCGAGACGAGCGGCAGCACCGCCGTCACCTTGAAAAGGATCGCGGTTCTCATAAGCACCTCCCGAGCACGGATCGAGCGCGGACACCTCGTGTCTCCCATGATGGTTTGGGAGCGCACCGGCGTCGGCAGGAGGCGTCAGAGCTGAACGAGGGATTTCCAACCTAGGGAGGCATGCCCGGGAGCGCCAGAATGAGATTCCGGCAACACTAGCAAGTCGACCGTGACCGTCTAGAATAGGCTGCAACGGAGGATTTCGATGAGAGGAACGACCCGGTTCTCTACCCTGCTCGCGTTGTTCTGTGTCGCCGGATCGCTGCGCGCCCAGACAGCTGTAACCGCACCCGCAGCACCGACCCGCGCCGGCTTCGACGTCGCCCGCCTCGCGCGCATCGACCAGTTCATGCAACGCTACGTCGATGACAACAAGATCGCGGGCGCCGTGGGCCTGCTGCTGCGCGATGGCAGGCCGGTGTACGAGCGCGCGGTCGGATGGTCTGACAAGGAGTCGGGCCGGCGGATGACGACCGACGCCATCTTCCGGATCGCGTCGCAGACCAAGGCGATCACGTCGACCGCGATCCTCATGCTGGTGGAAGAAGGCAGAATCGCGCTCGATGATCCGGTGAGCAAGTTCATCCCCCAGTTCGCGCACACGACCGTCGCGACGCGGTCCGATACGGGACGGGTGATAACCAACGCGAAGCGCGAGATCACGATCAAGGATCTCCTCACCCACACCTCCGGCATCTCCTACGGAGTCGATGCGATCGTCGCCCCGCTCTACTCGGCGAAGGGACTCGGGCCCGCCGCGGGCTGGGGGTGGTACACCGCCGACAAAGACGAACCCATCTGCACCACGATGGAGCGCCTCGCGACGCTGCCGTTCGTCGCGCAGCCCGGCGAGAAATGGGTTTACGGCTACAGCATCGACGTACTCGGCTGCGTCGTCGAGCGCGCGTCTGGTATTCCGCTCGATCAATTCTTCTACACCCGCATCACCAAGCCGCTTGGGATGAACGACACGTTCTTCTACGCCCCGAGCGACAAAGCGCAGCGCGTCGTTACGGTATACATGAACGACAGCACCGGCCGCCTCGTGCGGGCACCCGACGGACCGCGCGGGCAGGGCAACTATATAGTAGGGCCGAGGCGGAGCTTCGCGGGCGGTGCGGGTCTGCTATCGACGGCGCGGGACTACGGGCGATTTCTGCAGATGATCGCCAACGGCGGGCAGCTCGACGGAGTGAGAATTCTCTCGCCCAAGACCGTCGCGTTGATGACGACGAATCAGGTCGGAAATCTGTTCGGCGCGCCGGCGAGCGGATTCGGCCTCGGCTTCAGCATCAACGAGCAGGTGGGCGGCGACAACCTGGCGTCGGTGGGGAGCTACGGGTGGGGCGGAGCTTACGCCAGCCAGTACAAGGTGGATCCGAAGGAGCATTTGGTCATCGTGTTCATGATCAACCAGCTGCCGATCCACACCGACATCGCGGGTAAGTTTCCGACGCTCGTTTATCAGGCGCTGGTCGAGCCGAGGACATAATCCCTTCACCTTGCGGAACTGCAAAATAAAAACGACCGGCAGGCGGCTCTCGGCCGAACCGGCCCATGGCTCCGGGCTCTTCGAGTGGCGTTCCTGGATCAGCGCCTAGACATCGCGTTACGCCTCGCTAGATCAGACAAACCCGAAGCGAGAGCCGGAACGCCACCAGAAGAGCCCGCGGCCAACAGCCGGTTCGGCCAACGGCCGCCTGCCGGTAGTTTTTATTTTGCAGTTTTTATTTTGTAGTTAACTGGCGACCGTCCAACGCGCCCAAGCCGTGTCAGGCCCGATTGAGCGCCTGCAGTATCACGTCGAGGTCGAACGGCTTCGCGACAAACGGTCTGCCCGTACCAGTCAGGAATTGAAACAGATCCTCGCTCACGATGTCGCCGGTCAGAAACACCACGCGCTCGGCGAGGTCGGGGCGCTTGCTCTCCCACTGACGAAAGACAGTCTGGCCTGAGATGTCCGGCATGCGGATGTC
>DATFGW010000117.1:0-3564 GCA_035249045.1 Gemmatimonadaceae bacterium | reverse complement strand
GAATAGCGGCCGGTGTCGAAAATGGTGCCGTCGCTGGTCTGGCCGTTGACGGTTACCCGGGTGTGTCCGTTCTCCGCGTAACTACCGCCCTCGAAGAAGGTGATCACGTCATCGATGACTTCGGTTTTGTTGTCCCCGCTGCCGGAGACAATGGCTGGAGGCGGCGAACCGTTGATGGAACGAAGTACGTACGCGCCGGTCAGTGTCGTCGTGCCGACAACCGGGTCGTCCAGGCAGGCGGCCGCGAGGAGAAGCGCCAATCCGATTAATGCTTTGCGCATTCGAAATTGGTTGATTGAGGTCTCCACATAGTTTGCAACAATTCCGCTTTTCCCGCGATCAAGGGTTTTCCAGACCAACCCGACGCACGAGGGGCCAGTACCGCGGGTCGCTGCGAATCGGATCGAGTCGCGGATGCGCCCGCACCAGAATCAATCCCGACGCCTTCTCGGCGATCGCGATATCCATCCATCGGAAGGACTCGTCGACATCGCCAAGACTGGCGTGAAGCACGGCGATGCCCCATGCCGAGACGACTTTTGTCGCGCGCGCAGCAGTGAGCTCGCCGAGGATTCGCCTCGCTTCCGCGATGTTTCCCCTCGCTGCCTCGAGGTGCGCGAGGCCAAACGACGGACCGGCCACTCCGGCCGATAGCAGCTGGCCTTTCTCGTACTCGGCACGCGCTTCGTCGAAACGCCCAAGCGCCTCGAGAGAGCGGGCGAGTCCGGTGTGCGCACCATCGAAGCGCGGATCGAGCTCGATCGACATTCGGTAGTGAATCACCGATTTGTCATACTGTCGAGCGAAATAGTACGCGTCGCCCGCGCCGGTATAGATCATCATCGACATCGGATCGAGGCTGACCGACTTTTCGGTAGCGAGGAGCGCCTCGTCATATCGCTCGTACGAATACAGCGCGCGGCCGAGGAGGTTGTGCGCGTCGGCGAGTCCGGGGTTGAGCTCGATCGCTTTCTGGAAGGCGCGCAGTCCGCCGGCGAGCTCGCCGGTGTGCGATTGCACAAGACCCATCGACATGTGAGCTTCGGCGAGAGATGGGTCGAGCTCGAGCGCCCGCTGCGCCGCGGCCGTGGCAGTGGCGGCGGCTTCGGCAGGCGGCGCCATACCGCGAATCGCGCGAAAGATGTCCGCTTCGGCGAGGATTGCCCACGCAGGCGCGAGCTTTGGATCGATCTCCAGCGCGCGACGCGCGTGTCGGCGCGCGAGGTCGACCGCCTCTGGTGAGCCGCCAAACAGTGCGTGTCGCGCCTTCATGTACTCGAGGTGCGCCTCCGGATTTACCGCGCCGCGATTTGCAAGCTGGATCGCTTCAGACGGCGAGAGCTGGATCGCGATCTCTTTCGCCACCGTTTCGGCGAGCTCGCCCTGAAGACCGAGCACGTCCTCGAGATCGCGATCGAAACGCTCCGCCCACAGGGTTGCGCCGGTGCGCGCTGAAATCAGTCGCATGGCCACCCGCACGCGCTTGTCGACGAGCAGCGCCGATCCTTCCACGATTGCGTCGACGTTCAGCTCGCGCGCAATCTCGGCAATCGATTTGTTCGCGCCTTTGTACACCATGGCCGATGTCGGCGAGATGACTCGCAGCGCCTTGATGCGCGCCAGATCGGAGATCAGCGCTTCGGTCATTCCGTCGGCGAAGTAATCCTGGGCAGGCTCCTTGGAGAGATTGCGCAGCGGAAGGACGGCAAGTGAGCGAATGACATCGCGCTGCTGGAGCGGCAGGGCATCAGTCGGCACTCCGTCGCGGATCCCACGCAGCGCGCGCGCTACGATCGCCGCCGATTCGGGCCGCTCCGACGGCTCCTTTCGCAGGCACTCGCCAATCAGGCGATCCAGGGCATCGGGCACATCGTGGCGCAGCCAGCAAACGCGCGGGGGTGCGGTGTTGATGATTGCGAACATCATCGCTTCAATGCGATCCCTGACGAACAATCGCTGCCCAGTTGTCATCTCGAACAGCACGGTGCCAAGCGCGTAGAGATCGGTGCGCGCATCGGCTTCGCCGAAGAGCTGCTCGGGGGCCATGTATGCCAGGGAGCCCATGATCATACCGGGCTCGGTCATTCGGCCGATCGCCTTGCCGTCGGCGAGCAGTAGCGCGAGGCCGAAGTCGAGAATTTTCGGTGAGCCGTCGGCGTTGAGGACGACGTTCCCCGGCTTGAGATCGCGATGCAGAATGCCGTTACGGTGCGCGTGATCGAGCGCGTCGGCGATGGAGGCGCCGATCTCGATGACGCGATCGATGGGCATCGGACCGTCAACGAGCCGCGATTCGAGCGTACCGCCGGGCACCAGCTCCATGACGAGGAACTCGTGGCCGTTCTGGATGTCGAAGTCGAACACCGTCGCGACGCCGGGATGGGAAAGCCGCGACAGGATGTGCGCTTCGCGCCGGAATCGGTCGCCACTCGCAGGTTCGCTGACGGTCCCGCGCAGGAGCAGCTTCACCGCAACGTCGCGGTCAAGATTGCCGTCGTGCGCCTTCCACACCTCGCCCATTCCACCCGCGCCGATGCGCTCGAGCAACCGATAGCGACCCAGCAGGGTGCCGGGCTCTAGTGGGGCGGTTCGGCTGAAAGTCTCATGCAGGCTGGATGACGACATACCTTCCGCGGATTGACGCGCAGATGCCGATGGCGACAACCGGTCGCGGGTGGCAGTGCTGTCCGGGACAAAGCTAGTATTGGGGGAGCGATGCGCAAATCATTGTGGAATGCAGACTCGCGGCGTGAGCTCGTCGAGCGCCTGGGCCGGCTAAAGGCGGACACGCAGCCCAGGTGGGGGAGGATGAGCGCGCCACAAATGCTCGCGCATCTCATCGACTGGATGCGCATGGCGAACGGCGAGCTGGAAGTCGCTGCGTGGCACCGGCGACATCTGCGGCGGGCTCCGCTCAAGCAGATGCTGATCTACTGGATTCCGATACCCAAAGGCGTGCCCACCGCGCCGGAGCTGATCAAGCGAGCGGTCACTGACTGGACCGGCGAGTGCGCAGAGATGTGCCGTTACATCGATTCGTACGCAACGCGTGATCCGACGCTTGCGTGGCCGGAGCACCCGGCGTTCGGCAACCTCAGCACCAGCGCGTGGGGAGTGCTTGGCTATCGCCACACAGATCACCATCTGCGACAATTCGGGGTCTAGCGCTTCGGTTTTTGCGGTCGAAGCCGAGACTCGCGCTCGCGCATGACCTCTCGCGGCTTCTTGTCCTTGCGAAAGCCCTGAAGAGAGGGATGCCTGATCCGTCCATCGCCCGTCCACTCGGTGAACTCGACCTCGGCGACGAGGCGCGGTTTCACGAAGTGGGCGACTTTCCCGAGACGGCCGGGCGGCGGTGGATCGAATGGTGACTTGTCGATCGAGATCTTCTCCAGATCACGCCGCAATTGCCGGCCAAACGAAGCGCTCCAACCCGTGCCGGTTCCAACCTTGCCCGCGAAGCGCAGACAGTCGCGCTCGTAGTAGCCGACCAGAATCGAGCCGACGCCCACGCGTGACCCAGATGGGTCGGTGAAGCCGCCGACCACGAACTCCTGCCGCTTG
>DATFGW010000116.1:0-9821 GCA_035249045.1 Gemmatimonadaceae bacterium | reverse complement strand
CGTCAGCGGGACCCCTGCCATCCCCTCCGGGGTCGGCTTCGAGAGAAGTGTCTGGACGATGTTGATTCCTGCAGTGCGAAAACCGTACGCGCCCGCCGACATGTAAAGGCGCCAGACCCGATACGTACGTTCCCCCACCAGTCGGATGGCGTCGGCCCGTCGTTTCTCGAGGCCCCGCAACCAGATCCTCAGGGTCATCATGTAGTGCTCGCGAAGGCTTTCGACGTCCCGGACCTCGAATCCAACCGACTCGGCGCTCCTGACGATGCTCCCAAACGCGACCAGACGCGCGTCCGGGAAGACGTACTTGTCGATGAACTGGTCCCGTTTCCACAGCCAGCGCCCGAAGCGTTCGCCAAGGGTGTTGGTGCGGCGGGCAGCCCTGAGACTGACCTCGCAGTGATTCAGGAAAAGCCCGCCCGGTTCGAGCGCCTGAAAGGCGCGCGCGAAATACCCGGGCTGCCGATTCTCCGGCACGTGTTCGGTCACCCCCACCGAGCTGATCTTGTCGAACCGCGCATTAGCAGGCAGGTCGCGAAAATCCATCATCTGGACCTTGCACCGGTCACTCAAACCCCGCTCAGCGATCTTCGCCTGGGCATAAATCGCTTGCGCGGAGCTCAAAGTGATGCCGGTCGCGCGGGCGCCGTAGTGTTCGGCGGCGTGCATCACCAATCCCCCCCAACCACAACCAATATCGAGCAAGCG
The DNA here is from genome assembly GCA_035249045.1 of Gemmatimonadaceae bacterium. Lineage (GTDB taxonomy): Bacteria > Gemmatimonadota > Gemmatimonadetes > Gemmatimonadales > Gemmatimonadaceae > UBA4720. The sequence continues at coordinate 9,113 of DATFGW010000116.1, read as the reverse complement.
GTCGCCCGGCCGCAGTCGCAGCTTCCGGCAGATGTGATCGATCTTGTTGATCTGCGCCGTCGCGAGATCGTCGGACTCGCTCCGGAAATACGCGCAGGTGTAGAGCATGCTCGGATCGAGCCAGAGCCCGTAGAAGTCGTTGCCGACATCGTAGTGGAACTGGATCTCCGATTCGGTGCTCCGACGAGCGCGCGGCGTCAGCAGGCGCAGCGACCTCGAGTACCGGCTCTCCTCGACGGGCGCAACTTCGTCGTCGCGGGGCAGTGCGAGAATCCCAGGGATCAACCTGAGAAGCTCGCCCACCGACTGAATGCGCTTGCCGATCGCATCGCCGAGTCCCATTGCCGACTCGACGGTGCCCTCGATATCGATGTCGTTGGAGATGAAGGCTTCGACGATCGACAGCTCGGACGGAGGCAGGAGCATCCGCCGCAATGCGCCGCGTCGCCGGACGTGGAGTGAGAAGTCCGCGCGGGGGCGGCAGCTCCCTTCAGTGATGGTTCCGTCCCAGAGCCGGATGTCGTAGGTGCGCTCGGCAGGCGGACCGAAAACCCGATCGAGCACGGCGAGAGTCGCCGGAATCGCGGGGTCGGTTGGAACCGGCGCCGTAACCTGCCCCGAGTCCGGTTTCACGACCAAACCCTGGAGAAGGGGATCTATGCGCTGCGGCTGCGACATCTACGGGTTGGCTTGGGGTGAGGAGACCGACAGCGGCCGGGAGCGCATAGTGTCTGTCAGCTTGGCGAAAGCGTCAAGAGGAAACTGCTGGACCGGCCGCTTTTGCCGGTAGTGTAGCGCAAACGGTGATATGAAAGTGGCAGTGTGGTGATATGAAACCGACAGTTGGCCCCGCTTAGGCGACCAGCGTGGCTCCGCATCTCGAGCAATACTCAGCGTCGGCCTCTGGCCGCGGGCCGCACTTCTCGCAGACCGGAGCATTGCCGGCGCGCATCGCGGTCAGCGCCTGGTCGGTGTAGCGGGCTTTGAGTGACTCGTAGTCGGTGTCCGAGATTTTCCCGGTCTGGCGATCGAACTCGAGCTCACGCAGGGCATCGACAGCCGGTGAGGTGCGCGGTTTGCGGTGGGGCGCCCGTGGAGCAGCCGCGACTCCAGAGCGGTAGAGCGGATACAAAACGTAGCAAAGGGAGGCGACGGCCAGAGCCGTGCCGATCAGGAGCGGAGTCACCCGTCGCGCCTTACGGCGGCATCGAGCGCAGCGAGCTCACCCTCTGACGCGTCCACGTAGTGAACCGGGCTCGCGACCGTAACGGGTGCACGCGTCTTCCAACGTTTGATGAGCGCCGTCACCAGCACCGCACCGCCGCCAAGCGCGATGAACGGCATCGTATAGCCAATCAGATTGAAGCCGCTCTTGCCGGGGGCCATCAGCACCTTCTCGCCATACACCGACTTGAAGGCAGCGAGAATCTCGTCAGCGCCGTAGCCGCCGGAGACGAGCCCCATCACGTCGGCATGCATCGCGGGAGAAACGCTGCAGGCGAAATCGGTAGTGCGGCAGGTGTACACGTCGAGATTGCATCCGCACTGGCAATGGAGCTTGTGCTCGAGATCGTCGCGCTGGGCGTCGGACATGGACGCCGATGCCCCTGCTTTTGCGGGCAGAGTGACCGGACGATACACCTCGTTGGCGTCAGCCATCGGTCCGTTGAAGGTCTGCACCGCCTGCGCACCGGCGACGCGGCGCGGAAACATCGCTGCTCCCAATCCGAGCGCCGGCACCGCCAGCAGAAATTCGCGACGTTTCATCGGCTCATGCTCCAACGAGGTCGGGGACCCGCTCGCCGACCGGGTGTGGCTTGAGCACCGCCGCGTATCCCGCTCGCACCCGCTGTCGGTCAGCAGCCGGCCACATCACGACCAGACCGCCGAACGCCATCAGCGCGCCGCCGAGCCAGACCCATCGCACCAACGGGTTGAAGGTCACCCGGATTTCTGCGCCGTCCATCCCCCGCACCCCGGCGAGCACGACGTAGACGTCCTGCTTGAACGATCCCTTGATTCCGACTTCGGTCGATGGCTCGAAGGTCGGTGATCCGCGCGAATCGACGTGCTGGCGCTTCTCGCTGGTGATGACGCCCTGTGATTTGCCGTCACGGGTGACATCGAGTGCGATCGCTGTCACTTCACGATTCAGAACGTTGTACCGGGAGATGCCCTGGCTCAGAAAGCTCCACTTGTGTCCCCACGCATCGGTGACGACCTTCGTATCGCCGGCGCTCAGGTTGAGATCGAACTCGCGCTTGAACGCGAGTCCCGCGAACGCTGCGAAGACGACGACGACGCCAAGGTGGACGATGTAGCCGCCGTAGCGTCTGCGGTTGCGCGCGATCAGCCGCGGGAATGCGACGATGCGTGATTCGCCGTACATCTTGTGGCGCGCGTTGATGCCTTTGTAAAACTCCTGCACGATGGTCGCGACGACCAGAGCGCCGAACGTGTACGACAGAAGCGCGGCGAGATTGTGAACGCCGAGCGCGAGGCAAAGGATCCCGGCGGTCGCGGCGACGGCGACGGGCGTGAGAAACTGGCGCCTGAGATTGGCGACCGATGCGCGGCGCCACGCGATCAGCGGACCGATGCCGGTCAGCAACAACAACAAGAGTCCGAGCGGGATGTTCACGGTGTTGAAGAACGGCGGGCCGACGGTGATCTTGTTGCCCCGCACCGCTTCACTGATGATCGGGAACAGCGTCCCCCACAGCACGGAGAACGCGATGCCGACGAGGATGAGATTGTTGTAAAGGAACGCGGCTTCCCTGCTCACCATGCTCTCCAGCTCAGCGTTCGAGCGCAGGTCCTGAAGTCGGGTCGAGACCAGATACGCGGTGACGACGATCGAAAGAATCAGAAACGCGGCGAACCATTTGCCGACCGGCGACTGCGCGAAGGAGTGCACGCTGGAGATCACACCGCTGCGGGTGATGAAGGTGCCGAAGATCGAGAGCAGGAACGCGGATACGACCAGCGTCACGTTCCATTTGCGCAGCATCCCGCGCTTCTCCTGCACCATGATCGAATGCAGGAACGCAGTGTTGACGAGCCAGGGCAACAGTGATGCGTTCTCGACCGGATCCCACGCCCAGTAGCCGCCCCAACCAAGCTCGACGTACGCCCACCACATTCCGAGCACGATGCCGACCGTGTTGAAGAACCACGCCAGCAGCGCCCACCGTCGCACCGCCGCCAGCCACTCGGCGTCGAGGCGTCGCGTCAGCAGCGCCGCGATCGCGAACGCGAACGGAATCGAGGTGCCGACGTAGCCGAGGTAGAGATTCGGCGGGTGGATCGCCATGCCCGGATTCTGGAGCTGCGGATTCAGTCCGCGCCCATCCGCGGGTATGAAGTCCAGGCGCTCGAACGGATTGGAGCCGAGGCAGATCGTCGCGAGGAAGAAAACGAGGATCAGCGCGAGGGTGCCGGCGACGTACGGCATCAGCTCGCGATTGCGCGTGCGATTGGTCCACAGCGTGATCGCGGTGTAGATCGAAAGAATCAGTGCCCAGAAGAGGAGCGATCCCGACTGCCCGCCCCAGAACGCGGTGATCGTGTAGACCTTGGGGAGGTTGGCGCTGGTGAACGAGGCGACGTACTTGATCGAGAAGTCGTGGGTGAGCAGCGCGGTCCAGAGGCCGAGCGACGCCAGGATCACCATCGCGAGGGTTGCGTAGAGAGCGCGCGCGCCGCTCTCGACGAGATCGGCGCGCCGCATTTGTCCTCCGGCAAACGACACCGTTGCGCCCCAGGTCGCCATCAGAAGGGCGACCCAGAGTGACAGCTCACCAATGAGGATCACGAGAGAGAGCGAGAGGTGATGGCCACGAAACGGAATATAGTGGGAGGAAGGATCGAGTATTACGGACTAAGTGCATCGGTCCGCTCAGTCCGGAATACTCGATCCTCCCCCTTTTTTTCGCCATTATAGTTTACGCGTCCCCTTACCCTTCGGCCGCCTCATTACCTCCGAACGAGACTCTCTCCTCCGCCAGCTTCGCCAACTCGAGCGCGCGGCGCAGCCGTTGGATCCGGGCGCGAATCGGCGCAAGAAGCTGCGCGCGCTGATCTTCGCCGCGGCTGAGCGTTTCCTCCGCCGCATCGACAGCCAGCGCGCGTTTGTAGAGAGTGAGTCCAAAGGAAGCGGCCTGCTCGACCTCCCGATCTCCGAGCACGCCCGAGACGCCGCGACCCTGCTCGGGGTGCTCGAGCGCGAGGTGATCCAGCCGGGCGGACACCCGGCTTCTCCCGGATACCTCGCCTACATCCCTGGCGGCGGACTCTACCAATCAGCGCTCGGCGACTACCTCGCGGCGGTGACCGATAAATACGCCGGGGTTTTTTTCGCTGGACCAGGAGCGGTACGAATGGAGAACATGCTGATCCGCTGGGTCGCGGATCTCGCCGGGTATCCACCTACGGCGGCCGGCAACATCGCATCCGGAGGGAGCATCGCGAATCTCATCGCGATCACGACCGCGCGCGACGCGCACCACCTCACGAGCGCCGACTATCCGCGCGCCGTCGTTTATCTCACCGACCAGGCGCACCACTCGATCCAGAAAGCCCTGCGCGTCGCCGGGCTCGCTGAGGCGCAGATCCGTTCGGTGCCAGTCGACGAGCGTTACCGGATGCGCGTCGATGCGTTGGAGCAGGCGATCGCCGCTGACCGCGCGGCGGGACTCGAGCCGTGGCTGATCGCGGCAGCCGCGGGCGCGACCGACACCGGCGCGGTCGATCCGCTGGACGACATCGCCGCCGTCGCCACGAAGGAATCGTGCTGGTTCCACGTCGACGCCGCGTACGGCGGATTCTTTCTGCTCACCGAACACGGCCGGGTGATGCTGCGCGGCATCGAGCGCTCCGACTCCGCGATACTCGATCCGCACAAGGGACTGTTCCTGCCCTGGGGATCGGGAATGGTGATTGTCCGCGACGCGAAGCTCCTCGAGGCGAGCAACAACTATTCAGGCAACTACATGCAGGACGCGGTGCGTGAAGCGGGCGTGCTATCGCCGGCGGATCTCTCTCCCGAGCTCACCAAGCATTTTCGCGGCCTGCGGATGTGGCTGCCGCTGATGCTCGCCGGTCTCAAACCGTTTCGCGCTGCGCTCGAGGAGAAGCTTCTCCTCGCCCGATATTTTTACGACGAAGTCCGAGAGCTCGGCTTCGAGACGGGGCCGGTGCCCGATCTGTCGATCGTCACGTTTCGCTGGAATCCACGCGGCGCCGGTAGCGCGGATGTCGATGAGATGAACCGACGGGTCGCCGACGCGCTGCGAAAGGACGGGCGCATCTTCATGTCGACGACGATTCTCGATGGAAAGTTCACCATCAGGATGGCGGCACTCGGCTTTCGCACCCATCGCCGCGACATTGACCTCGCACTGCGACTGCTCAAGGAGCAGGTCGCCGCGCTCACCTGAGCGCTAGGCGCGCTGGTCGGCTTTGTAACCCGGAGTCTGCTTGTACTTCTCCGGCGCGTTCTCGTAGCGTGACGCGCACTTGGCCAGCAGCGTCGTGGCGCGGAAGGTATTGTCGCGGCCAAGCCGGCCTTCGACGACGACATCGACGCCGTCGGTGAAAGTGTCGGGAGTGATGCCGCGGTACACCACGTTATAGGTCTGCGCGCCGTCGGTCATCTTGAACTCGACCTGTCTGCCGCCCGGCTCGCGCACGATCGACCCGTTCACGACTCTCGCGCCGACTTTCACGCCCGTCTCATAAAACGTCGGGTCGGTGTGGGTCTTGGCGGACAGCTCGGCCGGAGTCAGGTAATAGACCCCGGTATCACGGATGGCGCTCGCGGCGAGATAACTCGCGGTTCCAATCACGAGCGCACCACCGATGATGAATTTGGTGCGGGCCTTCATGGCTCCAATATAGCCGTTCGCCGCACCCGCCGAGAAGTTCTATTGACAGGGTGTGGACGGGGTCATAAGTGTATGTCCCCACTTGCCGGCGATGGTAGCGATGGGCCCGTCCGTCCCCAGACCACTGCGCGCGATCGCGCTGAGCACCGCCGCGATTGTGGTCGCGTCGTGCGGAGGCGGGGATCACGGCACGGCGCCGGACGTCATCGGCAAGATCGCGGTCTCGCCAACCAATCCGCCGGCGATTTCAGCCGGGTCGAGCCTTCAATTGACGGCGTCGGTCGTCAGCACCACCGGCAAGCCAATGTCCGCCGCCGGACTGAGCTACACGACCAGCACCCCAGCCGTCGCAACCGTTTCGAGCACCGGTCAGGTGACATCGGTTGGACCGGTGGGAAGCACTTCGATTGTCGCTTCGATCGGGAGCGTCCGCAGCAACAGCATCTCGGTCAGCGTTGTTGCGGGCCCACCGGCGGCGTTGACCCGTACCAGTCCAGATCCTGGAGCTGTCGCACCCGGCGCAACCGTTGGCGACTCGGTGCGATTCGCGGTGAAGGACGCCTTCGGAAACCCAATTGCACGCGCGCCGATAACCTTCTCGATTTCTGCCGGGGATGGATCGGCATCACCAGCGAGTAGTCAGACCGACGAAGCCGGTCGCGTCGCAACAGTCTTTACGACCGGACTGACCGCGGGCACCAACACCCTCGGCGCAGTTGTAACTGGAATTCCGGCCGTCGCGCTCTCGATCGTCACTGCGGTCGGCAGCGTCAACATATCGGCGATCGGACCCGCTCCCATGACGCCCGGCACGACAATCACCATCGATGGCTCTGGTTTCGATCCAGTAGCGACAGGCGACGTCGTCACCATCGATGGTCAAAGCGCGCCCGTCACCAGCGCTACGGCAACCCGAATCGTGGCCGCGATTCCATCATTGATTCCCTGTCAGCCCACGCATCAGGCGAGGATCCAGGTCACCGCCAACGGAGCGACCGCGTTCGCGCGACAGACCATGCAGGCGGGGGTACAGCGCCCGATGGCAGTCGGCGCGACGGTCGTTCTCACCAGCGCTGCCGACATAAGCTGCAGCGAGTTGTCGCCGGCCAGCGGCCGCTACGTCGTGAACGTCATCAATCCGTTCATCGTCCCGACGGCGTTGACGGCATTCCATCTGGTCGGAGCGACCTCGATCCCCGCCGGGACGACCTTCTCGCCGAACATCTTCACGCTCCGGCAAACGATACGCCTGCCGGACGCCACGCGCCCACCCGCCGGTAACGCAGCCGCGACCATCCCACGCACCGCCGCGCATCTGGTGCGCCTCGAGTCGAACCGCGCGATTTTCGCGCTGATGAAAAAGAATTTCCGCCGCTCCACCAAAACGTCGATCAAGTCAGGCGCAGCATCTCCTTCGCTCAGCATCGTACCCACGGTCGGACAGACGCGAACCTTCCGGGTGCTCAAGCCGTCCACCGCGCTGGGCGCATCGGCGAACTGCACCGACTACACCGAGATCACCGCCCGCGCGGTTTACGTTGGCACACGCGCGATTGTGTACGAGGATGTCGCGGCTCCGCTGCACGGGCAGATGGATTCGTACTTCACCGCGCTCGGACAGGAGTTCGACAACACCATGTACCCGAGCGACGCCGCGTACTTCGGCGATCCGCTGATCACCGACCCGTCGACCGACAACGACCAGCACCTCAACATGGTGTTCACGCCGGCGGTGCCTTCGAGCCTGCTCGGCTTCGTGGTCAGCTGTGATTTCTTCCCCCAGAGCCTCAACAACACCGCGAGCAACCTCGGCGAGAATTTCTATGCGCAGGTGCCGAAGGTTGCGGGAACCGGGTTCACCGACGACACCCCGGATCGCTGGTATCGAGTTATTAGAGCCACCGTCGTCCACGAAGTGAAGCACATTGCGTCGTACGGCGCGCATCTCGTCAACGGCGCCAGCAGCTTCGAGGAATCATGGCTGGAAGAGTCAACGGCGATGATCGCGGAAGAAGTGTGGGGTCGAGACCGTATCTACCCCGGCGCGATGTGGAAGGGCAACATGCTCTACAGCTCGACGCTGTTCTGCGATGTCCGGCCGACGACGCCTGCGTGCAACACGCCACCGCTGGTGATGTTCGACCACTTCGCCTCGCTCTATCCGGTGCTCCGACAGCCGGATGCGACGTCGGTGTTCGGGCGGGTTTCCTCCAACGATTTCAGCTTCTACTACGCCGCGTGGTCGTTCGTCCGTCACATCATCGATCGCTACGCCGGATCGGAAGTGGATTTCCTGCGCGGCCTCACCCAGTCAACCACCGCGACGGGCATCGGCAACCTCGAGCGGCAGGCCGGCGCCGGACGGACCTCGATGATGGGCAACTGGTCGCTCGCGCTTTATCTCGACGAGAATGCCGCAATGACCGGGAACGGTGATGTCGCTTTCCCGTCGTGGCACCTGCGCGACATCTACCGCGGAATCAACAGCGATTTCCCTTCCCAGTTTCCGCAGGCCTTTCCGCTCATTCCGATCCCGATCACGAACGGCGACTTCAGCATCGACCACCAGGGGCTACACGGCGGCTCCTTTGCTTCCTACGAGCTGACGAGCGTGTCGGCGAACGCGCGGACCGTTGGGCTGACCGGCGCTCCGCCGCTGACGATTGCGATTGCGAGAATAGAGTGAGCCGCTGATCAGACTCGGGACGCGGCGACGCTGCCCGCCTCGAGCAATCCGCGCAGAGTAAACGCAAACTCCCGTGCGGTCGGACGCTGCTCCGGCTCCTTCGCCATCGCGCGATTCACCGCCTGCTCGAGTTCCGCGGAAATATTCGGCGCGAATTCGCTGAGATGCGCGGGCTGCTTAAGCATCTGCATCCGAATCGCCTGCAACGGACCCTTCGACTCGAACGGCAGTCTGCCGGCGATCATCTCGAAGATCATTACGCCAAGCGCGAAGACATCGGCGCGCCCGTCGTAGCTCTGGTTGAACAATCGCTCGGGCGCCATATAGGCGGGCGTGCCCAGAAAGGTGCCGGCAGTCGTTTCGTTCTGCAGCTCCGGCGTCTCGGATTTGTCGGTGAGCTTGGCGATCCCGAAGTCGATCACCTTTACCTTCTCCTCCCCGCGCACGGTGTGCAGAAAGACATTGCTCGGCTTGATGTCGCGGTGGACGATGCCAAGTCCGTGTGCCTCGGCGAGCGCAGCGCAGACCGCGTGTCCGATCCT
>DATFGW010000115.1:0-7073 GCA_035249045.1 Gemmatimonadaceae bacterium | reverse complement strand
CCCAGCATCGTCAGCTCGCGGACGTTGATCTCGGTGGAGTACCGCGTCTGGTTCTCCTTGTCCTGCCACTGGCGATACTCGATACGACCCTCGACGTAGATCTTGTCGCCCTTCTTGCAGTACTTCTCGACGACGTCGGCGAGGCCGGTGCCCTTGGTGTTCCACACGACGCACCGGTGCCATTCGGTCTTCTCCTGCTTCTCGCCATTCGGCGAATTCCACTGTCGGCTCGTCGCGAGCGAGAAAGTCGCGACCCGGTTGCCGCCCGTCGTCGAGCGTACCTCGGGATCGCTGCCCAGATTTCCGATCAGCATCACTTTATTCAGACTTCTGCTCACTGTGCCTCCTGGCGAGAGTTCGGTTCCCGCCCAGAATAGTATAGGTAGGGCTCAGAGCCCGAGCAAACCAACGATTTCAACGGTCAGCAAAACTCCCCGCCGATCTTTCTTCATCGCCCCTCCCGACCTCCAGCATCCGCCGCATCACCAGCGCGTCCTCGACCGGCCGGCGGTAGTAGTTTCGCCGCCTGCCGATCCCGGTAAAACCGCGCGATTCGTACAATCCCCGCGCTGGGCGATTCGACTCGCGAACCTCGAGAAACGCGTTCCGCACCCCGCGGGCGCCGAGCTCGATCAGCACCGCGTCCAGCATCTGGCCAGCCAGGCCCTTTCCGCGATGGTCTGGATGAACGGCGATGTTGAGCAGCTCCGCGTCGGCACCAACACTGAACGCAATCACATACCCGGCGACATCGAAATCTGGCGGATATCCGACCACGTGAAAGATAGCTGAAGAACCGCCGAGTATTCGCCGGAAAGATTCCTCGCTCCAGGGATCGGCGAAGGACGTACGCTCGATCGCGGCGATCGCGCTGATATCGCCGTCGGTCGCCGGCCTCAGCCGCGCTGTCACGCCGTAAGCGGCCGCCCGTGAACGGCCTCCCAGCGGACCTGCGCTTCAGCGAGCCGACCGTAGTCCGGTTCCCACCCAGCCAGATCCACCGGCTCGGACTTCAGCACCTGATCGAGGACGGGGGCGACCCCACGGGCGTGGGGATGCGCGTCGATTTCCTGCCCCGGACCGACGACGCGGACCGATTTCTCGCGTGCCCGGAACTCGTCTAGATCCAGTCGCGAGAGAATCCTCGCCGGCTCGGCGCTGTACTCCCCGCCGTCCGGTCGATAAACGATGCGGCTGGCGAAGAATTCGTCCCGCATCGCATCGAGTACGGATAGATAATCTCCCGGGGGGAGCGGCGGTTTCGCGCCACTTACACCGAGCAGAAGCGATGACACCGCGAAAAGCGGCACACCGTAACCGACCGCCAGTCCCTTCGCCACCGACCCCGCGATCCGGAGACTCGTAAAGCTCCCCGGCCCCGCCCCGCACACGATCCGGCGGATCGCGTCACCCTTCAAACCGGCCTCGGCAAAACACTCCGCTATCGCCGGCATCAGTCGCTCGCCACGACCGGCGCGCGCACCACCGGCGTCTTCACCAGACAGCTCGCGCTCGCAGACCACCTCCGATCCGCGAAGGAGCGCGACGCTCCCGCGATAGGTCGCGCCTTCGATCGCCAGCGTGTAAGGCCGGCTGCCACTACTCACGTGTCCATCCGCGGAGCGCACTCACGCTCCTAAGTTATCCCGCCAGCAGAATCCGGCGACCCGGATCGTCGGGCACGTAGTCGAGATCGATCGGCACATGATTCTCGGGCAGACGCTCGCCCGCCCGCTCCGGCCATTCAACCAGCACCAGCGCGTGCGACGACACGATCTCGTCCCAGCCGAGGTTGGTGAGCTGCTCCGGAGATTCGAGCCGGTAGAGATCGATGTGGTAGACCGGCGAGCGCGGTGACCCGTACTCATGCACCAGCGCGTAGGTGGGACTGGTGATCTCTTCACTGACCCCGTAGCCGCGACAGATTGCGCGCACGAGGGTGGTCTTGCCGACACCGAGCTCGCCGGTCAACGTCACCACCAGCGGCGGCGTGGATGCGCGGCCCAGATCCTCGCCCCACTGACTGAGCTCCGCTTCGGTCAGCTTGAGATGACCCTTCCCGGCCCGCGGCGGAACTACGTGCCGGTGCGCTGACATCTAGCGGCCGTGCAGACCGGCCAGTGAGCCTCTGGTTTCCTTGCGACCCGCCTTTGCCTTCACCTCGAAGAGCTGGTCGCGGAGCTGGGCCGCGGTCTCGAAGTCGAGGTTTGTCGCCGCCTCCCGCATCTGCGCCTCGAGATCGGCGATCAGCGCCGGAAGATTGTCGGCACCATATGGCGCGCCCGACTCGGCGACGCGGCGGCCCTTCTCGCGCTCCCGCTCCTCGCGCTCTGTCCGCGCGTCGGCGACGCGAGTGATGAAGCGAACCTGATCGACGCTCTTGGTGACGCTCATCGGAGTGATGCCGTGCTCACGATTGTACGCCTGCTGCAGCTCCCGGCGCCGGCCGGTCTCCTCCATGCACCGTTGCATCGAGCCGGTGATCTTGTCGGCGTAGAAGATCGCGCGGCCGTTCAGATTGCGCGCCGCGCGTCCGACGGTCTGGATCAGCGACCGATCGCTGCGCAGAAATCCCTCCTGGTCAGCGTCGAGAATCGCGACGAGTGAGACTTCGGGCAGGTCCAGTCCTTCGCGCAGCAGGTTGATTCCGATCAACACGTCGAACTCGCCCAGTCTGAGGCCGCGGACGATCTCCATCCGCTCGATCGCGTCGATGTCCGCATGCATGTAGCGAACGCGCACTCCCATCTGCTGCAGATAGTCGGCGAGATCTTCGGCCATCCGCTTGGTAAGCGTGGTGACCAGCACTCTCTCACCGCGACGCTCGCGGATCCGAATCTCGTTCAGCAGATCGTCGACCTGGCCGCGCACCGGCCGCACATCGATCTCGGGATCGACCAGGCCGGTCGGCCGGATGATCTGCTCGACGACAGCACCCTCCGAAAGCCGCAGCTCGATCTCAGCCGGCGTCGCGCTGACATTGAGCGCTCGCGGCGTCAGCGAAAGGAACTCGTCGAACATCAGCGGCCGGTTGTCCAGCGCGCTCGGCAGCCGGAAGCCGTAGTCGACGAGGGTGAGCTTGCGCGCACGGTCGCCGTTGAACATTCCGCCGATCTGCGGCAGTGTCACGTGCGATTCGTCGACCACGACGAGAAAATCTTCCGGGAAATAGTCGAACAGGCACGCCGGACGCTCGCCTTCAGCGCGGCCGGAAAGGTGGCGCGAGTAATTCTCGATCCCGGCGCAGGTGCCGATCTCGAGCATCATCTCGATATCGAAGTTCGTGCGCGATTCCAGGCGCTGCGCCTCGAGCAGCTTGCCGGCGGAACGCAGCTCTGTCAGACGCTGCGCCAGCTCCTCGCGGATCAACGCCACTGCCCGCTCGATGGTCGGGCGCGACGTCACGAAATGCTTCGCGGGGTAGATCGCTGCTTTGTCGAGGGTTGCGATCGTATCACCCGTGAGTGGGTTGATCTTGGTGATGCGCTCGATCTCGTCGCCCCACATCTCCACGCGCACGCCCTGCTCCTCGTACGCCGGCAGAATCTCGACGGTATCACCTCGCACCCTGAAGGTCCCGCGCTCGAGCCCCATGTCGTTGCGCGAGTACTGGATCTTCACCAGCGACCGCAGGATGTCGTCGCGCGGAATCTTCTGCCCGCGGGTGAGCATCACCATCTGCTCGCGATAGCTGCGCGGATCACCCAAGCCGTAGATCGCCGACACCGTGGCGACGATCACCACGTCGCTTCGCTCCATCAGGCTCGACGTCGCGCGCAGCCGCAGCCGGTCGATATCCTCATTGATCGAAGCGTCCTTCTCAATGTAGGTATCCGTCGTCGGAACGTAGGCTTCCGGCTGGTAATAGTCGTAGTACGAGATGAAGTACTCGACGGCGTTGTGCGGGAAGAAGCTCTTCAGCTCTCCGTATAGCTGCGCTGCGAGGGTCTTGTTATGCGAGAGAACGAGCGTCGGCTTTCCGTAGTTCTTGATGACGTTCGCCACCGTCATCGTCTTTCCGGATCCCGTAACGCCAAGCAGGGTCTGAAAGCGGTCACCCCGCTCCAGGCCCCTCGTCAGCTCCGCGATTGCTTTCGGTTGATCACCCGCCGGCGCGAACGGCGCCTGCAGATCAAATACTGCCTTGGTCATTCTTGATGTCGCTGGACAGCCTTTCCCGACGCGCGACTTCCGTCACGCCCTTCACGCGTCTGGCTGCCTTGATGATTTTCTGAAGATGCGCGAGGTTGCCTACCTCGACGGCGAGCTCGCCGATCACGTGACCGTCGGAGCTGTGCAGCTCGAAGCTCCGGATGTCCGTGCCCGTCGATGACACCGCAGTCGCCAGATCCGCGTAAAGCCCGCGTCGATCGGTTGCCTCGAGCGCGAGACGTACCATGAACTTCTCGCCTTCCAGCTCCTTCCAATCGATCTCCAGGCGGCGCTCCGGTTCCTGAATCAGCATCAGCAGATTCGGACAGTCGGACCGATGAATGCTCACGCCGCGGCCCCTCGTTACATACCCCACAACCGGGTCTCCGGGTACAGGCTGACAACATTGCGCGTAGCGCACCATCATCCCGTCGACGCCCTGGATGCGGACACCCTTGGTCGTCCCGCGCACCTTGTCCACCAGCCAGTCCAGCGGGCCGGGCTTCGGAGCTTCCGCAACGCCGTCGGTCTCAGGGAAGAGCTCCTTCAGCACCTGCGACACGTTCACGTCGCCCTGCCCGATCGACGCCACCAGGTGGTTCACGTCCATCAGCTTCAGCGTTCGCGCGACCTTGAGCAGCTCGGGATCCTCGGGCTTGGTCAGTCGACGGCGCTTGATCTCACGATCGAGGATCTCCCGCCCCAGTTTGACCGACGTCGCGTGCTCCTCGATGCGCAAGCGCTGCCGGATCTTGTGTCGTGCCCTTCCCGTACGCACGTGCGCCAGCCAGTCGCGGCTCGGCTTGGCCGAAGGCGAGGTGATGATCTCGACCGTTTCGGAATTCTTGAGCTCGCGCGCGAGGCTGGCGATCCGGCCGTTGATGCGCGCGCCCTGGCAATGCAATCCGACCTCGGTGTGAACCGCGAACGCAAAGTCGATCGGGGTCGCGCCCTTCGGCAGCTGGATCACATCGCCGGTTGGAGTGAAGACGAAGATTTCGTCCTGATACAGATCGAGCTTGAGGAATTCGAGGAATTCGTCGGGGGTCTTGGCGTCTAGCTGTAGCTCGAGCACCTGCCGGAACCACTGCAGCGCGCGGTCGAGCTCGTCCGCGCTCTTGCCCGAGTCCTCCTTGAATCGCCAGTGCGCCGCGATTCCATACTCAGCGGTGCGGTGCATCTCGCGGGTGCGGATCTGGATCTCGAATAGCTGGCGCCCCGGCCCGAACACCGTCGTGTGCAATGATTGATAGCCGTTCGACTTCGGCTGCGCGATGTAATCCTTGATGCGCTCCTGCAGCGGCGTGAATTGATCGTGGATGACGCCGAGCGCGTGGTAACAGTCGGGAACGCCGTTGACGAGGACGCGGATGGCGAGAAGGTCGTAGATCTCCTCGTACGGCTTGTCCCACTTCTTCATTTTCTTGTAAATCGACCACAGATGCTTCGGCCTGCCCGTCACTTCGACGTCGACGATTCCCGCTTTGCGAAGGTGTGACTCGAGTGGCTCCTTGAGCTGGGCGATCGATTTCTCGCGCTCCACTCGTCGTGTCGCGACTTTCTTCGCCAGCGCCTTGTACTCCGACGGCTCGAGATGCTTGAATGCGAGGTCCTCGAGCTCCCACCGCACCCGCGCCATTCCGAATCGGTGCGCAAGCGGTGCGTAAAGATCCCGCGTCTCCGTCGCGATTCGCTTTTGACGGTCGGCGGGCAGGAACTCGAGCGTGCGCATGTTGTGCAGCCGGTCCGCCAGCTTGATGAGGATGACGCGCGCATCCTTGGCGATCGAGAGCAGCAGCTTTCGATAGTTCTCGACCTGTCGTTCCTGCGACGAGTTGAGCGGGAGGTGGCCGATCTTGGTGAGGCCATCGACGATCCCCGCGACCTCCTTTCCGAACTCCGCTTCGATGTCGTCGATGCTGATGGCGGTGTCTTCGACAACGTCGTGAATCAACCCGCTCGCTACGGTAATCGAATCCAGCTGCAGATCGACCAGGATCTTGGCGACCTCGACGCAATGGGACACGTATTTGTCGCCCGAGAGCCGCTTCTGACCTTCGTGGGCCTTCTCGCTGAACCGATAGGCACGCGCGAGCAGCTCCCGGTCTAGACGCTCCGGAAGCCCCTCCTGCATCCATGTGGGAAGTGTCTCGTTTTCCCTGACCGCGCCTGCCGTCAAAGCAGTCCTGCCTCCGCGAAGCTGATGTAGCGCCCCCTACCGATAATAACGTGATCCTGTACGGGGATGTCGAGTACTTTGCCCGCCTGCACGAGCTGTTCTGTTACTACCCTGTCGTCGGGCGATGGTGTCGGATCACCGCTCGGATGATTGTGAACGAGAATGATTGCTGCCGCTCTCTCCGCGATCGCTTCCCTGAACACCTCGCGTGGATGCACGAGCGACGAATTGAGAAGACCACGCGTTACGGTGATGTCCCGCTCCAGCCTGTGCTGCGAGTCGAGAACGGCGACGTGAAACTCTTCGACGGGCAGATCCTCCAGTCGCTGCGCGAATATCTCGTAGACATCGCGCGGCCAGCGCACCGGCGCCCCCTCCTGGCGCTCCTCAGCCGCCATGCGACGTCCCAGCTCCAGGGCGGCGTGGACACAAACCGCACGAGCCGTTCCTACTCCTCGAACGCTGGTCAGGGTGGCAACAGGTTGGGTGGCGAGCAGCCTTAGCGAGCCCCGGCAACCGGCAAGGATCTCCTGGCCGATCCCGAGAGCCGACCGGCCCTCGGATCCGCTACCCAGTAAGATAGCGAGTAGCTCGCTCGAGCTGAGCGCGTGCGCGCCGTGACTTCTCAGTCGTTCCCGAGGGCGCTCGGCGGCGGGTAACTCTCTGATCGTTAACGCCACTCTTCCTCCAGTCATTTTGGAAGAGAGACCATCGCGCCGCGGCGGCTCGGAACTACCACCTC
>DATFGW010000114.1:0-4124 GCA_035249045.1 Gemmatimonadaceae bacterium | reverse complement strand
TTCCTCGACGTCCTGGAGCGCCTGCTTCGCCGCGGCGACCTGCGCGTTCATGTCGTGGAGACGCCGGCCGAGTATCGCCAGCTCACTCTCGTCTTCAGCCATCATCCTTCGCGTGGCTTCGACCTGGGCGGTGGCAGCGGTCGCCTCCCGCATTCGCTTCACGTCCTCGAGCTGGTGGAGGTTTCGTTCCTGCAGCTGTTTGTGCTGTGAGAGACGGCCCTGAATCTCGCGCTGTTTCTTTTCTTCCGCCTGAACTGCTGCTTCGGCGCGGGTAATGGCTGCAACCGCCTGTTGCTTTCTCTTGTCGAACTCTGCGAGCTGGGGGTCGAGGGCGCGAATCTGATTCTCGATCTCGCGGATCTTGAGATCATCCTCCTGCAGCGCCAACAGCGCTTCAACTTCCTGTTGCATTCCACCTCCACGTCATCATCCGCCTCCGTTTGGGTTGTCGCATGGTTCCTCCTTACCTCGCTTTGGTACGTCTGAAGTTCTTGTAGTAATTCCTGCCCGTCGCTTTCAGCTCCTTTCTGATCGAATCTTTCTCGGCGATCAGCTTGTCCTTCTGCGCTCCGTCAGCCAGCGGAATGATGCGGTCGAGCTCGGCCGCGCGCAGATCGAGATCGCGCGCGCGGAGCGTGGCGAGACTGTCATTGATGGTCCGCTCGGCGTCGATGTGGATCGGACCTTCGGCTATGATGTCCTCGACGGTGGCGATGGCCTCCTCATCAAGATTCGCGGTGATGTCCTCGATTGTTGAGTCGGGCCCCGACGCAATCAATGCCCGGTAGATCGCGCGATACTGGCGGTTGTGAAAGCTCTTGTCGCCCACCTTCTCCACTACGTGCTCGACGCGCGCGCGATTCAACAGCATCGCGCGCACCAGCTCGCGCTCGGCTGACATCCCGCGCTCGGAGTACTGTGTCCTGCGCTCGCCGCGACGAACCGCTGCGGTCGGCGCGATCCGCGGAGCGGGCTGAGCGCTGACGCTCGGCGTCGGTCTGCCAAGGAGCTCGCGCTCGAGCACTTCACGGGCAACGCCGCTCACCTCACTGGCGCGGCCAATGTACAGGTCGCGCATGATCTGATCCGAAGCCGCGCGAATGGAGGGCAGCAGTCGATCGAGCGCGCGGCGCTTTTTCTGGAGCTCGGCGAACATGCCGGCGCGCTCGAGAAGCTGGATCTTGCGCTCGAAGACGTCGATCGCATCGCGGAGTCTGGCGTTGAGCCCTGTCGCGCCGTGATTCTTGACGAAGCTGTCAGGATCTTCGCCGTCGGGCAGCGTGACGACTCGCACCGCCGCGCCCTGGCGCAGCAGCTCGTCCCCGGAGCGAAAGGTCGCCTGCAGGCCCGCCTTGTCGCTGTCGTAAAGGAGGAAGACGTTCCGCGTCAGCTTGCGCAGCGCGGCCGACTGCGCGTCAGTCAGCGCGGTGCCCATCGGCGCGACGACGGTCTGGACTCCCGCCGTCATGAGTCTCACGACGTCGAAATAACCTTCGACGACGAGCACCTGGTCTTCCTTGCGAATCTCGTTCTTCGCCCAGTTGAGTCCGTAGAGATTCTTCCCCTTCGAGAATACCGGCGATTCCGGTGAGTTCAGATACTTCGGCTCGCCCGGGCCGAGCAGGCGACCGCCGAATCCGATGTTGCGCCCCATCGCGTCGAGGATCGGAAACATCAGCCGTCCGCGGAACCGCGGGCGCGGCTCACTCGCATCATCGCCGGTGATGATGAGTCCAACCGATGCGAGCCGAGATTCATCGAAGCCAAGCGTCGCCATGTAGTTGCGAAGCAGTCCAATCTCGCGCGGCGCGAAGCCGATTCCAAACTGGTCGGCGACTTCGCGTGAGATGTCACGCTGCGCGAGATAATCGCGCGCCTGGGCGCCGAGCGGGTCGTCCCAGAGGATTTTCTGATAGTACGAAGCGGCGGTGGCGTTCACTTCCCACAGCGGCTCCCGGAGATCGGGGCCTTCTCGGCGACTATCGACCTCCCGGACTTCGACGCCGGATTTTTCGCCGACCATCTTCACCGCGGCGGGCCACTCCACGCCGAGGCGCTTCTGCAAGAATCGGAAAACATCGCCCCCTTCGTGACAAACGAAGCAATAGTACATGTGCTTCTTGGGCGAAACGGAGAAGTTCCGGTGGGTTCCCTGGTGGAACGGGCACGGACCGCGAAAGTCGGAGCCTGCGCGCTTGAGGTTCACGTACTCGCCGATGATCTGGACGATGTCGGCGGCGTCCCGAACCTGGTCGACGACTTCGTCGGGAATCACTTGAGCTCCACCACCGTCACGCCCGCTCCGCCCTCGTTCCAGGCGCCGAGGCGGAAGTTGGTGACGCGCGATTCCTTGCGCAGCATCTCGCTCACGCGCTCGCGCAACGCGCCGGTGCCTTTGCCGTGGATGATGCGCAGGGTCTTGAGATCGGCGCGGATCGCTGCATCGACGGCATGCATAACTATGTCGTCGATCTCGTTCACTCGCATCCCGCGCAAGTCGATCTCACTCTGGGCGTGGACCTCCGGCATGTCGCCGCGGATCGCGACGGCTACCTCGGGCGTCGCGGATTCGGCGCTCGAGGGACGGAGCGAAGTTCGCGGGACTGCGAGCTTCATCACGCCGACGGTGACGATTGCTTCGTCGTCCCGGATCTCCAGCACCTTGCCGATTTTCCCTCCCAGGGTGTCCACCTCGACGAAGTCGCCGGGATTTACATCGGCAGTCTGGCGAGTCGTCGGCTCGCGGCTCGAATCGCGATCGATCCGGTCAAGCTCCCGACCCTGTTCATTGGCGAGGGTCTCGACGCGCTTTCTAGCTTCGCGCGCCGCTTCCTCGCTCGCCTCGGATGCGGCCTTGAGATCACGGATGGTCCGCTCGACTTCGGCGCGCGCCTCGAGGAGATATTGCCGCGCTTCGCGGCGCGAGCTGCGTTCCAGCTCCCTCTCACGCTCCCGCACGCTTGCTTCACGCTCAGCGACGCGACGCGCGCGCTGCTTGGCATCTTCGGAGATCTGGCCAGCCTCGAGCTCAGTCACCGAAAGAGCTTTCTCACGGGCTTCGAGCTCTCCCAACAGCGCCGTCACTCTCCGCTCGTCGATCGGGATTCGCTCTTCCGCACGGCTCAGGACCTCGGCGGGCAGATTCAAACGCCGGGCGATGCTGATGCCATAGGAGCGGCCTGGTACGCCTTTGGTGAGGCGGTAGGTTGGCGCGAGCGCGACCGG
Organism: Gemmatimonadaceae bacterium; assembly: GCA_035249045.1. Taxonomy (GTDB): domain Bacteria; phylum Gemmatimonadota; class Gemmatimonadetes; order Gemmatimonadales; family Gemmatimonadaceae; genus UBA4720. Next base: position 899 of record DATFGW010000114.1, on the reverse strand, counting down.
ATCGAACTGCAGCGAAGCGTTGACGACGCCTTCGACCTGGGTAGCGAGCTCTTTCAGCGCCCCAAGGTGGGTAGTCGCGACGGTGAGCGTGGCGCGCCGGGTCAGCGCCTCGAGAATCGCTCCCCCAAGCGCTGCGCCTTCGATGGGATCGGTGCCCGACCCGAGCTCGTCAATCAATACCAGCGATCGTTCCGTGGCGGAGTTGAGGACCTCGGCAAGATTCTTCAGGTGCGCGCTGAAAGTGGAGAGGCTGGCGAGGATCGACTGCTCGTCGCCGACGTCGGCGTAGATGTCGTCGTAGATGGCGATGCGCGAGCCCGCGCCAACCGGCGCCGGAATTCCCGACTGAACGAGCGCTGAGAAAAGCCCGAGCGCTTTGAGCAGAACTGTTTTTCCACCCGTGTTGGGCCCGGAGATGAGCAGCGTTCGCTCGCCGGGCAACATCTCGAGATCGAACGGAACAACCTTGACTCCCTGCGACGTGAGGAGCGGGTGGCGGCCGTTTGCGATCTTGAAGCCGCGCGTCGATTCACTCAGCTCGATCGGAGCGCAGCGGAACTCGATGGCAAAGCGCGCCCGCGCAACAAGGGAGTCCAGGACGACCAGCGCGTCGAGGGAATTGCCGAGCGCATCGCGATGTGGGCGGAGCTTTTCGGTGAGCTCGAGCAGGATGCGGTCGATCTCCTCGACTTCCTCGATCTGGAGCTCGCGAATGCGGTTGCCGGCTTCCACCGCGGCGGGCGGCTCGACGAACAGGGTCCCGCCGGTTTGGGAGGCGTCGTGGACGATCCCACCGACCGCGCCCTGCGCTTCCCGGCGGACCGGAATCACGAAGCGGCCGTTTCGAACCGTGACGGACATGTCGGCGACGCGCTGATGCGGCTCGAGCTGGGCCATCG
>DATFGW010000113.1:0-2853 GCA_035249045.1 Gemmatimonadaceae bacterium | reverse complement strand
AGGGTAAAACCCTTTTTGTTGCTCATTTAAGACTCTCCTGAAACGTTGGGAAATCGCCGCCGGCTTTCTTAGGGCCTTCAGCATGTCATGAAGACGCGGCGCCTGAAGTCAGGCAACCCCTCATAGGGCAACCGCTGAACCCAGGTACTGTCGAAATCGTAAGTTGCGCTGCTCCAACAACTTACAGGAGGGGCGGCCCGCTCCAGGCCCCGGAAAACACCTGCAATTTGCAAATCGCTTGCATCCTGCAACGTCCGGCTCAGCCCAGCTCCCCCCGCAGGACGGCAAACTGCCAGCGCCGTGGCTATCGGTTGAGAGGGCGAGACTGTCGCGCTGGACCGTCGCGGAGTTTGTGGCGTATCATGTGTGAACAGAAATCAATCCGTCGGCTGGAGCCATCATGCACTACAATAGAGTAGCCCGAGTTCCTGAATTCTCGTTCGCGGAGGTGCTCGCGGCCGCTGCCGTCGCCAGCCTCCTTTGCGTGAACCTCCTTCACGCGCAGTCCAAACCCTCAGTTGCGGTCGAGCCCGCCGCAGCACACCGAACCTACGTGAAGCCCAACGACTCAGAGCTCAAAAAGAAGCTCACTCCGCTGCAGTACGAAGTCACCCAGCACGAAGCGACCGAAACTCCTTTCCGGAATCAGTACTGGGACAATCACGAGCCCGGCATCTATGTCGACGTAGTCTCCGGAGAGCCTTTGTTCAGTTCGCTCGACAAGTTCGATTCGGGCACCGGCTGGCCAAGCTTCACCAAGCCGCTCGAGGCCGCGAACATCCATACCAAGAGCGACCGCCTGCTCGGTTACGAGCGTACCGAGGTCAGATCCGCACACGCTGACTCTCACCTCGGGCACGTGTTCAACGACGGCCCCCGTCCGACCGGACTTCGCTACTGTATGAACTCGGCGTCACTGAGATTCATTCCAGCTTCGCAGCTCGAGGCGGAGGGGTACGGCCAGTACGCTGCGCTATTCAAGTCACAGACAGCCTCAAAGCAGGCCAAGTAAAGCTGTGTCTTGTGCGGAAGGTCGGCAGTGCCGACCTTTTTCGCATCCGGTACCGGTAAAACTCCATCCCGTCGCGCGTTGCGAGTCCGCAGGAAGGCGTTCACTCTCATCGAGCTTCTTGTCGTTCTCGTGGTTCTCGGGATTCTGTCGGGGATCGCTATCGCCTCTTTCCTGAACACGAAAGAATCGGCGTACGTAGCGTCGATGAAAGCCGATCTGCGTAACTTCGCGCTGTATGAGCAGAATTTCCTCATGGACAGCCAAGGCAGTTATTTCAGCGGGAATGGAGCGGCGCAAGGCTTCGTGCCGACCGTTGGCGTGACGGTTGAGGCGACGGCGGACCCAGGTCCTCCGCCGACTTGGCACGCGACGGCGACGCATAACAAAACTTCAAAAATCTGCACGATCACCACGACAGGTCCGGCGATCTGGGACATCGATTGTCCATGAGCCCAGGGGAGTCGAGGCGTCTAGCCTTCGGCTGCCTTTGCGCTCAGATTTTGCTCCCCGCGAAGGGTCCCGCCTTCGCCACCTTCGCCGATCTCTGAATGGAATGCTGGTTGATCACATCGCGCGCCGAAGTAATGAGACTCGAGTTCGGCGAGGAGCCGCCGCCCGAGATCTGTCTACCCGACAAACCGCTCGCTGAGATCGAAGACAACGCGATTCACAAGGCAATTCAGGACGCGCCGTACATCATCTACCGGCGCTACCACCTGGCACACGAGAGCTGGCGGCTGGGGATCGTCTACTCCATCGCGCCGCCGACGGTGGGCGACATCCAGATTCTCTCGGCCTACCGCGCCGGGCACGAGGCCCGACCGCACCTCGTCTAGCGCAGCTGCATCGCGCGGCTACCTGTGGCGCAGCTTGTCGACCGCGGAGTCGAGCATCGCCTGCAATCGCAGATATTCCTCGTTGATTCTCTTTCCCGCTTCCGGCAGCTCGGCCTCGGCTTTTTGCGCGAGCTCGGCGAGTCGCTTGCCGGCGTTGGTGAGCTCTTCACGCAGCTTGTCGAGAGTCTGCTTAAGATCGTCCATGCGTCACTCCTGATATTGGCGGGCGGTCCATGCAATCTAGCCTGACGCGGCCGCGGTAGATGCTAACTACGTGATGGCGGACACGCCGGTTACAGCTATTTCTTCGCCGGTTGGTTCGCCGGTTTCTTGGCCGGCTTGACGAGCAGTCGCTGTCCGATCTTCACCAGATCGCCCTGGAGCTGATTCCATTGCTTGAGCTGCTCCGGAGTGGTCTCGAACTTCCGCGCGATGCTGAAGAGCGCATCCCCTCGTTTCACCGTGTAATAGAGTGGCTCGTTGATCAGCGCGGCGACCGCGGCACGGAGACGGCGCTCTTCGGCGGCGGCGCGCCGCTGGGCGGCGTGGATGCCGTTGACGTAGTCGACAAGCGAATCGAGCTCGGCTTCCTGACCGTGCACGGCGGCGAATTCTCCGCGCGGCGAGCCAGGATGGCTGACGACCACACCGTGCGCCGTGAGGAAATACAGGCGGCGCGGACGCAGGTCGAGCAAAGTATCGTTCTTGAATTCCTGAGAGACGATCACGGGCGGAGCGTCTTCGTTCTCGAGCTTGCTGCCGGGCGCAACGCCGATGAAGATCAGCCGGTGATTGGTGGCGTACAGAATCCCGTTCGCGCTCCGGTAGTAATCGGTGGGGCGCCGGACGAACACCCGGGTTTTCTGCTCGACTTTCTCGTCGTATTGAAGCATCCCGCCCTGGAGCTCTCGATCGGCGGCCGCCCAGGCTTTCGGCGCATCAACGTGGCGCATGAAGAAGAAGTACCCGAACAACAGCAGCGCGGCGACGACGATAAGGAGCCCG
>DATFGW010000112.1:0-4052 GCA_035249045.1 Gemmatimonadaceae bacterium | reverse complement strand
AGCGTTCTGGCCCGAGTTTGCGACGACCCTCAAGCCGATCTCGACGGTGTTCCTGCGGATGATCAAGTCGATCATCGCACCTCTGATCTTCGCGACGCTGGTGGTCGGCATCGCCGGCCACGGCGACGACATGAAGAGGGTAGGTCGGCTCGCGCTCAAGTCGCTCATCTACTTCGAGGTAGTGACAACTCTCGCCCTGGCGATCGGACTATTCGCGGTCAACATGGTGAAGCCCGGCCAGGGGGTCGTGCTCGGCGCGTCGGTGGCCCAGGGTGAAGAGCTGGCGCACAAGACCCAAAGCGGCTCGAGCTTCCTCGAGCATCTTGTGCCGCAGAGCATCGTTGAAGCCTCCGCGAACAACGAAGTCCTCCAGGTAGTCTTCTTCGCCGTCCTGTTCGCCGTCGCTCTGTCCAAGGTGCAGGGCAGATCGAAGGAAGTGATGCTGTCGTTCTGCGAAGGGCTGTCCGAGGTGATGTTCAAGTTCACGATGATGGTGATGAGGTTCGCGCCGTTCGGCATAGGCGCTGCCATCGCTGTCGCCGTGGGGCAAAGCGGTCTCGGCGTGCTCTTGAGCCTCGGCAAGTTGGTGCTCACGCTGTATGGAGCTCTGGTCGCGTTCTTCCTGCTGGTGCTGCTTCCCGTAGCAGTAATCTTTCGCGTTCCCCTGGCGCGGTTTGTACGCGCGGTCAGGTCGCCGGCCCTGATCGCGTTCTCCACGACATCATCGGAGGCAGCGCTCCCGCTCGCGATGCAGTCGATGGAAGCGATCGGAGTGCCGCGGCGAATCGTCGCCTTCGTGATGCCGACGGGCTACTCGTTCAACCTCGACGGGTCGACTCTGTATCTGGCGGTCGCGTCCATTTTCGTCGCCCAGGCGGCGGGCCATCCGATGACGATTGGGAATCAGCTGGCGATGATGCTGACGCTCATGATCACCAGCAAAGGCGTGGCAGCCGTACCGCGCGCGTCCCTGGTGATTCTGTCGGGGACCCTCGCAACCTTTGGTCTGCCGCTCGAGGGCGTCGCGATCATCCTCGGCGTGGATGCCCTGATGGACATGGCGCGCACCTGCACCAACCTGGTTGGCAACTGTCTGGCGACAGTCGTTATGGCTAGGTGGGAAGGTGAATTCTCCGAGCCGCGGCCCGAAGTGCTCCTCGCGCAGGAAGGATTTCTTCCGATCGAATCTGTGCCCCCGGCACCGCGGACTTCAGACGCTGCTCCAGCCGCTTCCTGAGGGGCGAGCTCCGATCCATTAGTCCGCCGCTCAACGCTACTGCGACAGCGGCACGTTCATCGGTGAAGAGCTGGCGCGCCAGCGCTCGCACGTGAAGCACCAGCTCTTCGGCCGCCAGCGCTAGCAGCGCGTTGGCGCGCGGATCGCCGCTCGCGGCGGTGGTGAACACGACGGGCACCAGAGAGGCGAACAGCTTCGCATCGGCGGCCGCTGCCCACGGGATCAGATCCTGGACATCCTCGCACTGGGTGGCGGCGAGGATCGGAAAAAGTAACGCGGTCGGCGGCTCGCGACCATCGCTGGATGCGGCGACGATGCCAAGGGCCTTCCTTCCGATCCAACCGCCGCTCCCTTCGTCGCCAAATACCGGCCCCCACCCACCACAACGTACTATCTCGCCCGCCGGGCTCCGACCATACGCAATCGATCCGGTTCCGACAACGAGCAGAATTCCGGCGCGGTCCTCGAGGGCGTCGTACATCGCGATGAGACCATCGGAATCGACGACCACTTCCTCTGCCAGCTCCTTCTCGTCGAGCGCCGCATGCAGTGCACGCCGCTCTTCGTCGCGTCCGGTTCCCGCGACACCACAGTAGAGGACGCGCGGGAACACCGCGCCCGGCAACGCAATCTCGCCGAGTGCCTGAGTGACGAGGTCGCCGATCACGTCGGCGGAGCGCTGCGCTTCGCCCGGCGTGACGGCTGATTTCGGTCCTTCCGCAGTCGACAGTACCTCACCTTCTGCGGTCCCGACGATGACGCGGGTCCTGGATCCACCCCCGTCGACTCCGATGACGATCTCGCTCATTTCCAGCGGCTGGCGCCGATCGGCGCGGCGTGGGTGAGCGAAGAAACAATGCCGACGGCGACGGTGAATGTCGTGCCGATCAGCACGTACCACGGCCACGCGATGGTCGATAGTGTAGTCAACGTTCCCTTGATGGATGGAAAGAGCGGCATCATCTGCTTAGCGAACACCACAAAGCTCATGGCGACAATGCCGACCGCCATACCGGTAATCGCGTCTCGCTGGTTCGCCCTGCGCCACAACATGCCGAGGAAGAATCCCCCGAGCAGAGCGCCATATGTAAAGGAGGCGATCGCCAGGGCGACAACGACGACCGGGGTGTTTTGCGCCGGATACAGCAGGGCCATGACGAGCAGGAGGACGCCCCAGAACATCGTAAACAGCTTGCCGACGCGAAGCGTGCGCGGGTCGTCGGCGCTTCTGCCCGTGAGCGGAAGGAAGATGTCGTGGGTGGTCGCAGCCGCGAGCGAGTTCAGCGCGCCCGAGTGCGCGCTCATGGTTGCCGCCAACACGGCAGCCACAAGCAGCCCGCGCAGACCGGCCGGCATGCTATCGACGACGAAGGTGGGGAAGATCGAATCGGGGACGTCGAAGTGCTGGCCATGATACAGCGCGAACAGACCGATGCCGATGAGGAGGAACAGCGCGAACTGAAAGAAAACCGCGACTCCGCTCCCAATCAGAGCCTTGCGCGCATCCTTTAGGCTCGACGCAGCCAGCAGTCGCTGCACGATCAGCTGGTCGGCGCCGTGCGATGCCATCGACAGGAACGCCCCACCGATCAGGCCGGCAAACAGGGTCTGAGCTCTGTCGAACCCCATATACATGTCCACCACTCGCAGCTTGCCTGCCGCTCCACCCTGAGACAGGATGGCGCTCCACCCTCCGTTGACGCCTTTGCCAATGAGATAGGCGGCGCTCAATCCCCCGAGCAAATAGACACTCGTCTGCAAAACGTCGGTCCACACCACCGCACGCATTCCGCCGTGATAGGTGTAGATGAGCGTCAATGCACCGAGGACGAGGATCGCCGCCGGCATCACGAACCGCTGCGGCAACGCGGGGCCGATGATCAGTGCGATAGGAATCGCCGTCGCAAACACGCGCACCGAATCCGCGAGCGCGCGCGTCACCATGAATACGATCGACGCGAAACGGCGCGTCGATACGCCGAAGCGCTTCTCGAGCAGGGCGTACGCGGTGACGAGATCGCCCTGGTAATAGCGCGGAAGAAGGGTGTAGGCGACTACGATCCGTCCGAGCAAATAACCCGCCGCGATCTGGAGAAAGCCGAGATCGGTGGTGTAGGCGAGCCCCGGGATGCTGATGAAAGTGAGCGCGCTCGTCTCCGTCGCCACCACTGAAAACAGCACCGCCCACCATGGGATGCGGTGCCCGGCGACGAAGTAGTCCTTGGAATCTTTCTGATTGCGACCGAGCCAGATACCGAGCAGGGTCGTCGCGATGAGATACGCGATGAGTACAATAAAATCGAGGGCGGTGAAATTGGTTTTCATTTCACCGCCCTCGATTTGACGTAATCACCCTCTCGGGTTTACGCAGAGAATGAGCTTCCGCAGCCGCAGCCACCAGTCGAATTCGGATTCTTGAACGTGAATCCGGAACCCTGCATCGAGGTGACGTAGTCGATGGTGACGCCGTTCAGGTACTGCGCCGAGAACGGGTCGACGAACACCTTGAAGCCATCCGCCGGAAGGACCAGGTCGTCCTCCGCCGCGCGATCCTCGATGACGAGACTGTATTTGAAGCCGCTGCAGCCGCCGGGCTGCACGCTGACGCGCAGACCGCCTTCCTCGACGGTGACGCCCTCGGCATCCATGAACTTCTTGACCTCGACGCCGGCGTTTGGCGTGACGTTGAGCTCGATCTCAGGCTGTGACGAAACTGACATTTATCTCCTCCGGTACTCCATGAAATTTAGGCAGTTACGCCCACTCCGGGTAGGGCGACTGGTTCCTCCCGGAAGGAGCGCGCGATCCAGAGAAA
>DATFGW010000111.1:0-29170 GCA_035249045.1 Gemmatimonadaceae bacterium | reverse complement strand
CTGTGGCTCGGGCTGCTTGCCGGCAACAATCACGTTTACGTAGTCGCGACTGCGCAGGCAGTGATCGGTCACCGAGAGCAGGGTGTTGGCATCGGGCGGGAGGTAAACGCGAATGACGTCGGCTTTCTTGTTGACGACGTGATCGATGAATCCGGGATCCTGGTGGCTGAAGCCGTTATGGTCCTGACGCCAGACGTGCGACGTCAGCAGGTAGTTGAGCGATGCGATCGACGCTCGCCACGGGATGTTGCGCGTCGTCTTGAGCCACTTCGCGTGCTGGTTGAACATCGAGTCGATGACGTGGATGAACGCCTCGTAGCACGAGAACAGCCCGTGACGGCCGGTGAGCAGATAACCCTCCAGCCAGCCCTGACAGGCGTGCTCGCTCAGCATCTCCATCACACGTCCGTCCGGCGAGACGTGGTCGTCGTCGGGGATTATCTCCGCGAGTGACTCGCGCGTCGTGACATCGAACACCGCGTCGAGCCGGTTGGAGGTCGTCTCGTCGGGTCCGACGATCCGGAAGTTCCGCTTGTCCGCGTTCAGCGCGATCACGTCGCGGAGATACTTGCCCATGGCGCGCGTGGATTCGCCGTCGGACGCGCCCGGCTTCTCTACCGGCAGTGCGTAGCTGCGAAAATCCGGCAGCTTCAAATCCTCGAGCAGCAATCCACCGTTGGCGTGCGGGTTGGCTCCCATTCTCCGGTTCCCTTTCGGCGCAAGCTCCGCCAGCTCCGGAATGAAGCGGCCTCCTTCATCGAACAGCTCCTCGGCGCGATAGCTCCGCAACCAGTCTTCGAGCACCCGTAGATGCTTTGGGTTGGCGAGATCGGTCACCGGCACCTGATGTGAACGGAAGGTGCCTTCTACCTTTTTTCCGTCGACGTATTCCGGACCGGTCCAGCCCTTCGGCGAATTGAGCACGATCATCGGCCAGATCGGACGCTCGGTGAAGCCGTTGGCGCGCACCTCGTGCTGGATGGCTCTGATGGCGGCCAGCGCCTTGTCCATCGTGGCCGCCATCAGCTGATGCATCTTCGCGGGATCGTCGCCTTCGACGAAGTAGGGCTCGTACCCGTACCCGCGCAGGAGCTCGGCGAGCTCGGGCTTTGGAATGCGAGCGAGCACCGTCGGACCGGCGATCTTGTAGCCGTTGAGATGCAGGATCGGCAACACCGCGCCGTCGTGCACCGGATTCAGAAACTTGTTGGAGTGCCAGCTCGTTGCGAGCGCTCCCGTCTCGGCTTCGCCGTCGCCGATCACGCAGCAGACGAGCAGGTCCGGGTTGTCGAATGCGGCGCCGTAGGCGTGCAGAAGTGAGTAGCCGAGCTCGCCGCCCTCGTTGATGGAGCCCGGCGTCTCCGGTGAGACGTGACTCGGGATCCCGCCCGGAAATGAGAACTGCTTGCATAGTCTGGCGAGGCCTTCGATGTCGCGGGTGATCTCAGGATAGAACTCGGTGTAGGTGCCCTCGAGATAGACGTTAGCGACGATGCCGGGGCCGCCGTGGCCCGGTCCGGTGACGAAGATCGCGTCGATGTCATCGCGCTTGATTACCCGGTTCATGTGGACGTAGATGAAATTCAGACCGGGCGTCGTTCCCCAATGGCCGAGCAGCCGCGGCTTCACATCATCCAGCACCAGCGGTCGTCGCAGCAGAGGATTGGCGAGCAGATAGATCTGGCCGACGGAGAGATAGTTCGCCGCTCGCCAATAAGCGTTGATGCGATCGAGCTCGACGTCGGACAATGGCTTCGATTCGGTGGCGCTCTCTTCCACATCTGGAGCTGCATGCACGCTCGTCATCGTGACTCCTGCGATTCATTCGGGTCCTTCGCCACCGCGCGGAAGGTGGTCCGCACAGGCATTGCGCTGAGGCGATCGTAGAGCTTTCGCTCTGCAAGAATCGGCCACCAGTCGTAGAGGAATATTTCCAGCGGCCGCCACAAAGCGACCCAGCCACCGATCACCATGCTCTCGCGCAACAAGGCACCAACCGTGGTCTGACCAAAGCTGCGGTCGACGAGGCCGGCGGCGGTGATCGCTGCAGCGAGAAATGCGATGCCGATGAGCAGACTCGTGCGGCCGATGCGAAAAAGCTGGCTCAGTCGGCGGCTGGCGCTGAGCGAACGCTGGCGGAAGAATTCATGGACTGCATCGCGGACCGTAGCGGCCTCGTCGGGTCGACCGGGAGCGTCGATGTCGATCTGCAGCGCCAGCTGCGCATCGCGCTTCGCCGCGCGCGCCCACGCGACGATGAATTCCTCGGCGCGTGAATCGAGGTCCTTCTCCCGGGCGGGCGACGGATCGATCGGGTTGAAGAGCTGCCTCAGCTCGCTGACGTGGACTTCGATCAGCTCGCAGTTGGGCGGGATCTGGTCGCCGACGCTGACATGATTCGTCACGCGGTCAGCTGCGGTCACCATCGATGGGCCTCGCTCTCTACCTGGTTCAGGTTTCGCCCTCGAAGAACATGGTTGGAGGTAAGTTGTCCAGTCCTGCCGCCTTCAGCCATTCCTCGAGACCAGCCGCGAGATGACGTTGCCTGGCGGGCCCCATCGCGACCAGACCGGCGAGAAGCTTCTCCTGCGGTGTTTCAGGCGCCGTCTCCAGAACCTTGTATCCGGCCGCGGTGACTTGAAGCTCAGCGCGGCGACGATCGTCGGGTGAACTCTCGCGGGTCGCCAAGCCGCGTCTCACGAGCTTCGATACTACCTCTGAGACCGAGCTCTGGGTTGTCAAAGTCGAAGCGGCCAGTTCGCTCAGCGACTGGCCGGTTCGACGGGAGATTTGCCTCAGAGTGAAGAGCTGCGCCGAGCTTATACCCGTTGAGCGCTGAATATCCGAGCTACCGATGCGGAGAACCCGAACCAATCTGCGGAGGTCGTCCATCACCCGCGCCGCATCAGTGCCACCCGGCGCCATCCTTCGCTCCTAGTGATCCATGCGGGCGTTTTTGGGCGAGCCGACCTGGATGATTCCCACCGCGCCCTTCTCTGCATCCGCGAAGCTATGGGTGACGAAGGGGTAAAGGCCTTCCCCGCTGGCGTCCTTGTCGAACACAGTCTCGAACACCGCACCGCCGCCTGCCGGAACGTGATAGGTCTGGACGTCCTCCAGCGCATGAGCCGGATTGCCGTCGGGATAAACGCGGTCGAAGATCGCGCCGACGATGTGGAAGTCGCTCTCGAAGTTCGGCCCCGCGTTCACAACGTAGAATCTTACGCGGTCGCCGACGTCGGCCTTGAGCATGTCCTTCTTGTACTGGAAAGCCCGGCCGTTGAAGACAACCTGGGTTGCGGCCTTGGACTGCTCGGCGGTCCAGTCGGGTGTCGCGGGAAGAAGGACGCCGACCTTGGTCGAATCGCTCTGCTTAGCGTAGAACTCGCTCTGCACGAGCACGAATTCCTTGTCCGCCTTGGTGCCCCAGCCGCCCTTCGGATCGACGATGAACGGGAAGTACATGCCCTGCATCAGGTGCATGGTGACCGGGGGAGTTCCGCAGTGAACCATGAAAGCGCCCGCGTCGCGCGCGATGAACTCGAACTGGACCGAGTCCTTCGGCATGATCATCCGGTAGGCTTTGTTGGCTGGGATTCTCGCCGCGTGAAAATCGATCGAGTGCGGCATCGGCGAGTTATTGACTACCGTGACGCGGACTTTGTCGCCGACGCGGACGTGGACGACCGGACCGGGAACAGTTCCACCGAAGGTCCAACCCTCGTACGAGACGCCGTCAGCGATCCCGAGGGTCGCGTTCTTGATCGGGATGCGGAACTCCTTGATCGGCGCATCCGCGACCGGGCCAAGGGTCGCGTCGTAAGCGGGTGTGGTCGAGCGAACGACTTTATCGAAATCGACTTTCACCACGCGCTCGCCGCGACGGGCGCCGGTTAGCGTGACAAGACCGCCGACGAGTGCGAGGCCGACAAAAAGAGGAAGAACTCCACGAGTACGCATTTATTCTCCGAGGTGGTGTTGAACTACGGATGCAAAATGCTTCGGAGCCGAAGTCTTCTTAGTCGGAAATTGGTGGATTTTTGCTCAGGGAACGCCCCGGCCGATGTCAGCGAAATGCCGACAGGATGCAAAACGCCCCGCAAAGCCCAACGGAAGGGCTCAACGGGGCATTTCTTAGCTACGTGAGGCCGTCGAGCAGCTGGCCTAGTACGCCCTGCGCCTGGGGCGCCTGGGTTTGAACCTGTTGCCGCGCCTCGCCAGCTTCCCGCTGCAGCGTCGTGGTGATGTCCGACGGCTGAGGCTGGACGTTCTGTCCGCCGAACTGCTTGCGCGCAAGCATTCCCAGCACAACCGGCGAAAGCATCATCAGGAGCTTGCCCGCTTTCTGGGTATCGAGGCCGGTCGCTTTCTGAACTCCATCTTTCACGGTCTCGTGGTGCTGGCCGAGGATCTTTCCGAGCAAGCCCGTATTGTCCTCGGGCGGCCCCGCCTGCAGGACTGATCCGACGTTGCCGGGAACGTCGCGGTGTTTTTCGGCGGCGTTTTCAATGTTCTGCGCGCCGCCTGGTGTCGCGGCGTGCTTCGCCATGCCGGCGACGATCATCGGCACTGCAGCGGCAACGGCGGTCTGCGCCAGCGCCGGATTGATGCCGAGCTTCTGGCTGATCTGCGTGACCGCCGATTGATCGAGCTGACCCTGGACTGCGTCGAGTAATCCCATGGTATCTCCGTGAAGGTGCGTGGTATCGCTAACTGGTGAGACCTTCTTCCCGTGCTGCTTCGGTCGCCGTCGACCTGGCTTCGTTTACAACCCGCTTTGCGACGTTCTTCGCCTGGATCTTTTTCTCTTCGACCACATCACGCGCCTTGTCGATCAGCTCGTCGCGCTTCTCGCCTACCAGCTCGCTCTCCTTCCGCGTCGATGGAACGGCGAAGCCGGCGGCGAGGCCGATGGCGGCAGCGACGATTCCAAGCGGCAGCGGATTGCTTTCGATGCTTCGAGTCACCTGATCCGTCTTTTGGCGGGTGGTCTGCGCGATGTTGCTGGCGACGTTGGCAGCCTTGTCTTTCACCTGGTATGCGGCATCCTGAGCGCTCTCGACGGCGGCGCCGGCTCTGTCGCGCAGGTTGTCATTGATGCCCTGCTCTTCGATCGACCCGTACGATGGTGTCCTCGAATCGGACGAAGAATCCGACGACGAGGAGTTGCTGCGACGGCTGTTGACGACCAGCCAGCTGATACCCGCTGCGATCAGTGCGGCCGGAATGGGATTCTCACGAATGACCCAAGTCACCCGGTGACCGGCCGATGTCGCTTTGTCTACCGTAGTATTTGCCATTGTCTGTACCCGTCCGATGGTTGCATCGCGAACTTTGTCCTTTGCCTGCTGCTTGAGGCGCGATGGATTGAGTCGTACGCCAAGCTCTTCGATAGTGTCACCCATTCGCGCGCGGGTGGCCTCGATGTCGGCCCGAGTGGCCGCCGTAGATGTCGAGCCATCACCTGAGTATGAATCCGCGCTCATACGCCCTCCACAACCGCTGACCTCGGCACCTCGCGGTCAGCGAATGTGCCGGTCGAGCTGAGTGAGCCGGACTGCTGCTGCGAGATGCCTCGTTGCGAGCTCTTGAGAAAGCGCGCACCGAGTAACCCGACGACGAACGCGCTCCCAACAAACAGCGCCGGGTTCTGGCGAGCCCAGGTCTCCGTCTTCCTCACCACGTCGTCGAGCTCGGTGTTTTGCAGGTAGCGAGCTACGCGATCCAGTCGGTCGGCGGCCTGTTCCACGAGATTGGCGGCGGTGCTACCCTGATCCTGGAGCTGCCGGCCGCCGGTGCGCAGGGACTGCGCGAGACCGCTTACCGTCTCGATTGCGCGCGTCCTGCCGGTCATCGCCGCGGAGCGCACTCGATCTTCGGCCGAGCTCTTCGCCTTGTCGACGAGCGACTGTGGCTGCGCTTCCGGCGGGCTGTTGACTCCCTGGTCGCGGCCGGTCGCGCCCGCACCGTTCACACCGTCCGTGCTGTAGCCGGCGTCGCCGCCGGTTATCTCAATCGAGTTACCCATTGCTCCTCCATCACTATGTCGTTGTGGTCTGTGTGGCTTCGCGGGTCAGGTCGAGAGCCCCTGCTTTAAGCGATCAGACTCGCGCTTTGCCCAATCGATGTCTTCGCGCACCGTGCGCACGGTCTCCCTTGGTGCGAGACCAGCCTTGAATCCCGAGAGCGCGCGTTTCACCATGAATCCCGCCACGGCAAGAATCACCACGCCCACGATCAGGGCGGACAACCAGTAGCTGTTGATGATGATGCCGAGTCCGATCACCAGCGCGGCGGTGAGCGCCATTATTCCCGGCAGCGCCAGTCCGGCCGCAATGCCGATCTTTGCGGCGGCGCTCGCCGCCCTCGACGCGCTCTCCTGCAGCTCGGTCTTCGCGAGCTGGATCTCCTGTTGCACGAGGTGACTGCCGTCCGACGAAAGTCGCTTGAGCAGCTCACCGATTGAAGCGTTGTGAACTTCTTCACGGATGCGACCGTTTCCGCCGCGCTCAATCAACGTGTCGGGCTGGAATGGACTGTCGGTTCTATCTATCGTCATCGGAGTTCCTCCACGCACTGACGCTTTCTGGCGGCGCAGTCGCGCCCTTCTATGAACTGCATGACCTTCGTTGGTGGGTGTCGCCGGATTCGGCGCATTGTCCGGTATTCGCACAATCTGTTCCCTGCACTGAATTCACGGCGCGCCTTTTTTGGCTCAACCGAACCGTGACTCGCCGATGAGTTATCATGCAGTAGCACGACTGTTGTCGATGAGCTGCCTGAGATGAATCGTCGGTCGACGTCAGGCTGGCTCGATGATCGACGAAGGGGAATCGAATAAGGCAGGAGGAGAATCGCATGGCGCCGGTACGACACCAGATTTCAGGAACAGAGCTGTCCTTTCGACTGAAGGATGAGATGCAGCTTGTGCGTAAGGAGCTGGCAACAGCTTCCGGCAGAGTTGCGCGCACCCTCGTGAAAATGGGGTCGCTGCGAGTTACTCTGGTTGGCATCAGCGCGGGCGGCACCCTCGCCGAGCACACATCCCCGGGTCCCGTCAGCATCCACGTGCTCGACGGCGGAATGGAAGTCGTGACGCGCGATAACAGGTGGGCGCTTTCAGAGGCCGACGTTCTGACTCTCGACGCGGGCATCGCGCACTCTGTCAGCTCAGATAATGGAAGCGTCTTCCTCCTGACGGTTGCCGCTCCAACCCCGAGGACAGATGACTCGTCGAATTGACTATCGCCATGTCGCGCCGGGCGCATTGCAGGCAATGCGCGGCCTCCAGGACTATACTCGACAGTCCGGGCTCGAAGCGTCGCTGCTGGAGCTGGTGAAGCTTCGGGCGTCGCAAATCAACGGCTGCGCGTATTGCCTCGACATGCACAGCAAGGATGCGCGCGCCGAAGGCGAGACGGAGCAGCGGATTTACGTGTTGAGCGCGTGGCGCGAGGCGCCGTTGTATACGCCACGTGAGCGCGCCGCACTCGCGTGGACCGAGGCGATGACGCTCATCGCGGGCGGCGTCCCCGACGAGCTGTACGAGAGCGTGCGCAAAGAGTTTGACGAGAAGGAGCTGGTCGATCTGACCCTAGCGATCGTCACGATCAATGGCTGGAATCGACTCGCGATCGGACTGGGCGCCGACGTCGGCAGTTATCAGCCGAAGGGTGCAACCGTCACCACACAGGTCTGAGCAGCGGGCTCAGCGTCGCTCAAGACCGAGAACCAGCGTGCGACCGGCGGCCGGATAGCGGTAGGTCACTGCGGATCCCGCCGGATCGGGAAACGCAGTCGCGTCGTACCTTCGATCGAGGGCATTCATCAGATCGAGAGTCATTCGCACCGGTCCGATCGGAACTCCAGCGCGGGCGTCCACTCGGGTGTAGCCTGCCAGCGGAATGAGATTCTCGTCGTCGACGTACGCACCGAAGACCGACGTGACGATGAGTCCAGCGGAGATGCCACGCCACACCGGCGCGTTGAACCCGGCTGACGCGATCGTCCGAGGAATCGCCTTGAGCTGCTTGCCGTCGAACTGACCCGCTTCGGCGGTCACGCGCTGACGGGCGAAGTTCGCAAAGCCGAGCCAATTGCGCCGCGCCACAGCGGTAAGACCGAGCTCGACTCCGCGGTGCCAACTTCGTCCAATGTTGACGTAGCGAAAGCTCGACACGTCGAAGTCGAGCTCATCACGCATCCTCTCGCTGTAGGCGGCGCCCGAAAAATCAATTCGCGCGCCGGCCGGCGAAGTCCACGTCTGATAGATGCCGCCTTCCACGGAAGTGCCCCGCTGCGGAACGAGATCCGGATTCGAGACCGTAGCTGAGAACGGCGGAACGGGAATCGGTATCGCTCTGGTGTCGAAGAGCTGATCGAGGGTCGGCGCCTTGAACGCGCGACCCCAGGCGACGTACGCGTTGGTGGAGACGCCGCTGAACGCCGGCAGCGCGACATTGGTCGCCACCCGCGGGCTGAACGCGTCGTGGGAAGCGTGGGTGTTCCCGCCGCCCGACGTTCCATCGTCGAAGGAATCGCTGAGCCGGTCGTAGCGGCCACCGAGTGAAAACCTGACCGGCGCTACGGGTCGGAGCTGCCAGTTCAGGAATCCGGCGAGGGAATTCCGGGTCGCGCGCGACGATGGACCGCTGGGGCCGGGCTCGCCATCCGAAGCTGCATAGGTGGCCTCGTCTCCGGCGACGATGTCGGAGTACCGCGAGGAAAGTCTGCCCGCCGACGCATCAACGCCTGCGACGACGCGCCCAGGCTTGCGCGGCTCGTCGCCACCAACCTCGATCTGCGCCGACGCGAGCGCCCTCGGCGCGGTGGTGCGACGGAGCTTGGTGTCCGCAAAGTCCGGTGACAGCGGAAGTGTCTTAATGGTATTCGCCGTCGCCCATTCCCCGACCAGATATCCCGACGCTCTCGCTGATTCGATCGAGCGGCTGGCATTGGCTCCAATGCGATCGACCCATTCTCGCGAGCGATCGAAGCGGAAGAACGGATTCGCCGCATCGCGATCGGTGATAGTCGATGGCAGTGGGCCTGGATCATCGAACTGCCGGTGATGCAGGAGTCCGAAGAAAGCGAACGAACCCTGGCTGCCATAGCGGTCGATTCTGGCGCGCAAGGTCGACGCGCTACGCTCCTCGTGATGACGCAGGCCGGCGGCGGACTTGTGATCCGCGTCGACCGACATGGCGCCATCGTCGCTGGCGTGCGCGGCATCGAGCGCGGCGTCGAGCAATTGATGCGGGCCACCCGCACCGCGCCAGAACAGCCGCTCGGAAGGCATGGTGACGGCATCGAGCGCCCCGCCGACGGCAGCGTCGCCGTGCAGGTACGATGACGCACCGCGAAGCACCTCGATCCGACTGAAAGAGCTCGACGGAAGCATGTCCCAATCGACGGCTCCAGTGCCAAGCGCCGCGATCGGGACACCATCGATTTCCGCGGGGAGATAATCGGTCTCCCCACCTCCATAAAATCCGCGCGCGATTACCCGCGGACTGCCGCCGAGCGAGTTGACGTCGATGACGGCGATACCCGGCGTGATCGCGAGAGCCGACGCTGTCGAGCGGAGCGGGAGCGCACGGATCCAGGAGCGCGGGATCGCGCTCACCGCCACGCTGGACTCGCGAATCGGAATTCCCGAGCGCGCGGGCGTGACAACCACGGTGTCGAGCTGCGTGATCGAGACGGAATCACGCATCGATGGACGTTTGCCCTGCGCAATGGTGGCGCAAGGCAGGGCGAAAGAAATGAGCGCGCCTGTTAGCGCGAGGTTCGCAGCGAGAGACATGGTCGTGAAGCTACCAACCGGACCGTCGCTGAGGAACGCCCGCCGCGCTGCTACGCCACGGCGTTCCGGGTAATCACCTCGTGATAGAAAGCGGCGCTCAACTTCGGCGTGCGGCGCTGGGTCGCGTAGTCCACGTAGTGCAGGCCGAAGCGGTTCCCGTAACCGTCCGCCCACTCGAAGTTGTCCATCAAGCTCCAGAGGAAGTAACCCTTCACGGGCACGCCGTCGGACACCGCGCGCTGGAGCTGACTGAGATAATTGCGCAAGAACATGATGCGGTCGGTGTCGTACACCTGTCCGTCCGCGGCGGGGACATCCGACGAAGAGGTGCCGTTCTCGGTGATGTAGATCTCCTTCACGTTCCAGAGTTTCGCGACATGGTGCGGTCCCCAGTACAACACTTCGGGTCCGATGAACAGCCACGGAGACGCCATGTGCGGGTACGACGGCGGATTCGGAACGACGGCAAACCCGCTCGGCGATGCATCGGCGCGGACGAACGTCGGCTGGTAGATGTTGGTGCCGACGAAATCCATGGGTGTCGAGATGATCTTGAGATCCTCCGGCGTGATGCGCGGTGCGTCCGCGCCCATTCGCGCCAGATACGCGTCGGTGTACTTCCCTTCCATGATCACGGTGAGATACTGCGCGTTCATCTCGCGCGTCGCGGTTTCCGCCGCCCGGATGTGCTCGGGCGTCTCGATCACGGGCACACCCACGGTCAGGTTTTCAGCGATGCCGACCTTGGTGCCCGGCTTGGAGTGGGCGCGGATGGCCTGCACGGCGAGCCCGTGACCAAGCACACCATTGTGGCGGGCCTGGTAGAAGCGCGGCTTCGGCAGCCTAAGTCCGGGTGCGTGGATGCCGATGCCGTAGCCCAGCTCCATGAAAGCGCCGAACTCGTTGATGGTGAAGAAGTGCTTCACGCGATCGCTGAGGTGCTCGGCCACGTAGGCAGCGTAGTTGCCGAACGCCTGCGAAGTCTCGCGCGATTCCCATCCGCCGACGCGATCCTGGAGCGCCTGTGGCAAGTCCCAGTGGTAGAGCGTGGCGAAGGGCTCGATGCCATTCGCGAGCAGCTCGTCGACGAGGCGATTGTAGAAATCGAGCCCCTTGGGATTGGGCGCGCCGCTGCCTTGCGGAAAGACGCGCGGCCAGGCGATCGAGAATCGGTACGACTTGACGCCGAGTGCTTTCATGAGCTGAACGTCGCCCCTGTAGCGGTGGTAGTGATCGTCGGCGACGTCACCCGTCGCGTTGTTGGCGACCTTGCCGGGCGTGTGGGAGAACGTGTCCCAAATGGACGGCATGCGTCCGTCCTCGGCGACGGCGCCCTCGACTTGATACGACGCGGTCGCAGTGCCCCAGCGGAAGCCGGTCGGGAACGAGCGTGTCTTTGTCTGAAGCGTCGCTGTCTGCGCCACCTGACCCGCGATGGCGTTGAGGGGAACGGTCGAGGCGCCGAGTGCGGCCGCGCCGACGACTTTGGCGAACGAGCGGCGGGAAAGCTGGTCGGTCATTGGATTGCCTCGCGGCTGGGCAGGACGTTTTTCAGAGGGCGCGTCATGGGGCAAACGTGAAGAGCGGGCCCGCCGATGGCAATCCTATGCGTGCTTGTAGCGCTGCGCCGGTGACCACCAACTGTATGCCCGACGACTACTCACCAGCGATCGATCAAGATGTCGGCGTCCGTGAGCAGATACCCGATTAGCGCGTGCGCCGCGGTAAAGTCGGTCGCAATCCCCCGGAAACTAGAAGTCGATCACTTCGCGGCCGCGAGAGAACCTGCCGTTCGCGGGCGTCGTTGTAGATCCCCCCTTCTGGGCACCACGAGTCGTCAATAAAACGCGTACACACGCGCCCGGGTCCCAGATACCGGTCCCATCGGCACCGATTCCGTGGTCGTCACTGAGTTTCCGAGCGTCCGTGTCGCAAGGTCGAACTCCACTGTCGACTCACCGTACCCGCCGCCCGGCCGAACACAGGGTTGCATCCGGCCGAGCCGGGTGCTTGGCGCGTTGAAATTTCGCGACAACCGGTGCCTCAGCGACTGCGTTTAGCCCCGCAAAATGTGGATAAGTGCTAAGAAAACGACAGCTCCTGATATGAAAATGACATTTCCATCGAAATATCCATTTGCAATATTGGCGCGGTCAACATCCATGGCATTATCCAATGCACAGAACGGTGCGCAACTCCTTACGCCTCATTTTCCTCGGGCAAGCAATAAGCTGCGGCGAGCTACAATCTCCGTTAGAGCCGCGTCGCTCCAGCGCCGCCGCCGCTCGCCCCGCAGTCCGCCACGCTAAACGTGTTGCCTGTCGGCAGCGGCACTCTGCGGATCATTTTCGATACCGATCCATCTGCGGTAGCTGTTCTTCCGCACTATGCGGAACAGGTTATAGCAGAATTGCGCGTCGACGGCACGATCGCAGTAAATAGCCAGCATGAGAGCAAACAAAGTAGTGTAGTCGACGCGAGAGGTTATTGGCGAGAGGATTCGATTCATGGTTGCTATGTCGAGATACGAGTCCATTACTCAGTTCAAGGAGACTCTTATCTCGGCAATTGTGCACCCGGTACGCTTCAGTCACTGCGCGTGGATACCATTCGCGTTAACGGAGACGGCGAGATTCGAAGGACTGGGCCAATTGCACAATGGGGCTATGAATGCGACTTCCAGGTTTGTTGGAAGTACCAGGGCAGTCAAGATTTCTTGCTGACGCCGATTCCCGTGCCTATCAATCTCGTCGTGGCCCAGGGCGCAACCGAGGTTTCTCCAGGGGTAATCGACATCCCTGCGGCCGGAACTGGAGTGGTCTTCCAAGTCCGCGCCTCTCCAGTCTCGCTAAAAGGTATGGATGTCCCCGTGCGGCTAATTTCGTGGGCGTGGACTCCCAAGGCCGGCGGAGACCATCAAACGATTGACAATTGCACCGGCCGCCAGACCATCCAATGCTCGATGACCTTTTACGAAGCCGGAATGCTGATTGCCAAGGCGGCGGTGAATGGCGTCGAGCAATCAGACACCGTCCGTGTGAGGGCTAAGCGAGTTCTTGTCACTCCCGCGACGCATCAGATGAGGTATACACAAGGCTGGTGGCAAACGGGCCCTCCGCGCAAGTTCGTCTGCAATCAACCTAGTAAGCAAACACTGAGTGTTTCGGTTCTCGACGAGAACGACGTGCCGATAAATTTCGCTTCGGTAGCCTTGAGACTTTTCCCGGCGGAGGGCACGGCTGGGCATCTTCATACCGGCGGCAAACCTCCAGGCAGTCTGGATTCGGTCAACACAGTAACGATTAAGATTGTTTCGACTGGAAGTACGGGCGCGATAACTGTGCCTTATGTGGCCCCGAAAATAAGTGGGACGGTCACGATCAAAGGCACAAACAGCAATGCGCTCACAGGTGTAGATACCGTTTCTATCGGAGTACTGGGTCTCACGAGGCTTGAGCCCGGCCCTCACTATGTACTTGTTGGCGAGATTGAGGGACAGCACATAGACAACCATTGGGTCACAGACGGTCACAAGGCGAGACTGATGAGACTTGCCGATTGGTTTGCGTCATGGTGGAAGCCCGCGGTGTTCAACGACAGCAGCCTCCCGCAGGGGGGTTTCTACGACGTCGAACCTGGGACCGTCTGGGACCAGCCTCACGCCACCCATAGTGATGGTGAGGCCACAGATTTCGGTATAAAGGACCTGGTGACGGGACAAAAAATGCCGCGGGGCGTTTATCGAGTGGTAGAACTGACATGGCAAGCTTGGGGGGGTAAGGTGAATGACGAAAGCGATACCAAGAGCCCACACCTTCACTTAGGACAGAGGGCCGCATGCCATTAATTCTCTCTGCGCTACTTCTGTCGCTGATTCCGCGGCTTTGTTTCGCGCAAAATCCCGGACAGAATCTCCAAGTTGATGTCACGATATTATCGGCGACATCGGTCGCTGATACGACGGGTATCTCGTATACAGTGGCGACCAAAGCGGGGAGTGTCGAATCCTTAGTTCGATTCTCGGTCGATGCACCCACGGGAGTTCTCCGGATCCTCGTGCCCGCACCGCCGGCGGGTTGGCAAGGGCTTGGTAGTAACTTCGTCGCCCTGACGGATTTTCAGGGGCGCGCGATGGCCCACTGGATAAGTGCAGATTCATTCCCCGCCGGTTCGTCGACGCCAGAATTGCATTTCGACGCAGTTGGCCTTCCGGCTATCGTGACGTACTGGGCAGGCGGCGGGTTCGATTTTCCAGTCGCGGAAGAGGACAGTGTACCGGATACAGATCCCCTCCAAACCAAATGGTCAATGGCAAAACGGTTGGAATCGAGCCCTGGCCTGTCGACCGCTCCCCACATGCGTTGGCCGTTCGTTTGCGCGGACTCAGTCAGTCGAGTTGCGCGGCGCCGACGCTCTGGATAACCTCTTCCAGCCTTTGCAACGATTTACTTACTTACCTCGATGCTGCGGAAGCATTTCGAGCTAACGGCCAAAACGACGATGCGAGGGCCTCGCTTGAAATTTTTCGCCAAGCGTTGGCCGGGCCCTCGCCCGGTAGCTTCGCAGCAGGTGTTTCTAGTTCCGCCTACTGGCTACTCCGAACAAATGCGGAGATCCTGAGCAGATCACTCTGAATCGGCGGGTCAAACCGGTGCAGCACACACCAACGAGAACTGTGAGTTCCGTACTGATGCTAGGAATGCCGCGGAATACTACCCCCATTCGCGCAATGCTCGTTGCGTGCATCGTCGCCTGCAAAGCGGAACCGGCGACACAGGCTGCGCGCGCTTCTGATTCGGCGGTTGCTAGCGTCAGTTCTTCGCCCATTGCAGCGCCCAACACGCCGCGCACTCCGACGAACATGCGACTCGTCGTTGATAGTCAAGCGACGGGAGCGAACCTACAAGCCAATTCAACGGAGTATGTCGTTCGACTGTCGCCTGCAATGGGCCAGGTTTTGTTCGATAGTCTGCCGGGGTTCATCCCCTTCGCGCCTACAACCTATCCTGCCAAAATTCACAATTGGGTGGCACTTAGCGATACCGCCGCCAAACCGTTATCGGTCGTCATCGGCGATTTCGACGCGGATTCGATACCCGATGCAGCTATGATCGGAGATTCGCGCGACAGTCTCGCAATGGTGATGGTTATTTCAAACAAGAAAGGCGGTGCCAAACCGCGTTTACTGCTCTTTTTTCGTCCGCAGGCGTACAATCCTGCGTATGCTCACTACGATTACTTGAGCCCGAAAAAGCCCGGGCGCCTTTCTCCCGATTTTGTACTCCGCGCAGATGGTGTGGAGTATGTCGTTTATGACAAGACCTCGTCGGTTTATTACCTCGACAATGGCGTCCTGCGGAAGTTCACGGAATCAGAAGAATAGTCCCTCACTGATCTCCTTGCCGGTTCAGCAGGCCCCGCACGAACCCAAAAATGCAGAAACCCCGCTTAGGGACGTATCCATAAGCGGGGCAAAGGGTTCGAAATCATGGGCCTGGGTAGAGTTGAACTACCGACCTCACGCTTATCAGGCGTGCGCTCTAACCACCTGAGCTACAGGCCCCTCGCCACGAGCTAACACCGTGTGACGCAGAGTCTTGCAACTTAGCCAGCACTAAAGAGATGGTCAATCCGCGGCGCGGCAAAATCGTGACGGATTCGTTAGCTTGGTTTCACGATCGCGTCACGCCGAGCAACCAGTATTGAAGCCGGACAAATCCATCCCGGATTCGACCTTCGCGGGACAGGCATGGCAGCAAAGCGTACAGGCTTCACCCTCATCGAGATCCTCATCGTCGTGGTGCTGATCGGCAGCCTCGCGGCGATAGCCATCCCGCGCTACGCGGGCAGCAAGGACCGCGCGTACGCGGCGGCAATGAAAGCGGACCTGCACACCGCGGCTCTATACGAGGAGCAGTACGCGGCCGAAAATCATGGCCAGTACTTCGCCGGCTCAGCCAGCCACGATTCGCCGCTCAACGGGTTCACTCCCTCCGCAGGGGTTACCGTGACATTCACGGCGTTCAACATCCTCGGCAGTCAACTCGCGGACTGGACCGCGGTTGCACGACATGGAATGTCCACCGAAAGCTGCGAGATGCGAACGGGCGTGATTACGTGCACCACCGACAACGGCCTGGCGACCGGAGTGCTCCACGTAAATTGATGCGCTAAGGCCTGCGCGTCGGGCGCTTCATTTTTCTGCGGAGGACGTCGGCAAGCACCACGGCGTCATTGTGGGCGTCGTCCTTTGCTCCGTAGACGAGGGTGACCCGACGCCGCGCCGCGAGCCGCGCGATCCGATCGACCGCCTCGCGATGCGCCCGAAGCTCCCGCCGATACCGCCGCTTGAACTCCGGCCACCTCGCCGGATCGTGACCGAACCACTTTCGCAGCTCCGTCGACGGCGCCACATCCTTCAGCCACTCGTCCACGTCGGCAGCGCGCCTGGTCAATCCTCGCGGCCACAGTCGATCGACCAGGATGCGCCGGCCATCCGACGCCGCGGTGGGCTCATATACTCGTTTCAGGGCTACCATGTCAGACAGCCTGTTGTCGCGCGTCGCCCGTGGAGCGCGCCTGGTGAGCAGCGCCGTCGCCTTCGACCCTCACCGCACTTTCCTGATTGTGTGCGATGGTATCCAGCGCCAGGATCGAGTGCGCGTAGCTTCCACCGGCGCGCATTTCGGCGGCGACCCAGATTGCCTCCATGATCTCCTCCGCCGTCGCTCCACTGCGCATTGCGGCGGTGGTGTGACCGCGAATGCAGTACGGGCATTGCGTCACGTGAGCGACAGCCACGGCAATCAGTTGCTTTGTCTTGACATCGAGCGCACCTTCCGAGAACACGCTCTTGCTGAAAGCGCGAAATGCATCCGCCGGGCCTGGCGCGAGTCGCCTCCGCTCTTCGGCGAGCTCTCTGGTCACTTCGGGATAGAGTTGTTGTTCGTGCGTCGGCATGGATACTCTGCTCCGTCTTTGCGCTCGGCTTCGGCCGGCTCGGTGGGATGACTCCTCTGAGGTTCGTATGTATGGTTAGGAAGTGCGCTGCGCTGCGGCAATGAGGCGTTTGTACCGTGCCTCGATACGCGCGTCCCACCCCGTGATTGAAGACGCCAATCAGGTGCGTACTCTGAGAGTTCCGCTCGCCGGATAGCGAGGAGAGATATGCTGGAGACGGAATTGTTCTCGCTGCTCGAGCACACCGCCGACGCCGCGTACACGGTGACGGAGGAAGGCGAGATCTGCTCGTGGAACGGCGCCGCTGAGAGTCTGTTCGGTTACGAAGCCGGCGAGGTTCTTCGCCGCAACATCGACGACGTGTTGCATGGCCGGGACGAATTGGGCACCGACGCCCTCGCCGGCGGACTCGAGGCCGCTACACGACACTGGGACGGTACGTCAGGAGGGATTCCCAACTTCGACCTCGATGTGCGGCATCGCAGCGGCAGTCGCATCTGGGTCAACGTCACCACGATCGTCTTCGACAACCAACGCACCGGCCGACGGCTTTTCGTTCGACTGCTCCACGACATCAGTCACCGGAAGCGGAAGGAGGACATCCTGCATCGGATGACGGACGTCGCCCGCGAAGTGGTGACGCTCACCGAGAACTCGAAGGATCAGGCGCCGGTGGAGACGCTGTCCGAGCAGGAGCGACGCATCCTGAAGCTTTTCGCCGAAGGCCGAAATCCGGCCGCGATCGCGCGGAGGCTGCGGATCTCGGCACAGACACTGCGCAATCATCTTCACCACATCAACCGGAAGCTCCGCACCCACAACCGCCTGGAAGCGGTGACGCACGCGCAGCGACGGGGACTCATCGACTAGCGGCAGCGTCACCGGGTGTCGTACATCCGTCGTGGTCTCTGGTACGATCGGTTCATTGCTCCGATGTGCCGCCAACGCCCATTCTGAGATAGTCATCTGAATGGAGTGTCCGCGTGTCAGTAGTCGAGCAATTGGCCACCTTCGTCGCTCGCAGCAGTTATGAGGATCTGTCGCGCGACGCGCGACTGCAGCTGAAGATCAGAATCCTTGACACCCTGGGCTGCGCGATCGGCGCAATCGGTGCCGAGCCCGTGCTTAAGGTGAGGTCGTATGCGAGGGCATGGTCTGCCGATGGTCCGTGCACCTTCATCGGCGGCGGAAGCGGAGCGCCGGACAGAGCCGCGTTGGTCAATGGCGCGCTGGGACGTTACCTGGACTTCAACGACAGCTATCTGGCGCCGGGTGAGACTTGTCATCCTTCCGACAACTTTGCGGCGGTTCTCGCGGCGGCTGAATTGGCGAACGCCGATGGACCTACAATGCTCACCGCACTGGCGGTTGCCTATCAGGTGCAATGTCGACTGAGCGACGTTGCCCCGGCGCGCAATCGCGGCTTCGACCACACCACCCACCTCGCGTACTCGGCATCTGCCGGAGCCGCACGCGCGCTGGGTATGGACGCCGAGCGCGCCGCGCACGCCATCGCGATCAGCGGGACCGCACTCAACGCCCTGCGGGTGACGCGAACGGGCGCGCTGTCAAACTGGAAGGGTCTCGCTGCTCCATTCGCGGGCTCGGCCGCGCTCGAGGCGACGTTGCTCGCGCGCCGGGGAATCACCGGGCCGCTCGGCGTGTTCGAAGGCAACAAGGGATTCTTCGATACCGTCGCCGGACCTTTCAGCATCGAGTGGGAACACGAGGATCTGGAGCGCATCACCGCGACGATCCTCAAAAAATTCGACGCCGAGATTCATTCACAGACGGCGATCCAGGCCGCTCTCGATTTGAAGGAGGGCGCCGGGTTCAGCCCTGACGAGATCGCGACGGTGCAGGTCGATGTTTTCGATGTCGCCTATCACATCATTGGCGGCGGCGACGAAGGCGACAAGACCCTGGTGATGACCAAAGAGGATGCCGATCACAGCCTTCCCTACCTCGTTTCCGTGGCGCTCCTCGACGGCACGGTCATGCCCGAACAGTACGACGCTGACCGAATTCAGCGCGAAGATGTGCAGGACCTGCTCTGCCGGGTCTTCGTGCATCCGAACCGGAACTACTCACGGCGCTTTCCCGAAGAAATGGTGTCGCGGGTGGGCGTGATGCTGCGCGATGGCCGGCACCTCGAGCTGGAGCGCCGAGACTACCCGGGATTCAATACCAACCCGATGTCGTGGAACGACGCGCACGACAAGTTCCTCGAGCTGGCATCGCCGCACGCTGAACCGGCAGATCTCGCGGAGCTGGCCGCCGCGGTCGAAAGCCTCGAGGATATCCGCGCGCGGGACCTGACTCGGCTTCTGACCCGCGTGCACGGCCCCGCGCAACCATCGACTATAGCGGCCTGAGTGTCAAACCGGAGAGAAAATGACGATCACAATCGATCGACCCAACGATAGCATGGGAGTGCAGGAAGCGCGGATAGGTAGTAGCCGCGCCATCGACGGATTCGATTTCCTGCGGAGAAACGTCAGAAAGGAAAAGCCGCGGACGAGCGGAATCACCGAAATCCGCGGACCGTACTATACCCCGCTCGGCATGCGAGCGCTGTCGGATGTTCTGGAGACAATGGGGAGCTACGTGGACACGCTCAAGTTCGCCGGAGGCTCCTTCACGCTGATTCCGTATACCCAGCTTCTCGACCTGATTGCCCTCTGCCACGAGCACGACGTGCAGGTGTCGACGGGCGGTTTTATCGAGCGCGTTTTGACCCAGGGCGAGCGCGCGGTCGATCGCTACCTGGGCACCTGCAAGGACTCGGGATTCGACATCATCGAGCTGTCGAGCGGATTCATCACGCTCCCCGCGGACGATTGGGTGAGACTTGCGGAGAAGGTGCGTCGAATGGGACTGAAGGCGAAGCCGGAAGTCGGAATCCAGTTTGGCGCGGGGGGCGCGACGTCCGTCGGAGAGCTGGAGACGGAGGGTACTCATGATATCGCGCGGATGATTCAGCTCGCGCAGCGCTTCCTCGATGCCGGCGCGTACCAGATCATGATCGAGTCGGAGGGGATAACCGAGAACGTCAAGTCGTGGCGTACCGAAGTTCCGGCGCGCGTCATCGACGCGCTCGGTCTCGAGCAGGTGATGTTCGAGGCGGCGGATCCAGAAGTATTTGGGTGGTACGTCAAACACTATGGTCCCGAGGTAAACCTCTTTGTCGATCACAGTCAGATCGTGCAGCTGGAATGTTTGAGACAGGGCATCTGGGGAACCGCAAGCCTGTGGGGTCGAGTCGTCACCTACAAGCCATGACTGAATACGGCATCCTGCACGAAAGCGAGGTCGGCTTCGACGCCGGACACGGGCGCAGTCCGGGTGGAACGGGCCGCCTCTTTCCCGACGCGACGTTGCCTTCCATGGATGGCAGCGAGCTTCAACTGGAGAGCTTCAGACCGGATTGGAACCTCGTCATCCTGCTGCTCGGCGACGGCGAGCTTATCGATCGGTGCGCGCGACTTCTCGATCAGCTCGCCGACCTGCGCGCCGAGCTGGAGATGGAGGAAGCACGGGTAGTCGTGATCAGCGCCCGCGCGCGGGAAGAATGGGTCGGCAAGTGGTCGCATCCTTTCACCCTTGCCTTCGACGCCGACAGCCGATTACACCATCGGGTCGCCGCGGTAGACGCTTCCGGCAAGCCGGAAGTCGCGCTCTGCATAACCGACCGATACAGGGAGATTTTTTCCATGACCCGCCCGGGAGACCAGCAGTGGCCGACGCGGGCCACGCAAGTGATCGACTGGCTTACCTTCGTTAACATTCAGTGTCCGGAGTGCAGCGCACCCGAGGCGTGGTCCTAGCGGAGGCGTGGTATGCTGCCTGATCGCTCTGTGACAGAGAGGCTCTCTGAGTAAGCTCGGACTCGCCGACGTTGCGGTAGCGCGCGAGCGTATTCGCGCTGCGATACCCGTCACGCCACTCGTCCCTGCACTCGCATTGCGGGACCGCTTGCCCGGTCCGCTACACATCAAGCTCGAGAGCGTCCAGCGCACCGGGTCATTCAAGGATCGTGGCGCGCTCAATCGCATGCTGGACCTCACCGCCGAGGAACGCAAGCGCGGGGTTGTCACCGCGAGCGCCGGTAACCACGCTCAGGCGGTTGCCTACCATGGTGCGCGGCTCGGCGTACCGGTGCAGGTGGTGATGCCGGAGCACACTCCACTGATCAAGGTGTCGAACACGAAGCGTTTCGGCGCCGGCTTGCACTTTTACGGGGCGACGCTCTCGGAGTCGATGATCGAAGCGACGCGAATGCGTGATGAGAACGGCTACGTTTTCGTGCACGCCTTCGACGATCCGCGGGTGATCGCCGGTCAGGGAACCGTGGGCCTCGAGCTGCTGGAACAATTGCCCGATCTCACTGCGGTGGTCGTTCCTATCGGCGGCGGGGGACTGATCTCCGGCATCGCGATCGCGCTCAAGGAACAAAAGCCGGACTTCAAGATCTTCGGAGTCGAGGCCGACGTCGCCGCTTCCGCCCTCGCATCGCGCCGCGCCGGAAAGGTCGTCAGGATCGAATCACAGGAAACCATCGCTGACGGGATTGCCGTGAAGCAGATCGGCGAGCTGACCTTTCCGATCATCGAACGATATGTGGATGAAATCGTGAGCGTCAGCGAGGAGGAAATTGCCGGCGCGGTCCACGCGCTCCTCGAGAACGAAAAGCTCGTGGCAGAGGGCGCCGGCGCTGTCGCGCTCGCCGCGATCCTCGCCGGCCGGCTTCCTCTGCAGCCATCGGACGTGACGGCGATGGTGCTCTCGGGCGGCAACATCGATGTGAACCTTCTCGAGCGAATCGTCAACCGGGGGCTGGTCACCGAAGGACGACTGGTGCAGCTAGCCATCACGGTTCCCGACCGACCGGGTAATCTTGCCAGACTCACCGCGATCGTTGCCGCTACCGGCGCAAACGTCCTCGAGGTCAGGCACCAGCGCGCCTACGCAGACATCTCGGTGCGTGACGTCGAGATCGTGCTGCAACTGGAGACCCGCGGACGCGATCACCTCGCCTCGATCGTCGAAAGTCTGGAGGCCGCCGATATGCAGGTGCGCGAGGAAGCGTGAACGGGATCGCGCCAGAGGCGCCGTGACCTGGCTTCGGAGATCCGCATCGGGCGCGGCGCGTCGGCTGAGTTCCAGGCCGCTGGGCGAAGGACCGCTCGCGCTGGTGGTGCTCGCGCTGATCGGATCCGTGGCCATACCGGCACGGCAGACCTGGCGCATCACGGACCTCCTGCGCCAAACCACCGAGGTACTCGCTCCATCGCGTGTCGTCGAGGCACAGCTCCAATCGGGCCTGGCGGAAGAGATGGGCTCGCTGCAGGGCTATGCGCTATCGGGTGACCCGCTCCTGCTCGCGCGTTATCGCTCCGCGGTTTCGCAGGATGCGGCAAGACTGGATAGTCTCGATCGGCTGGCCGCCCAGCTCGACGATCAGATCGGAGCCCACGTGCGCAGCGTCCGGACGCGGATCGACGAATGGCGCCGAGCGACCGCGGTACTCGCCGCAAATCGAGCCGCTCCAGGCGACGCGCGGTCCGTCGCCCAGAACAGTCGCGCGGCCTATGAAGCTGCAATGGGTGCTCTTACCGACCTGTCGACCGACCTCGTGGCGGGAATTGCCGAGCGAGACGATCGCGTCCGCGGCCTCGAGCATTGGGGGCTGATCGCCAACGCCGTTCTCGTTCTCGCCGCGCTGGCAGCGCTAGTCGGCGTAATGGCTCTCACAGTGCGAGAGCAACGCGCACTCGAGGAAGCCAGGAGACGCGCACGGCAGGAAGCCGCGCTGCGAGAGGCGGCCGAAGCTCTTGCCGGAGCGTTCACGGTAGGTGACGTGACGCAGGTGATCGCCGACGCTGCGCTCAAGGCAGTTGAGGGACGAGGCGCGTTCGTTGAGGAGATCGTCACCGGGTCGCCTGATTCGCTCAGCCTCGTCGTGCGGGCGGTCGCGGGTGCCGGCGTTCCGCTCCTCGAGAGCACTCAGTCATTTGCCGGGTCGCAGACCGAGGTCGTCACGAAGAGTGGCTCGCCAATGCTGATCGAGGAGCCCGCGAATCGTTCGCTGACCGACGCGAACCTCCAGAGCGCAGAGCGGACGGTAATCGTGGTGCCACTCGGAAGTCTCGGCACACCAGTCGGGGCGCTGTTCATTCTGAGTCCGGCAGAGGGTCGGTTCCGCGCCGACGATCTCGAGCGCGCTTCCATTTTCGGACACCTCGCGGCGCTGGCGTACGAAAAGGTCAGGCTGCTGGAGGAGGCCCTCGAAGGGCGACGAAAGCTGGAGCAGGTAATACGAAGCCGCTCGCGCCTCATTCGCGGCTTCAGTCACGACGTAAAGAATCCAATCGGTGCCGCCGACGGTTACGCCGAGCTCCTGCGCGCGGGGATTTACGGCGAGCTCTCGCCGACCCAGGAAATCAGCATCAATCGGATCCGCAGTAGCATCAAAACCGCCTTGTCGCTCATCGACGACCTTCACGAGCTGGCGCGAGCAGAGACGGGCCATCTCGCTCTCTCTTTTGCGCGCGTTGACATCGGAGACGTCGTCCGCGGACTCGGCGAGGAATTTCAGGCCGCCGCGCACGCGAAGGGCCTGTCGCTCTCCGTAGCAACAGACCCCGATCTGCCGGTCGTCGAGACCAGCATTGGTCGGGTGCGACAGATCGCCTCCAATCTGCTGTCCAACGCCATCAAATACACCGGCGGTGGCTCCGTAATTTTACGCGCCAGCCGGCCCACAGATTGTTCATCACTCGGAAACGAGGAATGCGTCGTAGTCGAGGTGGTAGACACCGGGCCCGGCATTCCCACCGACAGGCAGGAATTCATCTTCCAGGAGTTCAGCAGGATCGGCGATAACGACAAGCCCGGCGCGGGCCTTGGGTTGGCGATCAGCAGACTGCTCGCGCATGCGCTCGGCGGTCAGATCTCGGTGCAGAGCGAGCCGGGACGCGGATCCACCTTTACGCTGTGGCTTCCGCTCCACCCACCGACAGCGCTCGCCGACTAGTTGTCGAGCGGGCGCCTTCAAAAATGCGCACCCAATCCAGATAGCGCCGCGCGATTTCGGCCACTGCGGCGGCGCGTGAGATGCGCCCGTTTTTCCAATGCGCCGTCGCGTCCCAGAACGTCGTCCGGCCGATCGCGAACCCGATGAAGCCCGGAACGTCGGCGGCCGTCGTAAGCCAGCGTCGTACCTGTTCCATATCGGCGCCGTGCCCGAGCACGATGCAGCCAACCTTGTCGCGCCCATCCCGGCGCGCGGCCGTCACCACGTTCACGAAATCCTGTCGGTGCTCGACTCCTTCGAGCTTCCATACGTCGGGCTCGACACCCGCGGCCTGGAGCTCCACGATCGCGTGCATCATGTGCAGCGGTCGACGGGTCCGATTCCACAGTGCAGCGTCTCCGCCCAGCTCGTCGAGCTCCGCGCGCTCGGGCGGGACCAACAGCTCGAACAGAAATTTTCGTCCCGTCTCCCGGAGATACTCGGAGAGTAGACACAGCTTGGACGCCTGCCGGCGGTTCATGATCGCGTCGCCGTCGGGATTGTAGCGCACCAACACCTTGCAGAAGGTGGGATCGAATTCCTCGATGTGCCGCGCGAAGTCCTTCCCATACTCCAGCTCGAATTCCTTCTGCCCGCTTCGCTCGGCGGGGCACGCAGTCATGTAACCCCGCCTGCGAGCGTCTCGCAGGATGTCGGCTCCGAACTGTTCGTCCACAAGAATGGCAGCCGCGTCTTTTGGAGCGCCGTCGTCGATCGCGGCGAGGAATCCGTCGTAGATGACCTGTTTGGCGGCCGCGATCTCGCTCGTCTGTGCGGCGTCAAGCGCGCCCTTCCAGCCAAACAGTTTCGTTTGAAACGACTCGCGCTGGTCGAAGGGCAGCATGTACAACCGCCGGTCGAAGCCCACACTCCGTTGCATCAGAACAGGTGCAAGGCGTGGGAGCCGAGCGTCAGTCGCTTATTCGAGATCACTGCCAGGACCTTCTTGAGGGATCGGGTGAACCGTGCGATGCCTTCCTCTTCCAGGGTGTTGTTGACATCGGAAAAGCTTATTCCTGCCGCCTCGAGCGCGGTCATCGTCTGCCGCGCGTCTTCCACGTCGCCGGGGAGAGTTTGTTCGATTTGGCCGTGATCCTCGAAGAGCCTGAGTGTTTCGGGCGGAACGGTCGTGATTGTATCGGGCCCGATCAGCGACTCGACGTATTTCACGTCGGAGTACTCCGGGTTCTTCGTCCCAGTGCTCGCCCAGAGCGGACGCTGTGGCCGCGCGCCGAGCGCCTCGAGTGCTTTCCATCGCGGATCGCTCAATATCCTTGTGAATGCGTCATAGACGAGCCGTGCATTCGCGAGAGCCACGCGCCCGCGAAGCATCGACGCTGACCCACCCTTGAGCGCGATGCGCCTGTCCACCTCGGTGTCGACACGGCTGACGAAGAGCGACGCCGCCGAAGCGACGCGATCCACCGGCTGGCCGGCGGCAACCCTGGCTTCGAGCGCCCGCAGGTATGCTTCAGCGACGGCTTTGTAGTGATCGAGAGAAAAAAGAAGCGTGACGTTGATGTTGATTCCGTCGCGGAGACACCTCTCGATAGCGGGCCACCCCTCGCGGGTACCTGGTATCTTGATCATCACGTTCGGCCGATTCACGCCCCGCCATAGTCGGCGTGCCTCGACGATCGACGCCTCGGTGTGTCGGGCGACCTCCGGAGAGATCTCGATCGACACGAAGCCATCCGCGCCATCGCTTTCGTTATAGACACCACGAAAAACGTCGGCAGCGTCCTGCACGTCCTCAATGGTCAGTGCCTCGAAAACCTGGCGATTCGAGGCACGCGATGCGGCGGACTCGATCAGCACATCATCGTAGTCCCTGCTCCCAGCCACGGCGTGCTCGAAGATCGTCTGATTGGACGTCATTCCGCGCAGCCCGTTCCCGACCATCGCCGCCAGCTCCCCCGATCGGGTCAGTCCCCGGCTCAGGTAATCGAGCCAGACGCTTTGGCCGAGGCTGAGCAGGGCGGGCATCGCCCGGTGCGGAATCGCCACGCCGTTTCCCCTTCCTCGTTCTCTCGCAACTGCTTTCGACATCTCGCCTCCGCGCACTGTTCACGGGCGTTGCGCCCCTTTTAGCAGTCTATACCGCGGAGTGCCGCATTGTCTCTGGTACACACGTCGCGGACAATGGTACGCCACGCTCACGCTCGGACGTCCAGGCAGGTACGTTTGCCGTGCGCAATCGATGCGCGGAGGCGACGATATGATCGCCCGGGTCGGATGAGAGGAGGATTCCCGTGACGAAAGATGACGGCGGCAGCTGGGTTGTGAGTCGGGTTGGGCGCAAAAGCTTTCGCACCGACGTCACCGCACGCTCGCACCATTCCATCGCCGACGAGCCGGTCGCGCTCGGCGGGACCGACGCGGGAGCGACGCCCTATGAGTACCTGCTGATGGCGCTGGGAAGCTGCACGGCGATGACGCTCCGAATGTACGCCGATCGCAGGTCCTGGCCGCTCGAGGGCGCTGAGGTCGCCGTCCGCCAGGCGCGCTCGCACGCTGCCGACTGCGAGCGGTGCGCGACCGACACCGTCGGCATCGAACGCATCGAGAGACGCATCGAGCTGAAGGGTTCGCTGAGCGACGAGCAGCGAAGCCGGCTGCTCGCGGTTGCAGAGCGATGCCCCGTCAAGCAGACGCTCGGGAAAGAAATCCGGGTCGAGACAGTCGACGTGTGACCACCGTCCTGGTCAGACGGCAGAACCGCGGCGCGACCTCGTAGCTTTTATCGGTCGCATTCGGCGACGGCGGACAGCCTGCGACACCGCTCGACTGGCCGCCGCGAGCGCACCACCGAATGCGCCCTCGAAATTCTTGGCGCGCCGTTCCGCCACCACGCTCGGCAAGCGACTCAACACGACCTTTATCCGACACTCGATGTCGACGCCGCCCCGCGGACCGTTGACGTCCCGGATCCTGACGGTCACGCGCTCCACCGCGCGACCGAACCTGGCGAAACGCGTTCGGGTTTTGCGCCTGATCACAGCCCTGTCGTCATCATCGAGCGTGACGCTGTCGATCCTAATGTTCGCGGGAGTGATTGGCACTGCGGCGTCTCGCGCACGGTTTCTCGCCATTATTCAATTCCCAGTCGCAGCAGTTGCTGCGGGTGCTCCGCGCACGGTCTCGGTCGCCGCCTCGACATTCGGGTGAAACACGAGCAGCGAAATCGGAGATTTTCGCGTCAGCTCGTCGGCAACCGTTCCAAACACGAAGCGGCGTAGTCCGCCGACGCCATTCGTCGCGACCGCGAGAGAGGTGGCTTTGTTCCGGATGGCATAATCGAGAATCGCAGCCGGCACGTCGGTGTTGAGGGTGACTTCCGTCGTCACCGTCACTCCGCCGGCAGCAATGATCTCGGCCTGACCAGACAGATAGGCGTCCGCCGCCGCCATGTCGGCGTCCCACCACGGCAATCCGGGTTGAACGATGCGCTTTTGCGAGTACGTCTGCGGCGTCAGCACCTGCAACAAAGTCACTGTCGCCTTGAACGCCGACGCGAGTGCGATCACCTGAGGCAGTATCTCCTGCGCCATCTCCGATCCATCGAGAGGTACGACAATGCGCGACGTCACCCCCGATGCTTCGTCGAATAACGGAACGTCGGGCTTGACGACGAGCACCGGAATGTGGGTGTCCCTGATGAGGTAGTCGGTGACGCTGCCGAGGCTCAGTCGCTCGAGTCCTCCCCGAGAATGGCTGGTCATGACGATGAGGTCAGCGCCGATCTCGGCTGCAAAATCACGAAGACTTTGGGTTACCCGACCGTCTTTCAGCGTGGTTCGTACGCGGATGCCGGCTTCATTCTCTATCTGCGCACCGAGGGCCTCCAGTTTCTTGCGACACGCCTCGTGCTCCTCGGCCAAAGCCTGCTCGGTGATCTCGAAGGCTTTCATCGGCGGAATCGTCTGGATGACAACAGGCGGCGCGACTGCCCGAACGAGATGCAGGGTTGCGTCGAACTGGCGCGCGAGCCTCGTCGCGACAGAAAGTGCCTGGCTTTCCATTGGCGACAAATCGACCGGGGCCATGATGATTTTGTACATCGTCTCCTCCTCGTTAGTCGCTACGGTAATGCTTATGCAGTTACTGTGGAAGCTCACCTTGCGGCAAGCGCGACAAGCTGATGCGTGACCTCATCGTTGTCGGTGGTACGTATGTCGCTGCCCTTGGTACAGCAGCGTCATATGTGAAAGCGCGAGAATCCGACAGATTCTGATGGAAGCTGAAACGGCAGAACCGATCGAAGATTCAAACAAGATTCAGGGAGGGTGATTGCCATGATTTACTATCCTGAAGAGCGCCGCTGGCACAGCCATCGGTCCCCATCCGAGCTCATCGAGGATGACGTTCGCGCCATTATGCCACCGGATTTTCGGGTCATCGAAGCCGGCGGCACCGATCAGGCAGCGGTTCCGCGAGCGACCTTGCCGCCAAGCTTCCTGAAATCGACGGATTCGGACGAGCGCGAGTAGATAACCACTGCCTGCCGGATGTCATGCCGCGCTGTCGCCATCGCCGCCGGTACGCACGCCGAAGCGGCGCACCGGCGATGATCTGACCGGCGTCGAATACGAGCTCTCGAACAGCCGGGTCGGTTGCAGCTGTGGAACCACCGATGGTCGCTGACGCTGATTTGTCGTCGCTCCGATCGGCGGCATCACCAG
Organism: Gemmatimonadaceae bacterium; assembly: GCA_035249045.1. Taxonomy (GTDB): domain Bacteria; phylum Gemmatimonadota; class Gemmatimonadetes; order Gemmatimonadales; family Gemmatimonadaceae; genus UBA4720. The sequence goes on along the minus strand of DATFGW010000111.1, from coordinate 648 downwards.
CACGGGGCACGGCGCCGACCAGAGTACGTATCGAGTAGTGCTACCACTCGGAAAATTGCCGGCGAAGACGACGGGCGACCGCTGACTCTCACGCCCGACCACCAGCAGCGCCGCATGCTCCTGCGCGTACGACACGAGCTCAGGCCCAGGATCGCCCCAGCGAACCGAAACGTGGGCACGCGCGCCTCCTTCGACCTCGGCCAATTTCGATCTCAACCATTCCTCAGCGAGCGATGTGAGACCAAGCTCGGTCAGTGCTTCGAGGCCGACACGCCTGACCTCGTCGGTTGAAGAGCGTTGGCCGTTTCGGGCGCTGAGTCGTCCGATGTACCTGGCGAGCGACTGCGTTCGGGTCTCGGCCTCGACGACGTGGACGGCCTCGATATCGAAGCCCCACTTCGAGGCGAGCGCCGCGGCGACCTCGAGAATCGAGTCGCCTCCGGCACGCGCATCAATCGCGGCAATTATCCGCTCGCCGCCGGTGGGTACGACGTCATCGGGGGTGCTGGGCACGATGAGCACGGGCACGCGCGCGTGGGCTAGCAAGCGCTGCGGCGTCGTCGCGCCAAATCGGCTTCCTCCCTGGCGTCGACCTCCGCGGCCCACGCACAACAGGTCCGCTTTTACGTCTTCCGCGACGCGCGCCAG
>DATFGW010000110.1:0-23745 GCA_035249045.1 Gemmatimonadaceae bacterium | reverse complement strand
CCGAACTGCGCGAGGAAGGTGACGTAACCATGGGCGGTCGCCATGTAGTCGACGAGGGCGGTGTCGGCGAGCTGACTGGCTCTGCGCTCGGTGGCGCGCTCAACGAGCGCGCGGGTGCGCTCATCGTTCCAGGGCTGCTGCGCGTGCAGCGTCCGGGAAACGAGCAGTACGGCGAAGACTGCGAACGTGCCGGGCTTCATTTACGAAAGTTAGTTGCTGGTGCCGCCAACGGCGGAGGAAGAGCGAATTGACGGCGCGAGCAGAAATCGACGACAAACAGTTCGAGGAATTCCGCCGGCGTGCCGCGGGGGCGACCCTCGTACCCGTGTGGCGCGACTGTTTGCTCGATACCGATACGCCGGTATCGGCGTTCGCCAAGCTCCGCCGCGGTCCGTTCGCATTTCTACTCGAGTCAGCTCTCGCGGGTGGGGAAACCTGGGCCCGATACACTTTCCTCGGCACCGAGCCCAGGTCGGCCTGGAGACTCGCCAACGGCGTCGTCGAAGACTGGTCCGTAGAGCTCGGGTGGCACAACGCGCGCAAACCGATCGACCCGCTCGCGGATCTCAAGGAACTCGTCGAAGGCATCGAGCCGGCCGAAGTCCCGGAGCTGGGCCAGTTCTGGGGCGGCGTGGTTGGTTATTTCAGCTACGACATCGTGCGTCTCATCGAGAAGCTGCCGAACCGGCCGCCCGGCGGGGTCCCGGCACCGGACGCGATCTTCGCGTTCACCCGGTCTCTGGTGATCCTCGACAATCTCTACGGTCGCGCGCGGGTGGTCATCTCGGTTCCGGTGTCGAATGGCGCCACGGGCGATGAGCTCCGAGCGCTGTACGAGGACGCGACCGACGAGCTCGAAGAGATCATGGAACGACTGCGCGCGCCGTCGCGACTGCCGAGCATAACCCCGCGGTCGGACGCGCCCGTCAACGAAGGTCACTCGACCTACGCGCGCGCCGACTTCATCGCGCACGTCGAGCGAATCAGGGAATACATCCGGGCGGGAGATTGCTTTCAGGCGCTGCTGTCGCGACGCATCGACCTGCCACTGGACTTCGATCCCGCTGACCTTTACCGGGCCCTCCGCGCCATCAATCCTTCGCCGTACATGTACCATCTCGTTCTTGACGGGGTGGAGATCGTGGGCAGCTCGCCGGAGCTTCTGGTGCGGGTGTCGGACAACAAGGTGACGCTGCGCCCGATCGCCGGAACGCGGCCGCGCGGCCAGAATCGCGGGGACGACGAAGCGCTCGCCGCTGATCTACTCGCCGACGAGAAGGAACGCGCCGAGCACGTCATGCTGGTCGATCTCGGTCGCAACGATGTTGGACGGGTATCCAGGTACGGAACGGTGAAAGTCACCGAGCTGATGAAGGTGGAGAAGTACTCGCACGTGCTGCACATAGTCAGTCAGGTTGAAGGCGAGCTGAACGACGGCCTCTCTTCACTCGACGTCTTTCGAGCCACGTTCCCTGCGGGCACCATGACCGGCGCGCCCAAGATCAGGGCGATGGAAATCATCGACGAGCTGGAACCGGTCGCGCGCGGTCCCTACGCCGGTGCCATCGGCTACATCGCGGCCGGCGGAGAGAGAATGGACCTCGCGATCACCATTCGGACCTGCGTGATCGCCGGCGGCATGGCGTCCGTGCAGGCCGGAGCGGGCATCGTCGCCGACTCGGTCCCCGAGCGCGAATGGGAGGAGACGCGAAGCAAGGCGCGCGCGCTGCTCAACGCGATCGCATCGGTGCGCCGAGATTCCGAGCCGGGATGATCATCGGGCTGTCGATTCCCTCCTACGAGCGGTTCGAGGTTGGCGGTGCACGCGTTGTCGCCATCGCCTCATGCGCGTCGGCTCTCCGCGGGGTGCTCGAGAAGGAACGACTGTACGAATACGCGGCCCGACAGCCCGACGCGGCGGTGCTCACTGGTCGCGCGCCGGTGTTCGCCGTGAATCTGCCCGGCAATTGTGGGCGCGCGGTGGTGCGACACAACATGCGCGGCGGCTGGATGGCGAAGATCAACAAGGATCTCTTTCTGATGCCGACGCGCGGATTTCGGGAGCTGGTCGCGTCGCTGCGGCTGCGCGCCAGCGGGGTCAGCACTCCCGAAGTCGTGGCGTATGTGTCGTACCCGCAGAGCGTGCTGTTCCGCAAATCGGACGTTGCAACCCGTGAGATCCCCAACGGGCACGACCTCTCGGTCGCGCTAATGAAAGTCACCGATCACAACCACCGGATCATGGTTCTCGATGCGATCGCGGGATTACTTCGCGACCTCGCCCACGCCGGCGCCTACCACCAGGATCTGAACCTCAAGAACATCCTGCTCACCGCCGGCGAGGGTCCGGGGTTGGATGCACACGTGCTCGATGTCGACCGGGTGCGATTCAGCTCGCCGGGCTCACCGCTGGTCGCGAAAGCGAATCTCGATCGCCTGATTCGCTCGCTGCGGAAGTGGCGCGACAACGAAGGGCTTCCCTACTCAGCCGAAGACGAGGAGCACCTCCGCCTCAAAAGCATGGAATGAGCGCGGCGCCGCCGACGGTCCCCAACAATATTTGCATCGTGATGATGAGCGCGGTAGGGGACGCGGTGCACGTGCTGCCGGTAATCAATGCGCTCAAGCGCGAGAATCCGGCTGCGCGGATAACCTGGGTGCTGCAGCCGGGCCCGGCGGCACTGGTGCGCGGGCATCGGTCGATCGACGAGATCATCATCTTCGATCGCCACCGCGGATTGCGCGCATTTGCCGATGCGGCTGCGCAGATGTCGAGGCGTCGGTTCGACCTCGTCATCAACCTCCAGGTCTACTTCAAGGCTGGAATCGTAACCGGCTTCACCCGCTCCCCGATCAAGCTCGGCTTCGACCGTGCGCGGGCGCGCGACATGAACTGGCTTTTCACCAATCGCAAGATTCCCGCGAATCGGGTCCAGCACGTCCAGGATCAGTACTTCGAATTTCTCTACGCGCTCGGCGTATCTCCGGAACCCGTCGATTGGGATCTCGGTCCGTGGTCGCACGAGCGCGACTGGCAGCAGACCTTCGTCGAGTCGATAGGACGGCCAATCGCGTCCATCGTTATCGCGACGAGCAAGCCCGAAAAGGACTGGATTCCGGAGCGGTGGGCGGAAGTCGCCGACGCGCTCCACGAGCAATACGGGATGCAGGTCGTGCTCGTAGGTGGTCGCTCCGAGCGCGAGCTCGCGGCCGAGCGAGTGGTGATGGCGAGAACGCGTAACAAGCCGCGCAGCGAGCTGGGAAGCGGACTGCGCAATCTCGTGTCGATTCTGGACGCATCTGCGCTGGTGCTGTCTCCCGACACCGGACCACTGCACATGAGCGTCGCGCTCAACCGGCCGGTGATCAGCGTGATGGGTTACACCAATCCAAAGCGCACCGGGCCTTATCGGCGCTTCCACGACCTCATCATCGACGCTTACGGCGAGCCGGGCGAAGATTACCCGATCTCGATGGAGAATCGAGCCGGGAGAATGACGCGCATTCAGACAACCGACGTGCTGGAAAAAGTGGAGATCTGGCGCGACCGCTACTCGGGCGGAATGGGGCGATGACGCCGCGCAAATCGACGGGAAAGAAAACTTCGGCGATCAGGATCCCGATCAGGGATCAGGTATCGGCCGGCGGCGTCGTCTATCGCGGCGAGCCGGGAAGGATCGAAGTCGTGATCGTTGGGGTGGGTGGCAACAATCGATGGCAGCTGCCCAAGGGCCTCGTTGACAAGGATGAAAAGCCCGAGGTGACCGCGGTCCGCGAAGCGCGCGAGGAAGGCGGAGTCACCAGCGAAGTAGTCCAACACATCGAGACCGTGGAGTACTGGTACGTCGGTCTGGAGAACGGAATCAGGGTGCGGTTTCACAAGCGCGTGCACTTCTTTCTGCTGCGCTACGTTTCAGGCGATACCGCGGATCACGACTGGGAAGTCAACGAAGCCCGCTGGGTGCCGATCGAGGATGCGACGAGCCAGCTCGCATTCGACAACGAGCGGCGGGTGATGGAGCAGGCCCGCGAGCTAATCGGCGGAGACTGACAGCTCGCCGAATCGGTAGCGAACTCCGACATCACGCAGCAATGCAACCAGTCGCACCAGCGACAGACCCATCACGGCGAAATAATCTCCTTCAATGTGCTCGACGATGGTGGCACCGAAACCCTGAATGCCATACGCGCCCGCCTTGTCCATCGGCTCACCAGTCGCAATGTAGGTTTCGATCTCATCGGGACGGAGGCGCCTGAACTTGACCTTCACCTCCTCGATCGCCGAGCGAATCTTGCGTCCCCGCGCGACGGCGACGGCGGTGATCACGGTGTGCTCGCGGCCACTCAGCATCTCGAGCATCCACGCCGCTTCAGCGGCATCGGCTGGCTTGCCGAGCACTTTTCGATTGACCACGACGACGGTGTCCGCGCCGATGGTGATCAGCTCCGGATCCCGCGTCGCGATGGTGCTCGCCTTCTCGCGCGCGAGACGCTCGGCGTGACGGCGTGGCGCTTCGCGCGGCCGCGGAGTCTCATCGATGTTCGCCGGCCTGACCTCGTGGCGGATTCCAATCAGGTCGAGGAGCTGCTGCCGGCGCGGCGACTGCGAGGCCAGCACGACCCTGATCTCGCTCACCGCTCCAGCCAGAGTGTGACCGGGCCGTCGTTGACGAGCTCGACATCCATCATCGCGCCGAATTCACCCGTCTCAACCGTTAAGCCCTTGCCGCGCAGAGCCGACACGAAGCGCTCGTAAAGCGGAATCGCGACTTCAGGGCGCGCGGCGTCGATGAAGCTCGGGCGCTTGCCTTTGTCGGAATTCCCGTAGAGGGTGAACTGGGACACCACCAGCAGCCCACCGCCAACTTCGGAGAGGCCGAGGTTCATCTTTCCCTCGGCGTCAGAGAAGAGCCGGAGTCCAGAGCACTTCTCCGCCATCCAGTCGACTTTGTCGGTCGTGTCGTCGTGGATGAAGCCGACGAGGAGCAGAAATCCTCTGCCGATCTTCCCCGCGACTCGTTCCCCGATGCGGACTTCCGCCCGCGAGACCCGTTGCAGCAGGACTCGCAGCGCTCTACTCCACCGTTACCGACTTGGCCAGATTCCGCGGCTGATCGACGTTCGCGCCACGCTTGACTGCGATGTAGTACGCCAGCAGCTGGAGCGGAACCGACGCCAGCACCGGCGTCAACAGATCCTTGGTTTCGGGAATCCGGAACTCGTAGTCCAGCTTGCCCTCGAGCGCGTCCTCGTCGCGAGTGGTGATGGCGATGACCCGCCCGCCGCGCGCTTTTACTTCCTGGACGTTGGAAACGACCTTGTCGAACACCGAGTCGTGCGGCGTGATGAACACCACCGGCATCTTCTCGTCGATGAGCGCGATCGGACCGTGCTTCATCTCCGCCGCGGGATATCCCTCGGCGTGGATGTAGCTGATCTCCTTGAGCTTGAGCGCACCCTCGAGCGCGGTCGGGAAGCTGTATCCGCGCCCGAGATACAGGAAATTCTGGGCGTTCTTGAAGTCCTCGGCGATCTTCTCGATCTCGGATGCGCGATCGAGGACGTTCTGGATCTTCGCCGGCAATGCCTGCATTTCCTCGATGATCTCCTTGCCATCCACCATCGAGAGGTTGCGGAGCCGTGCCAGCTTGAGCGTGAACAGCAGCAGCGCGATAACCTGGCTGGTGAACGCTTTCGTCGAAGCAACGCCGATTTCGGGACCGGCGTGGACGTAGATGCCTCCGTCGCTCTCCCGCGCGATGGTCGAGCCGACGACGTTCACGATGCCGTAGGTACGCGCGCCGCGAGCCTTGGCTTCGCGCATCGCCGCCAGGGTGTCCGCCGTCTCTCCAGACTGTGAGATGACGATGCAGAGAGTTTTGTCGGTGACGATCGGATTTCTATAGCGGAGCTCGGATGCGTACTCTACTTCGACGGGAATGCGGGCGAGGTTCTCCAGCATGTGCTCGCCGATCAGCGCGGAGTGCCAGCTCGTACCGCACGCAGTGATGAGAATGTTGTCGAAGCGGAGGAGCTCTTCGTCGGTCATGTTGAGGCCGCCGAGCTTCGACGTCCCCTGCTCCGGAAGCAGCCGGCCGCGCATGCAGTTCTCGACCGTGGCGGGCTGCTCGAAGATCTCCTTGAGCATGAAGTGGTCGAAGCCACCGCGCTCGATCTGGTCGAGGTCCCAATCGATCTTGCTCACGCGGCGCTCCAGCTCCTGCGCCCGCTGATTGAGAATTGTGTAACCATTGCGGGTGAGGACCGCGACGTCGCCGTCGTCGAGATAGACGACCTCGCGGGTGTGGGCGAGGATCGCCGAGACGTCACTGGCGACGTAGTACTCGCCCTCACCGAGTCCGATCAGCAGCGGACTGCCTTTGCGAGCGGCGACGATCTTGTCGCGGTCCTGGCTGGAGACGACGGCGATGCCGTAGGTCCCTTCGATCTGCCAGAGGGCTTCGATGACCGCGTCCTCGAGATTTCCGTCGAAGGCCTCCTCGACCAGGTGGGCGATGACTTCGGTGTCGGTGTCGGACGCGAACTCGTGACCGCGGGCCTCGAGACCCTGTTTGAGAGTCCCCGAGTTCTCGATGATTCCGTTGTGGACCACCGCGATCTCACCCTTGCAGTCGACGTGCGGGTGGGCGTTGCATTCGTTGGGAACGCCGTGGGTGGCCCAGCGCGTGTGTCCGATTCCCGTGTCGCCATCGACGGGACTGGCGGCGAGCGCGCGCTCGAGCTGGGAGATCTTACCGGCGGCTTTCCGGGTCTCGACCCCGTGTCCGTTCATGACCGCGACGCCCGCGGAGTCGTACCCGCGATACTCCATGCGTTTGAGGCCTTCCAGCAACAGAGGTGTTGCGCCCCGCGATCCGATATAACCGATGATTCCACACATATGAGATTCTCGTTGACGGTCTGGCTAGCGTCCCAGCGCCTCGACGGGCTTCCGGCAGTCCCGCACCAGTTTTTCGGCGGCGTCCGCCGTGGGAGCTTCGGCTATTACTCGCACGATTGGTTCCGTTCCGGAAGGCCGGACGTGCACCCACCGGTCGGGCCAGGTCAGCCGCAGTCCGTCCTGGGTGTCGACCGCTGCATCGGAGAACGCACGCCTGAGAGCATCATACACCGCGTCCAGCGGGGCGTTCGGACGATCGAGCTTGTCCTTGACGATGATGTACCGCGGGTACGCCGCGGCGATCTTCGACAGCGGCTTCCCTTCCTCGAGCAATAGCTGAAGCATGATCGCGGCTCCAACCGGCGCGTCGCGGCCGAGGTGGAGCTCCGACAGGATGACGCCGCCATTGCCTTCGCCGCCTATCGGAGAGTTCTCGGCGCGCATCCGGGTCGCGACGTTCACTTCACCCACCGGCGCGCGGATGACACGCGTGCCTGCTTCCGCCGCGACGTCGTCGACGATCCGGCTCGTGGAGAGGTTGGTGACCACGACTCCCTTCCGGTGGCGAAGCACGAGCTTGGCAGCGAGTGCCAAGGTGTAGTCCTCGCCGATCGCGATCCCCTCTTCCGAGACCAGCGCCAGCCGATCGACGTCTGGATCCACCGCCATGCCGATGTCGCAGTGGGAGTCCTGCACCAGCTTCTGGAGCTCGCCCAGATTCTCGGCGACGGGCTCGGGCGGGCGCGGGAACCGTCCATCCGGCTCCATGTTGATAGTCGCGAGCTTGCAGCCGAGGAGCTCGAGCAGTATCGGCATGAACGCGCCGCCGGCGCCGCGCACGCAGTCGAGCCCGACCCGAAAACCCTTTTTGCGAATTCCCTCCACGTCGATGAACGGCAGCGCCAGAATCTTCTCGATGTGCTCCCGCGCGGCGTCTTTGTCCGGCGTAATCGTGCCGAGCTTGTCCCAGGTCGCGCGCGCGATCTTCCCTTCGACGACCTCTCGCATCTCGGCGCCTTCAGCGCCGTCGAGAAAGAGACCGGAGGGGCCGATGAACTTGAGGGCGTTCCACTCGATCGGGTTGTGGCTGGCGGTGATCGCCAGTCCGCCGGCGGCGTGATGGTGTTCGACCGCGAGCTGCACGGTAGGAGTCGGCACCATTCCCACATCGATCACGTCGCAGCCAACCGACTGCAGCGCAGCATGGACCACCGGCTGGAACATCGGCCCCGACACCCGGCTGTCCCTCCCGACGATGATACTTGCCTTTCCCCCCGCCCGATCGAGCGCCCAGGCGCCGAATCCGGATGCGAACTTCGCGATGATCTCGGGCGTCAGCGCCTCCCCGACCCGACCGCGCACGCCCGACACGCTGACCATCAAGCCTTCATAAGCCATTCGTGACCGAACCCCCGGTTGGCATTGAGACTGCGAATAGCTCGTAAATTTAGTCGCGCGCTGGGAATTGGGCGGACGCAAATTTCCGCGTTCAGCCCGACAGATAACCCCGGGCCGATTGGTTAGACTTCTGCCACTCAACCCTTCCTCCCTTGGTGTGAAAGGCGCATGACCCGCATCTTCGACGAAGATCTGAACGCATCCTTCGGTACCCGCGCGATCCACGCGGGACAGCGACCTGATTTATTGTCCGGCGCAATCATGACGCCGATCTATACGACGTCGACTTACGTGCAGGAGGGCCTGGGCAAGAACAAGGGCTACGAGTACGCCCGTGGAAAGAATCCGACCCGCGAAGCGCTGGAACGAAACGTCGCCGCGCTCGAGGGCGGCACGCACGGGTTCGCGTTCAGCAGTGGCATGGGCGCCACCGATTCGATCATGAAGCTGTTCAAGTCGGGGGACCACATTGTCGCCGGGGAGAGCAGCTACGGTGGCACATTCCGGCTGTTCGACAAGATTCTCCGCAACTTCGGCCTCTGCTTCACCTACGTCGACAGCCGGGATCCGCAGAACGTCGAGGATGCGTGCAACGAGCATACGGTCGCGATCATGACCGAGACGCCCACCAATCCGATGATGCGCATCACCGACCTGAGCGCCGTCGGCGAGATCGCGAAGCGGCGTAACGCCCTCTTCATCGTCGACAATACCTTCGCATCGCCGTTCTTCCAGCGACCGTTCGAGCACGGCGCCGACATCGTCTATCACTCGAGCACCAAATACCTGAACGGCCACAGTGACATGGTCGGCGGCATCGCGGTCGTGCGCGACGACGCGCTCGCGGAGCGGATGCAGTTCATTCTCAATTCAGCGGGTGCCGTTCCCGGTCCGTTCGATGCGTGGCTGGTGCTGCGCGGCACGAAGACGCTGCACCTGCGCATGCCCCGCCACGACGAGAATGGCCGCAAGATTGCCGGGTGGCTGGCGGAGAAGCTCGGGCATGAGAACGTGATCTATCCGGGGTTGCCGTCGCACCCGCAGCACGAGCTGGCCAAGCGGCAGATGAAGGGATTTGGCGGCATGATCTCGATTCTCACCGGCAGCAAGGAACGGGCGGCAAAAATACTCGGCAAGGTGCGGGTGTTCTCGCTTGCGGAGTCCCTTGGCGGCGTCGAGAGTCTGATCAGCCATCCTGCGTCGATGACGCACGCGTCGGTTCCTCCAGAAACACGCGCTCGGCTCGGTTTGACCGATGACTTGCTGCGCCTGTCCTGCGGAGTTGAAGACATCGGCGACCTGACCGCGGATCTCGAGCAAGCGTTGGCATGAAGGCACTAATCATCGGCAGCGGCGGAAGGGAGCACGCGCTCGCCTGGAAGCTCTGTCGCGATGATCCGACGCTCGAGCTGATCGCCGCCCCGGGAAACCCGGGCATGGCGAAGCTTGCGCGCTGCGTTCCAATCGGAGTGGACAAGCTCAAGGATCTCGTCAATCTGGCCGAGGAAGAGCTCGTCGACCTGACCATCGTCGGTCCCGAGGGTCCGCTCGAGGCGGGTATCGTCAATCTGTTCCAGACCCACGGGCTACCGATCTTCGGACCGACACGGGAAGCAGCGCGCATCGAGACCTCCAAGCGCTTCGCGAAGGACCTGATGGTGAAGGCAGGAATCCCGACCGCACGCGCATCTCAGCACAGCGACGCGAAAGAGGCGAAGGCGGCGCTCGCGAGCTTCGGATCTCCGGTCGTGATCAAGGCGTCGGGCCTCGCGTCGGGAAAGGGCGTCGTCGTCGCCCAGAGCGCCGCCGAAGCCGAGCGCGCAATCGATGCGATGCTCAGTGACCGGATTTTCGGCGCCGCCGGGCGCGAGATTCTGATCGAGGAGTTCATGGAGGGCGAGGAGCTCTCACTCTTTGCGATCACCGACGGACAGCAGGCGCTTCCGCTCATGCCGGCGCAGGATCACAAGCGGCTGTTAGAGGGTGACCGTGGGCCCAACACCGGCGGCATGGGCGCCTATGCGCCCACATCGTTCGCGACGACGGACCTGACGACGCGGGTAATGTCGGAGATCGTGCGTCCCACTCTGGCTGCAATGCGGGATGTCAGCTCTACCTTCAAGGGACTTTTGTATGTGGGACTCATGATCACGAACGAGGGTCCCAAAGTCGTCGAGTTCAACTGCCGCTTCGGCGATCCGGAGACACAGACGTTGATGCCTTTGATGGACTCGTCGCTGCTGGAGCTGATTGCCGCGGTTGCCGGCGGCGGATCGTTGAGCCGCGCGCGCTATCCCGATTGGAAGCCACTCTGCTCCGTCACCACTGTCATCGCGGCGGCCGGATATCCGGACAAGCCGCGGACGAGAGATGTGATCGAGCTGCCTGCGCGCGAGGACGGCGTTGAAGTCTTCCAGGCCGGCACGGCACAGGACCCGGCGACCGGGAATCTCGTCACCGCCGGCGGGCGGGTGCTCGGAGTCACTGCCGTCGCACCGACGCTCGTCGAAGCGGCAGAGCTGTCGCGATCGCACGCCGAGCGGGTGTCTCTCGCAGGAAAGCAGCTGCGTCGCGACATCGCCTGGCGTGAGCTGAACCGCGGTGCCCGAGTTACCTGAGACCGAGACGATCGCGCGCGATCTCGACGCCGCGATCCGTGGTCGTACGATCACAAGAGTCACGGTTCGCAAAGCCGACGTTCTCCGCGAAGTAAGCGCGCGGACACTCGCGAGACGGCTGCGCGACGCGCGGGTCGTACGCAGCTGGCGTCGCGCGAAGCTGGTGGTGATCGACCTCGACACGGGCGAGCGCATCGTCGTGCAGCCCCGGTTCACGGGCGCACTGCTCATTGACGATGGTACTCTGGGAAAGGAAGCGCTCGAGTACTCGACTCTGCGGATGGATCTCGACGACGGTCGAGCCCTGCATTACGCCGACGTTCGCCGGCTTGGCACCTTCGCACTCATGGATGAGCAACGATTCGCTGAGTACTCGGGGAAACTCGGCATCGAGCCTCTTGACCGTGCGTTTACAGCGGCGCATCTATCGGGAGTTCTTCGGGCCACCAGTCAGCCCGTCAAGAAAGTCCTTATGGAGCAACGGAAAATCGCCGGCATCGGCAACATCTACGCAAACGAAGCGCTCTGGCGAGCGCGCATCGATCCATCACGCCCGGCCGCCGCGGTCTCGCTGGAGGAAGCAAAGCTGCTGCGCGACTCGATCGTCGCGGTCCTTTCCGAAGCAATCGCGGCGCGGGGAACGAGCTTTCGCGACTACAGGGACGCGCGGGGACAGCGTGGATCGTTCGTCGAGAAGCTCGACGCCTACGGCCGCGGCGGACTCGCCTGCCATCGCTGCGGCTCCCGGCTGGTGACGACCCACGCCGTCGACGGCCGCGCGACTACGATGTGCGTGAAATGCCAACACTGAGATGATTCGCGGCACACCTCGACTCGAGAACCAACCAACGAGCGACGCCCAGCTCGCGGTGATGCGGTCGACCGTCAAGGACAGCGCGGCTGACCGGCCCGGCGTCTATCGAATGCTATCCAGCGATGGCGAGGTCCTCTACGTCGGCAAGTCGAAGCGGGTGCGGACGAGGCTTCTCAGCTATTTCCGCTGCGCCTACCCGGAGGAAAAAGGCGCGCGCATCCTTCGCTCAGCGGAAAAAATCGAATGGGATTACACGCCGAGCGAGTTCGCGGCGCTGCTCCAGGAGCTGCGAATGATCAAGCGCTTCCGGCCGCGCTACAACGTCGCGATGAAGAACGACGGCCGGAACTACTCCTTCATCAAGCTCACCAGGGGCGCCGCCCCGAAGCTGCTGGTGGTACGGGGCGCTTCGGGCGAAGACGCTGACATCTACTACGGACCGTTCGTCGGCGCGCAGCGAGTCGAGGAAGCGGTGCGCGAGCTGAACGATGCGTTGATGCTGCGCGACTGCCGGGTCGATCTCAAGATGTTCTTCAGCGACCAGACCGAGCTTTTCCAGCTGGCGCGGACGCCGGGATGCATCCGTCACGAGATCTCGAAATGCCTCGGTCCCTGCGTCGGTGGCTGCTCGGCGAGCCAGTACCTGGAGCGGGTCGCGCTGGCGCGGGCGTTCCTCGACGGATCCGACGACAGCCCGATCAACATGCTGCGCGCGCAGATGGAAAAATTGAGCGCGGAGCTCGAGTTCGAGCGCGCCGCTATCTACCGCGACAAGCTCGAGCGACTCGAAGCACTGCGCGCGCAGTTCGGGCGGCTACGCTTCGCGGTCGAGAATCTCTCCTTCGTCTATACCGTGCCCGGCCACGAGGGCGAGGACAAGGTCTATCTGATCAGACGGGGCGTCGTGCGTGCCGAGCTGACGAAGCCGAAATCGTCGAAGGACCGGCGCACGATGAAGCAGCTCGTCGAAGACATCTTCGCCGAGAATCCTTCTCCGACGGCGCAGATTCCCACCCACGAGATCGACGAGCTGCTCCTGCTGTCATCGTGGTTCCGGCGGTTCCCGAAGGAGATGAAGCGGACGAGGCAGGTTAGCTGATCACTGGATCTGAACGGTCGCAGTGACGTCGGGCTGAACACCCTGCTCGACAAAGACCGTGTACGGATTCGTGAACGGCGGCTCGAGCTGCACGTCGTGCGGCTCCTCCTTGAGCACGTCCAGACAGACTACATCCTTATGACGAATGCTCGAATTGGTACCCAGCGGAATCAGGCGTACGCCCTGCTCGAAGTGCTGAACGTCGATTCTGTTGAAGCTCGTGCACCCGCCCGTAACCAGAGTGAGGGTGACGGTGAAGGGCGCGGTGGGCGAGGCCGCGGCGGGCGCCTCGAGCTTTGTCACCGCCAGAAGCACGTTGTCGTTGAGGTCAAGCGGATTGCAGGCACCGAAGCCGGCCAGCAGACAAATAACGACAACTCCGGACAAAGCAGTTCTCATAGGGCATACTCCCGAGGTGTAGTCAGGTTGTCGGCGCGCCCAACGGTTGTTACCGCTCGGGCTGACCCTTCCATCGCGCGACCAGGTTATGATCGACTTCCAGGTGATCGAGAATCCGAGCGACTACGAAATCCACGAGATCGGAGATCTCTTTCGGGCGATGATAGAACGCGGGTGCGGCGGGCATTACCACCGCGCCGGCACGCGCGAGACGCAGCATGTTGCCGAGGTGGATCGCGCTGAGCGGAGTCTCCCTCGGCACCAGAATGAGCTTTCGACTCTCCTTCAGTGTTACATCCGCCGCGCGTTCGATCAAGGACCGCGACGCTCCGACGGCGATCGCCGAAAGCGTCCCCATCGAGCACGGACATACCACCATGCCAGCCGTTCGTGCCGAGCCGGACGCAGCCGCAGCGCCGCGATCGTCGTTGGAGAATGTCTCGACGTAGGAAGCCCAGGCGTCGATCCCGACGGTGTCGCGCAGCGCATCGATGGAGTCGATGCCCGCCTCGGTGGCGAGCAGTCGCAACCCGTACTTCGATACAATTAGCGAGACCCGGCGATGCGCGGCGGTGAGCGCCTGGAGCAGGCGAACCGCGTACGGCGCGCCCGAAGCACCCGTAATCCCGACGACGATCGGCGGCGCGCCAGTCATCGCAGCAGGCGCTCGGTGAAGACGAAGCCGAGAAAGACAATGCTGATGACGCCATTCATGGTAAAGAAGGCGGCATCGAGTCTCGAGAAATCATCGGCGCGAACCAGCGAGTGCTCATAAAGCAGCAGCGCGGCCGCCACGATAACGCCGAGAAAATAGAGAAGGCCGGCGCCTGCGCCGACGCCGCCGACAGTCAGTGCGACGATAGTGAGCAGGTGTAGGACCCGCGCAATCCCAAGCGCGCTTGCTTCTCCGTAAGTCGAGGGCACCGAGTAAAGTCCGTTCTCGCGATCGAACGACACATCCTGGAGCGCGTACAGGATGTCGAATCCGCCGACCCAGGTCGCGACCGCCACCGCCAGGGCTATCAGCATCCACCACGGATCACTCCAGCGACCAGTGATGGCGAGGTAGCCGCCGACAGGGGCAATCGACAGACCGACGCCGAGCACGAGGTGCGACCATCGTGTGAAGCGCTTGGTGTAGCTGTAGAAGAGCACCCACGCCAACGCCAGCGGGGACAACGCCAGGCAAAGTGCGTTGAGCTGCCACGCCGAGACGAAAAAGACGAGGCACGCGATCGTCACCGCGACAGCGGCCTCGCGTACGGTCATCGCACCCGATGGGATCTCCCGGGAGCGGGTGCGCGGGTTCCGCGCGTCGATCTCGCGATCGGCGATGCGATTGAAGCCCATCGCGGCAAATCGCGCGCTGGTGAACGCGACGACGACCCACCCGACAGCCCGCCAGGCAATGGGCGCGATGTAGCTCGCCAGCACTACCCCCACCAATGCGAATGGCAGAGCAAAAACAGTGTGCGGGAGGCGCACCAGGTTCGCGTGGCGCAGCAGCACGCCTTTTCCGCGCAACGTCTGGCCTTCACGCGCCACCGCGACCGGCTGCTTATCGCGCATCATAGGTTCTGAATCTCTCCGACCTCTCATTCGGTCCCAGCCCGAGCTTCGACCAGATCGCATCGACCCGTTGTTTCGTCGCCGCATCCATCTCGATCACCTTCGGCCAGTTCCGGGTGAAGCCTTCCTCGGGCCACTTCCGCGTTGCATCGATTCCCATCTTCGATCCATAGGTGAACGCGCGGCTGGAGTGATCGAGCACATCTATCGGCCCCATCGAGAACCGCACGTCGCGTTCCGGGTCGATGTGATTCAGCGCGACCCACCACGCCTCCTGGACGTTCCGCACGTTCACGTCCTTGTCCACTACGACAATGACCTTCGCCAGTGCCATCAGGCCCTGGCCCCACATCGCATTCATCACCTTGTACGCCTGACCTGGATACTGCTTGTCGATCGAGACGAACACCAGGTTGTGAAAAATCCCCTCGGCGGGCATGTGATAATCGACGATCTCCGGGATCGTCAGCTTGAGCAGCGGCAGGAAGATCCGCTCGGTGGCGTGTCCGAGGTAAAAGTCTTCCATCGGAGGGCGGCCGACGATGGTCGTTGCATAGACCGGATTCTTGCGCATGGTCAGCGCGGTGACGTGGACCTGCGGATAGAGATCGGCCTCCGAGTAGAATCCGGTGTGATCCCCGAACGGCCCTTCGACGACCAGCGGCTCGGCTGGATCGATGTAGCCTTCAATCACGAACTCCGCTTCGGCGGGCACCTCGAGATCGCAGGTTACGGCCGTGGCGAGACTCACCGGCGATTTCCGCAGGAATCCCGCGAACAGGAATTCGTCGATGGTCGGCGGCAGCGGCGCCGATGCGGAGTAGACCGACGCGGGGTCGGCGCCGATCGCGATCGCCACCGGCATTCGCTCGCCCTTCTCCGCCATCTCGCGCCAGTGCGCCGCACCGACCTTGTGACGCTGCCAGTGCATCGCGAGGGTGCGCGGCCCGAGCACCTGCACTCGATACATCCCGACGTTTCTGATCCCGCGCTTCGGATCCTTCGAGATCACCATCGGCAGGGTGATATATGGACCGCCGTCCTCGGGCCAGCACGTGATGATCGGCAGCTTCGAGAGATCGATGTCGTCACCTTCCAGGACGACTTCCTGACACGCCGGGTTGCCGCTCCGGATACGCGGAGGAAACTTCCCGACCTCGAGCAGACGCGGCAGCATCGCCAGCTTCCCGACCAGTCCCTCCGGGACCTTGAGGTCGAGCATCTCGGTGATGCGCTCCCCGATCTCGTCGAGATTGTCGACGCCCAGGGCGAGCGACATCCTGCGCATCGAGCCGAAGAGATTGATCACTACCGGATGCGGCGACCGCTCGCCACCGTCGAGCAGGACGTTCTCGAAGTACAGCGCGTTGCCGCCACCCGGCTGTTTCATCACCCGATCCGCGATCTCACACAGCTCGAGCTTCGCCCTCACCGGCTCGCTGACGCGTGACAGCTCGCCGATGCGGTCGATCGCGGACAGAAGTTGTGAGATGTTGTCGATGCTCACGCGGATTTCAGTGCGCTGATGGGTCGCTCGCCGACGTGAATCGCGGCGATGCCCAGCGAGAGGCTCGACCAGCTCACCTTGGCGAAACCGGCGTCTCTCATTCGACGCGCGAGCTCCTCTTCGATCGGGAAATTGGCGACCGAACGCGGCAGATACTGGTACGCGGTGCGATGACCGCTGATGAGGCGGCCGATCAGGGGCAGGATGTAGTGAAAGTAGAAGCGATAAAGCAGGCGCAGTACCGGCAGGCGCGGCGTCGAAAACTCCAGGATGACGAACCGCCCACCGGGAGCGAGCACCCGATAGGCCTCACGCAACGCGGCATCGAGACCGGCGACGTTTCGAATGCCGAACGCCACGATCGCGCCCGCCAGCTGCCCCGACTCGAGCGGTAGTTGGACGGCGTCGGCGGTGACGGGTGCCACCTTCCGACCTTCCAATTTTGCGGATCCCGCTTTCAGCATCGGCTCCGCGAAATCAGCGCCTATAACGAGACCGCGGAATCCGGGCAGCATCGAAATTTCGACGCCGACATCCATGGTGCCCGCGCAAAGATCGAGATAGCGGCCGCCCTGATCGCGCTGCACCTCGAGTCTGGCGATGGCCTCGTGTCGCCATCGCTTGTCGATATTGAGGCTGAGTAGATGGTTGAGGAGATCGTAGCGCGGAGCGATCTCGGAGAATATCTGCTTGACGTAGGCGCGCTTCTCAGCGCCACCGGCAGCGGCGGCACTGGCTGTCGCCCTGTCAATGTCGGTGGCCAGCATCCACCGAAAGTTGACCGGCGATGGCGTGGGGGGCAAGCTATCTTTTTTGGTTCTTGGTGTGGACGGTCTTTATTGGACCGAGGACCGAGGAACTAAAGACTCCTTAATTGAGGACGAGGACCAGGTGCATCGACAATTGCGAACTAATTGAGGACTCTAACTCAAGATTTGTCCGCAGGATCGATGACAACCCAGGACCCGGCCGCAATTGTTCTCGATCCTGCGATACGGTGGGTGTCCGAGTCCTCAATTAGTTCGCAATTGTCGATGCACTTGGTCCTCGTCCTCAATTCGCTTTTTCCCTAAGACGACTTGATGCCCCAACGCTCCTACAATGACGTCTCCGATCAGCAGGTCGTCGTCTTCGCCCAGGAAGGGCGCGAGGACGCCTACCGTGAGCTGATCAAGCGCTACGAGCGTCCGGTTTTCTCGCTCATCTATCGGATGGTGCGCGACAAGGAGACCGCGGAGGATCTCGCCCAGGAGACCTTCATCAAGGTCCTCAACAACATCGACCGGTACCGGCCCGAGTTCAAATTCTCGAGCTGGCTGTTCAAGATCGCGAACAACATCACGATCGACCATTTGCGCCGGCGGCAGGTGGACACGGTGAGCATCGAGGGAGCGCCCGACGCCGTGACCGCGGAACGGGCGCGCGCCACTGCCGTCACCGTGACGAGCGGCGGCGAATCACCGCTCGAGGAGCTGGAGTCGCGGGAGATCGGCGCCTCCATTGAAAAGGCAATTGCCCGACTGCGGCCCGAGTATCGTGCCTGCATCATCCTGCGGCACGTCGAGGACTATTCGTACGACGAGATCGCAGAAATCGTGAAGCTGCCGCTGGGCACGGTAAAGACCTACATCCACCGCGCGCGGCAGGAACTACGGCAATACCTGGGGGATTTGAGGTGAGTGGGAGGTGGGAAGCGGGATGCGCGATGGCCACGTACATAGGCGGTTTGGGTACGTACGTTGGCCGTCTGGGGAACATTCGTTCGCGACCGCGTCGCGCCTCCGTCTCTCGCTTGCCGCCTCCCGCTTCCCGCTTCCCGCTCCCTCGTTTTTCCAAGCAAAAACTCACAAAAAAACTGAAACTAACCCCGTACCAACCCCGTAGGCTTACTCGTGAGGAACCCATGATCGAGCACGATTTCGACGAAGACTTCGTCCCCATTGCGGCCGAGCTGCAGCGACTGCCCTACATGTCGCCATCTCGGGATTTTGCGGATCGGGTCATCTCACAGATCGAGCGCCTTCAATCGGCGCGCACTTCCCGCGAGAGTAGTTCGCTAGCCCCACGGCACCATCTGGAACTGCACCAGGGTGGGCAGCAGGCTGTCGCTCCGCGGCGCCCGATGACGGTCGTCCGCGCGACCGGGAAGGCAGTTGCCGGCGTCGCGCTTCTCGCAACGGCCGCGTTCCTCTTCTTCGAAGTCGACATCCTGACCGCCATCCTCAGCGGTGCGGCCGCCCAGTATTCGTTCGCGATCGCGGCGGTCGGCGCGCAAGTCGGCTCGATGGTGCTTGGCCCCGAAACCATCGCCTACCTCCAGGCTGGTGCTGTTCAGGGCGTGCTGCTCTATCTCACTCTCGTGGTCGGACTCGCCGGCGGCTACTCCGCGATCCGCACCGCCGCGCACATCGCCAAACGAAAGGCTGCGTAATGAAATCGATCCTGCTTGGTGTCTCCCTGTTGGCAACGGCGATCGCCGTGCAGGATGCGCATGCCCAGCAAACATCTACCGTGCGATTCGCGGGTCTTCGCAAGTACGCGCAGGTAGCGACGGGAAATCTCGTGATTCCCGCCGGCACTACGACCTCCGGCTCCGTGATGTCGTTGCGCGGGAACCTCGACGTGTACGGCAACGTCGATGGCGCCGCGACGGCGGTGCTCGGCGATGTCATCGTACATGAGGGCGGTCGCGTCCGCGGCGGCGCGGTTGCGTTGATGGGCCACGTGCGCAACGAGGGCGGCTCGATCCTTGGCGTGATCAAGGATGTCGGCACCACCCATAATCGCTCGACTGTCAGTTTTGGCGGCCGCCCGCGCACGACGCTTGGCTCTCTCATCGCTGCGCTGCTGTGGCTGGTAGTGCTGCTTCTTGTTGGGACCTTCGTCCTGTTCTTCATGCGCGACTACTTCAAGCGCACCGTCGAAGTCATCACCAACGAGACGGGTCGCTCGCTGCTCACTGGAGTGCTCGGCGGACTGGCGTCGATTCCGGCGCTGGTTATTCTGGTCGTGGGGATGGCCATTACCATCGTCGGAGTGTTCCTGATTCCGATCGGCGTCGGTGCATTCCTGGTCGCGCTGTCCGGGATCGGGATTCTCGGATTTCTCGCCGTCGCGCAGGTTGCCGGCATCGCCATCGCCGGGAAGCGCGAAGCTGAGACTCCGGCTGGCCAGGAGCTGCAGTTCCTCTACACCGGCATTCTCGCCTTCAGCGCGCTCTGGATCATCGCCGCCGCGTTCACGTGGTTCCCGATTCTCGGCGCAATCCTCCGGATGCTTGCCTTCTCGGTGACTCTCGTCGCCGTCGCCACCGGATTCGGCGCCGTCATCCTCGCGTGGTGGCGGAGCAGGCCGAAAAAGAACGCAGTCGCCTCCGTATAAAAGAGAAAACTGAGCCGGGATGAATGCCCGGCTACGGATAACGCGTTGCGGGTTGCCGGTAGCACCGTGGCCGGTTGCCGGTACACTGCGTTGATGACGTGTCGGAGCTCAGGCAGGGCAAAATCGACTACGATCATAGGCCCCTGACACGTCGGCAGCGCGGTTCACCGGCAACCGGCCACCGTGCTACCCACAACTCACAACGCGTTATCCGTAGCCGGGCATTGGTCCCAACCCTGTTATTTGTCGTGGTTAAATGGCCTACCCCTTGCCCCCGACCCGCTCATGATCTTCCTCGGCTACCGGGTTGGCGAGCTCGCGAAAAGCACGGTAAAAGAGACCCGGGACGACAACGTCCTCGGCATCGCGGCGCAGGTCGCCTACAACTTCTTTTTTTCGATCTTCC
Source organism: Gemmatimonadaceae bacterium (assembly GCA_035249045.1). Lineage (GTDB taxonomy): Bacteria > Gemmatimonadota > Gemmatimonadetes > Gemmatimonadales > Gemmatimonadaceae > UBA4720. The sequence continues at coordinate 3,653 of DATFGW010000110.1, read as the reverse complement.
CGCTACTGCTGTTCCTGACGCCGATCCTCAGTCTGCTCGGCGACAAGCGACAGATCGTCGCGGAGCTGCTCAGCCGTTTGTCGCAAGCGCTCCCCAGCGGGGCGTTTGCACTTTTCTCGAAGGTGCTCACCGATATCATCTTCGCGCCGAACGCGCCCGGTCTCATCTCGCTTGGCGCGCTCCTCGCGGCGTGGTCGGGGTCCAACATCTTCGCGACGTTCATGGACGCTCTGGACACCGCCTACGATGTGAAGGACGACCGACCGTGGTGGAAGAAGCGCCTGCTCGCGCTGGCTGTGATGGCGGGATGGATTGTGATCATCACGCTGGTGACGGCGATTCTGCTCGCTGGAGACAGCATCGTAGCATTTGCACGCGACCGCCTCGGAATGGGAAGCAGCGCTCTCGGAGTCTGGTCGGTGGTGCAATTTCCGCTGGCGATCGTCCTGCTGGTCGCGTTTCTCTATCTCATGTACTGGCTGTTGCCCTATGCGAAGCAGGACTGGAAGCAGATTCTGGTCGGCGCGGTGGTCGCAGCGCTGCTATTCGTGCTGGCGACGTTGATCTTCCGGCTTTACGTGCAGCACTTTCCCCCGAACAAGACTTACGGAACGATTGGCGCCGTGATGGTCCTGCTCACCTGGATGTACGTGATCTCGGTAGTGATCCTGGTTGGTGGTGAGCTTAACTCTGAGCTTCACCACGGCACCGGTTCGGTCGCGTCAAAGCGCGGCAGCGTTTACGCCGGCCGGATTGCTACCGGCGAGCAACCCGCTCAGGCGTCCAGCAAGCTCGAATAACGCCTCGCCCGCGGGGGAGTCGGGCGCGCCAAGCACGATCGGCTCGCCTCGGTCGCCGCCCTCGAGCACCGGTGGGAAAAACGGAATTTCGCCCAGCAGCGGTACGTCCAGCTCCTTCGCCAGCCGCTCTCCTCCACCCTGGCCAAAAATACTGTGCTTCTCGGAGCAATTGGGGCAGACGAAATAGCTCATGTTCTCGACGGCGCCCAGCACCGGCACCGCGACGCGCTGGAACATTCTGGCCCCGCGCAACGCATCGCCGGCCGCGACTTCCTGCGGCGTGGTGACGATCACCGCGCCATGTACCATCGTTGCCTGCACGAGCGAAAGCTGGGCGTCGCCGGTACCGGGCGGCATGTCGACGAAGAAGTAGTCCAGCTCGCCCCACTGCACATCGCGGAGGAACTGGGTGATGATCTTCATGATGATGGGACCGCGCCAGATCGCGGGCTGATCCCGATCGATCATGAAGCCGAGGCTCATGATCTTTACCCCGTGCGCCTGAAGCGGAATGATTTTTTCGTTCGCGACGGGCGGCTGCGCGTTGATGCCCATCATGCGCGGGATGTTCGGCCCATAGATATCGGCGTCCATCAACCCCACGCGCGCACCCTGTTTCGCCATCGCTACGGCGAGATTCACCGCGACGGTGGACTTTCCGACACCGCCCTTCCCGCTCGAGATCGCGATGATGTTGCCGAGGTTCGGATACGCGACGGGCGTCGGCGCGGGAACGCTCGAGCGACGCGACTGGGGCTCCTGCCCCATGACGGGCAAGGCGCGCGTTTTCGGCGGAGCGGCCGAGGAGTCGTGACGCGGTGTCGACGCAGGAGCAACGGCCTGAGCCGACTGTGCGGCGTCTTTCACATCGACACGGACATCGGTAACGCCAGGGACTTGCTGCAACGTCTGCCTCACCTCGCGCACCACGGTCGCATCGTCGTCGGCCGAAAGAAAGAGCGTGAGTCTGACTTTGCCGTCAACCGTAGTGGCGATGTCGCGGACCATCTCGGCCTCGAGCACGTTGGAGCCGAGGCGGTTGTTGCGTACACGCGCGAGCGCGTCGGTGACGCGCTGCTGCAGATTTCCGTTCATTGTTTTGCTTCTTCTGTGACGAGAACCGCCTTGAGCTCGCTCACCCGCAGCTTGAGCTGGGTTTCAATCCCCTGCATGAAAGTCGCCGGCGAACAATCGCAATCCGGGCAGCCACCCTTGATGAACAGCACCGCGGTTCCAGTGACGGAATCGAATTTCTGCAGCTCGATGGCGCACTGATCGATCCGGAGGATGGGGAGCATCGCCGCAAGCTCATCGCGGATATGATGCTCGACATCGGGTTGTGGGCGCGCGCGTTTGCGGCGGAGAACGCTCATCTTGGCAAGTTAGAGGGGCGGCGGGCACGTCGCTACCGAAAAGGCAACGATTCGCCGTCGGTAAATGCAACTGAACGGTCGGGAGGCGTCCGGGATTTGACAACTGCAACTGAACGGGCGGGAGGCATCTGGGATCAGTCGCCTGGTTTCAGGTTACGACTGTGGGACGTACTGTCGGTGCGAAACGCAGTGAATGGCGCAGTGCAACGTCCTACGGTCGTCACCTCTCGCCACGCGCCTGCACACCTTGCGCCTCCCGCCCGTTCAGTTGCGGTTTCCAGCCTCCCGCCCGTTCAGTTGCAGTTCCCAGAACCGGGCGATGCGGAAATCAGGTTACGCCACCCCCTCCTTGTCCTCCGCCGTCAAAAATTCCCTCGCCGCTGCGACGACTCGCTTGCGAACCACGTCGAGATCGCCATCGATCAGCGCCCCGGCAGCCTTCGCGTGTCCGCCGCCGGCGAATTGCTTGGCGAACTTGTTGACGTCCACGTCGCCGGTGCTGCGGAAGGAGACTTTGACCTTGTCGTGGCCCAGATCACGGAAGAAAATCGCCAGCCGCGTCCCGCCGATCGAGCGGGGATGCTCGGCGATTCCCTCCAGATCCTCCGAGCGCAGGCCGTACTGCTCCGGAGCGCCGGCTGCGACGGAGATCCAGGAAATGCCGTACTCCGGGTCCACCTCGAGCGTGGCAAGCGCGTCACGCAACAGGTGCAGCCGACCGACCGACATCGACGCGTACAGCCGCCCGTACATTTCCTCGGGCTCGACCCCCGAGGCGATCAGCTGGCCGGCGATGGTGAGGCAGCGCGCCGTGGTGTTGCTGAATCTGAACCCGCCCGTGTCGGTGAGAAGCGCCACGTACAGGCCACGGGCAATGTCGGGAGTGATCTCGAGGCCCAGACACATCGCAAAATCGTAAATGAGCTCGCCGGTCGCGCACGCCGCGGTATCGGCGAGCAACAGCGTGCTGGGCGGCTCATCACTCGGCAGATGATGATCGATGACCAGCTTGGGGATGGTGAGCTTCCGCACGGCTTCCGCGAGAACTCCCAGCCGCTTCACATCCGAGATGTCCAGCACCACGAGCACGTCGGCGTCCCTGAGGGCTTTCGCGCCCATATCGCTGGCATCGTGCACATCGTCGCCGAGCATGAACTTGTACATCTCGGGCCAGGGCGTCGGATTCACGATCTTCGAGCGAATCCCCATCTGGCCGAGCAGACGCGCCAGCGCCGTCTCGGATCCGCACCCATCGCCGTCGGCGTTGATGTGGGTGGATATTGCGACAGAGCGCCCCGCGCGGAGTTCCTGCGCGAGACGCTCGATCGACTCCCGTCGTTGGGCGGGAATGCTTAGAAGGTCAAGCACTGCCTTCCGCGCGAGCGAGCTTGGAGTGTGATCTGCTGTAGCTGAAGTAAATGATCAGCCCGATTACCATCCAGACGATGAGTCGCTCCCAGGTCGCGCCCGGCAGGCTCGA
>DATFGW010000109.1:0-6502 GCA_035249045.1 Gemmatimonadaceae bacterium | reverse complement strand
GACCGTCACGCCTGACCAGATCCGCGACGCCGTCGCGGTCGCCGGGTACGAGGTGACCGGGTTCACCGACGACCGACGCAGTCTCCCGCTCGCGCCGTGAAGACTCCGACCCACAACACTCCGATCCAGGAAGACGACGAGGCGAGCGTCGGGACTCTGCTCGCACCCGACGTCCTTGAGCTGCTGGAGGAAAATCCCGACGCCATCGGCGCCGAGACCGAAGAGCTGCACGCGCGCGATCTCGCCGACGTAGCGCAGGCGCTGCCGCGCGAGATGGTCGCGCCGTTCCTGTCGGCGTTGCCGGTGGAGCGCGCGGCCGACGTCCTCGAGTACCTGAACGAGGAGCTGCGCACCGAAGTCCTCGAGACGATGAGCGTCCGCCAGGCCGCCGAGCTCGTCACGGAGATGACCCCGGACGATCGCGCCGACGCTCTCGAGGGTCTCGAGGAGGAAACGTCGGAGGAGATTCTCTCCGAGATCCCCGCCGCCGAGCGCGCCGAGACGGAGAGATTGCTCGCTTACGACCCCGATTCGGCGGGCGGCCTGATGACCACCGAGTTCGTCTCCGTCTCCGAGGACACTCCGGTCGATGAAGCGCTGGCCGCGGTGCGACGGATTGCGCGGTCCGAGCGCCTCGAGGCGATGAACACCATCTACACGACCGACGCCGCGGGACGAGTGCAGGGAGTCATGTCGCTGCGCGAGCTGCTCGCCGCGCCGGAAGGTGGCAAGGTCTCCGACATCGCCTGGGAGGAAGTCCAGACCGTGCCGATCACCGCCGACCGCGAGGAAGTCGCGCGCGTGACCCGCGAGTACGACCTGATGGCGGTGCCCGTCGTGGACGACAACGGGATCATTCAGGGCGTCGTCACCGTCGACGACGTCATCGACGCGCTCGTCGAGGAGCACACCGAGGACGTCCAGCGCTTCGGCGGCATGGAAGCACTCGACATGCCATACACCAAGATCGGGTTCTTCTCGATGATCATGAAGCGCGCGCCGTGGCTCGCGGCGTTGTTCATCGGCGAGATGTTGACGACGATTCCGATGAAGCACTTCGAGGGCGAGCTGCAGCGCGCGATCGTGCTCGGCCTGTTCATCCCGCTCATCATCAGCTCCGGCGGCAACTCCGGATCGCAGGCGACGTCGCTGATCATTCGGTCGCTGGCGCTCGAGGAAGTGCGGCTCCGCGACTGGTGGAAGGTTTTCATGCGCGAGCTGCCGTCGGGGTTCGTGCTCGGCATCATCCTTGGCATCATCGGCGCGATTCGCATTCTGGTGTGGCAGTACTTCGATATCGCCGGCGGCTACGGCCCGCATTACGGGCTGATTGCGATCGCGATCGGGGTTTCGTTGGTCGGCGTCGTCACCTTCGGCTCGGTGATCGGCTCGATGCTCCCCTTTGTACTCCGCCGTCTCGGCTTCGACCCCGCCAGCGCGTCAGCTCCCTTCGTGGCAACGCTCGTCGACGTGACCGGGATCACGATCTACTTCTACGTTGCACTACTCCTGCTTCGGGGTACTCTACTCTAGCGGCCACCCCTAGTCCTAAAGTCGGCAGGTGGGAGACGTGGACAGTCGGGAGGGTTTCAGTCTGTCGTGCTTCGCATCTATAGGAAACGCGAGGCTGTCAGGCGCCAGTTTGACAGCTAAGAGACTCCCAGCTTTCCAGTCTCCAGTCTGCCGGCTTTTGGACTAGGGGTACCCGCTCGCGCCGGACCCCCTGCCTTGGGAGTCTGCACGCTCGACACTATCCCCTGCTCCAGCCAGGCATGTTCGCCGCGCAGCACCTCCATCGCAACCCTGTAGAGCGCGGGATCGTTCGGGCCGAATAGCTCGTCGAAGTGGAGCTTGATGCGGTCGCGCGCCTCGATGCAGAAAGCGTCTGCAAGCGTAACGGCTTCGGGCCGGCCCTGCTTGGCGAGCATCTGTGCGCGCGAGCAGGCGGCGGCCATCGCGAACAGCTCGGCGCCGATGTCGACCGCGCGAAAGAGCACCATCTGCTTTCGCTCCAGCTTGGGACCGAAGCGCACCATCGCGTGGAAGATCGAGCGGCCGAGATGACGCGTCGTGCGCTCGATGTAGCGAACGTGGCGCGCGAGCTTCCCGAATTCGCCGTAGCGGCGGAATCGGGACGCGTTGAGCCAGCGCGACGGGTACCACGTTAGATAGAACGGCGTCGCGTTCGCCATCGCCGAAAGCTTCTCCTTCAGCGAGGATTCCGGATTCACAATGTTGAACGCGAGCTTGAAGTGGTAATCGACTGCTTCGCGGGCGATGAACAGTCGCATGATTTCCGACGATCCCTCGAAGATCAGATTGATCCGGAAATCGCGCATCGCGCGCTCGACCGGAATCGGCGCCTCGCCGCGGCGCGCCAGTGATTCCGCCATCTCGTAGCCGCGCCCGCCTCGGATCTGCATCGTGTCGTCGATGATCTTCCAGCCGGCCTCGGTGTTGAACAACTTGGCGATCGCAGCTTCCAGTCTGATGTCGTAACCGCCCTTCTCGTAGAGCGCCGCCGACAGCTCGGCGACTGCTTCCATCGCGAAGGTGTAGGCGGTCATGCGCGTGATCTTCTGCGCGACTGCTTCGTGCTTACCGATCGGCTGGCCCCACTGCACCCGTTCGTTCGCCCACTTGCGAGTGATGCCGACCATCTGCTTGCCCGCGCCGGCGCAACCGGCGGGAATCGTGAGACGGCCAGTGTTCAACGTGATCAGCGCGAGCTTGAGTCCCTTGCCCTCCTCCCACAGGATGTTCTCGCGCGGCACTTTGACGTTCGCGAACCTGATCACGCCGTTCTCGATCGCCTTGAGTCCCATGAAGCGCAGGCGATGCACGACTTCGACGCCGGGCATCGATGCGTCGACGATGAACGCCGTGATCTGCTTGCGGGGCTTGCCGTCCACGACCTTGTCAGGCGTTCGCGCCATCACCACGAACAGCTCGGCGCGGGTACCGTTGGTGCACCAAAGTTTTTCGCCGTTGATGATGAAGTACTTGCCGTCTTCGGTGGGCGTTGCGCTGCAGCGCATGTTGGCCGGATCGGATCCCGCATCGACTTCAGTGAGCGCAAACGCCGAGATCGCGCCCCTCGCGAGCCGAGGAAAATATTTGCGCTTCTGCTCTTCGGTTCCGAACAGCTTGAGTGGCTGCGGCACGCCGATCGACTGCGCGGCGGACAACAGCGCTGTAAGCGAGCCGTCCTTGGACGTCACCATCTCGATCGCGCGGATGTAGCTCATTTGCGACAGGCCAAGCCCGCCGTACTCCTTCGGAATCTTGATTCCGAAGGCGCCCATGTCGCGGAGCTCCTGCACCACGGGTTCGGGGATCTCGCCGGTGCGATCGATCTCCTCGGAATCGACGCGCTCCATGAACGTGCGCAGCTTGTCCATGAACGGCTTGGCGCGCGCTTCCTCGGCTTCGTCGTTGGGCGGGTGCGGATGGATGAGATCGAGCCGGAATCTGCCCAGGAATAGCTCACGCACGAAGCTCGGGTGCGCCCATTCGGTCTCACGCGCGGCTTCCGCTACGTCGCGCGCTTCCTTCTCGCTTACGGCACCTGTTGCATCGGGACTCATGTGCGCCTGAGGAAGATCACTAATCCAACAATAGCTATCGCCGCAAACGAAAACCACTGGATGGCATAGCTGCGATGCGGCCCTTCGCTGAGTGGCGCTTGTTCGACTCTTGGAGGCGCGGTTGGCGACGCCGACGAGTCCGTCAGCACGACGTAGTAATTCGCAATCGGGTACGGAAAAACCTTCTGCAGCTCGGCCCGGTTGAGACGTCGAAACGAGCGTGGTCGCGCCGGATTCGGTGGCTCGGCCGGCGCATTCGTCGGGAAGGTCTCGACGAACCCATTTCCGTCGACTGTATCGCCTTCGCGCCACGGTCCCGGATCGAGGGTCGTGCCATCCGCCGAGTACACCCAGCCGCGATTGACCAGAACGGCGGTGTCGTTCTTTGCGCGGAGCACCGGGGTGAGGATGTTTACGCCCGGCGAACCATCACGACCGCGCAGAGTGTAGATGATCTCCTGGCCGTAGTCGTAAATGCCCTTGATGCGGACGCGCCGGAAGTGCGCGAGTGCGGTGTCGGGGGGCAATGCGTCAAGCTCGATCTCCGGCGCGAATCGGCGCGAGGAGAGGAGCTGGTTTGCGCGTTGGCGGGCGTGGAGGCGGCTGATCTGCCAGAAGCCGAGTGAGACGAAGACGATCGCAAGACAGATGGCGACGGCGCTGAGGATCCATTTTCGGAGGGTCACCTGCGAAATATCGCTGGTGCGCGGCGCGGGCGTGGATTCGCTCTGACAGCTTCCAGCTTAAGCTGCGAGCGGCCTGCTGTAAGCGGCCAGCCGTTAGCTGAAGGCGTCTGCCACTGTACTACTCGCAGTCTTGCACCAGCTTGATGTCGGATGACGTACTGTGATAGCGTTTCTGGGTCGCCGCGGTGGAAGGTTTAGACCGTGAGCGACTACAAGAAACTCCAGGTTTGGCGGAAGGCGCACGCGCTTTCGATCAACGCGCATCGCGCGGCGATCGGCATCAGGGGCAGCGAGTACGCGTCGTTGCGCAGCCAGATCATCAGGTGCGCGATGTCGATTCCGACCAACATCGTTGAGGGTCGGGAGCAGAAGTCAGAGGCAGGGTTCGCCCGCTATCTCCGGATCTCGCTGGCCTCCACGTCGGAATTGGAGTACCACCTCCGCGCGGCAACGGATATCGGCGGTCTGGCAGTGGCGCCACACGAAGCCCTCGCTTCTCAACTCACCGAAGTCCGCATGATGCTCCACGGTCTCCTCCGCCGCCTGGAATCAGCGTCGCACTCCTCCAGTACGCCACACCCACCAGTCGAGTCGTAGGCAGCTGGCCGCGGGCAGCTTCCCGCTGGTCGCTCGCAGCATAAGCTGGCAGCCCCCTGCATGGGTTCGGGTACTCACCGACCGCTCAGATGCTCGATCGGGATATCCACTCGCCCGGTATAGTACCGATGCTTGTCGACCCACCACGCCAGCGGCACGAACACCCAGATACCGAGCGCGCTCAGCGCGAGCGCGCGCTCACTCGCCGGTGGCGGCCCGTTGCTCCCGATGTAAATGGCCGCGAGAAGAATGACGTACGTCCAGAGTCCCCAGCTCCCGATGCGATCCCGCGCGCGGGTCACCCGCGCGTACGCGAACACTCCGACTGCGTAAATACCAAACTCGATCAGGTATGTCGCGATCAGCGAGTTCCACACGCCCCACCCAAACTTCGGACTCGAGTCGCCAAACCATAATGGCAGATCAGCGCGATGCATTGGCAAATCGAGAAACCAGTGGCTGAGGACCAAGAGTCCCACAATCCATCCGCCGCGTCCGTAACGTCGGATCGCGAAGTAGATACCGCCGATGACGACTGCCCAGACCAACGCCATCAGCAGGCTGTGCGAGTACGGATAGTAGCTGAACTCGATCGGCGTCACCGTTTCCGGGTAGCGGTCGTTGGGGAGCGTGGAGCTGGACAACCTTATCAGCCACGGCGCGAGTCGCACCTGCTCGACGCCGGCGAGAAGCAGGATCGGCCACAGCTCGTCGAGAAATTGTGCCGCGAAGGTCAGCGTCCCGAGCGAAGTACGCGGCGCAGCGCGTCTGGCGGCGAATGCAAGCCCGTAGTGCCCGAGAAACATCTTCGATGCCTAGAACAGCGACATCTGCTCGCCGAGCAGATCGGGATCGACCGGCACCTGGCCAAGGCGGTACTGGAGTTCGCGCGCGGTCGCGGGACTATGCCCCGAGAACGTGTTGGCGACGTAGCCGTAGACGTCCGTCACTTTCTGCGCGAGATCGTCGATCGCGTCCGACCACTGTTCGATCTCGTGCGAGCGATCGACCTGTACCCGCGCGTAATCGACCAGATCGCGGTTCGGGCCCATCCACCTTATGTACGCGAAGTCGGCGGTGGGCCGCGCCGCGAGATTGAGCATCACCTTGCGCGGAATCCAGCGTCCGTCGCTCAACGCCAGCGCAATGTTGTGCTCCCTGAGTAGCGCAAGCACGCCTTCGGTGATCCAGCCGCGGTGACGGAACTCGATGGCGATGCGCAGGTCCCGCGGAACGCGCCCCAGAAAATCGACGAGCGCCGGCAGCTCGCCCGGCTGAAAATCGGGACCCATCTGCACGAGCACCGGACCCAGCTTGTCCCCGAGATCGCGCACGCGGTCGAAGAAAGTTTGCGAGGCGCCCGTCACATCGCGCAGCCGCTGCTCGTGGGTGATCTCCTGCGGAAGCTTCAGCGCGAACTGAAACCCGCGCGGAGTCCTGTCCGCCCAGCTGCGAATCGTCGTCTCGGCCGGCGACGCGTAGAACGTCGAATCGACCTCCACCGTGTCGAACGCCCGCGCATAGACCGTCAGAAAGTCCGACGGCCGCGTCCCGCTCGGATAAAAAGGACCGACCCAGGCGTCGTAATTCCAGCCCTGGGTGCCGATGCGAATCCCCATGCATCCAATGGGA
>DATFGW010000108.1:0-10452 GCA_035249045.1 Gemmatimonadaceae bacterium | reverse complement strand
GCCACCATCTCGGATTCGATCGGCGCCCCACCGCGGCGCACGACGTAGGCCTCCATGGCGAAGTACTCGGGGAGGCCGAGCTGGTCGACTCGGTGCGCGGTACTGCGATTCCGTTCCTCAACACGCTGCCAGAATTCGCGGTCGTCCTGTCCGGGGAAAGGCGCGCGATCTTTCTGACTCTGGTGCTTGAAGATCGCCATCTTCTTGGCGCGGAGCTCGTCTTCCGACAGCGGGACGAGCACGTCGGCTTCTGCAATCTCCCATTCCTGCCAGGCCCCGCGGTAGTACCAGACTTCCGGGGCGGGACCCGAGTACTGGGCCAGAGCGGCCTGGACCGCCTCGAGACACATTCGGTGGGTGCCGTGCGGATCCGATAGATCACCGGCGACGAAAATGATCTCCGGTTTCTTTTCCTCGAGCAGCTCGTGGACGATGCGGACATCCTCAGGACCGATCGGATCCTTTCTGACTTTGCCGGTCTGATAGAACGGGAGATTGAGGAAGCGCGCCTGCTCGCGGCGCATGCCGAACGTCTCGATGCCGGAGACTGCTTCCGCCTCTCTGATCGCGCGCTTCATCACCTGCACCGGGAAGGCGTCAATCTCGCCGACCTTCTTCGAGTCGAGAAATTGCTCGACCTCCTCGATCAGGGCGCCGGCGGCGTTGTCGTTGATGTCGAAATCATTGCCGAAGCGGCGCAGGAAATCGGCGTAACGACGGACCTCGTGGTCGAAGACGGCAATGTTACCCGAGGTCTGGTAGGCGACGGTGATGTCGTTCCTGTTCTGGTGCAGCTTGTTGAGCATTCCGCCCATCGAGATCACGTCGTCGTCGGGGTGCGGGGAGAAGACGATGACGCGTTTCCCCGTCGGCAGCTTGCTGCGGCCGCGAATCTTGGCGATCAGCGCATTGAAGACCTCGCCGTTTAACGGACCCGCTTTTCCGTAGCGCGCGAGGAGCGAGCTCAGATGGTGCTCGCGGTAGTCATTCTCGTCGAGTTTGAGGACCGACTTGCCTGTAATCTCGCCCAGCCAGATTACCGCATCGATCTCACGCGGCCGATTCCATTTCACCTCTCCGACCACCCAAGGTGTTCTAATGCGGGTAAGGTCGGCGGCCGCGGCGAAGTCGACGTAGAAGACGGCGTTCGGGTGCTGCTGCAGGTAGGTCGCGGCAACGTCCGGATCGGGCTCGCCCTCGACGGCGCGCCTGATGATCGCGGCCTTGTGCTCGCCCGTGGCGATCAGCGCGATCTCGCGCGCATCCATGATCGAGGCCACGCCCATGGTGATCGCTTCAGTGGGGACGTTGTCCTCGCCAAAGAAATCGGCCGCCGCGTCGCGGCGGGTGACGGTGTCGAGCGAGATGCGGCGGGTGCGAGAGTCAGCGCCCGAGCCCGGCTCGTTGAACCCGATGTGTCCCGTCTTGCCGATGCCGAGGATCTGTAGATCGATTCCCCCGACCTTCTTGATCGCGGCTTCGTAGTTATCGCACTCGACGTCGACGTCGTCGCGGGGGACGTCGCCGCGCGGAATGTGGATGTTCTCAGGCTTGACGTTGATGTGATTGAACAGGTTCTCCCGCATGAACCGGTGGTAGCTGTGGATGCTCTCCGGCCGCATCGGGTAGTACTCGTCGAGGTTGAAGGTGACGACGTCGGAGAAGTCGAGCCCTTCCTCGCGGTGCATCTTGATCAGCTCGCGGTAGATGCCGATCGGGGTGCTTCCGGTCGCGAGCCCGAGCACCGCGTGGCCACCCTCCCGCCGGCGCTCCTCGATTATTTCCTTGATTCTTCTGGCGATGGTGCGGGCGATCTCGTCGTACTCGACGATTACGACGGGGACGCGTTCTTTACTGGAGGCCATGGGTGTAAGATACAGGCCTTCCTGCTGCGGAGTACAGACTCGGGCGCTTCGGCGGGCCACCACATGAAAGGAGGCTGCCAGCCGCAAGCTGACAGCGGCTATGCTGACAGCTCTCGGGAAGCATCGCGTCTCGTCGCCTAACCCGAGACTACCGCGCCTCCCAATTGACGATGCGGGCGCCGAGCACCGCCTGTTGCACCACGTCGGCGACGTCGCGACGCAGCTGGACGTGGCGGGTGTTGTTCCCGGTCGGATTGACCCGGTTGGTGAGCACGACGACGAACAGATCCTTCTCCGGATCGATCCAGATCGAGGTTCCGGTGAAGCCGGTGTGGCCGAAGCTCCAGGGCGAGAAGAACTGGCCGGCGCTCGATCCGCCTTCGGGCGAATCCCAGCCGAGCGTGCGCGTCGATTCCTTCCCCTGCCGCGCCGTCCAGCGCGCGATCGTCGCGGGCTTGACGATGCGCACTCCGTTCACGCCTTCACCACCGTTCAGGATCATCATCGAGAAGAGCGCGAGGTCTTTCGCCGTCGAGAACAATCCGGCGTGCCCGGCCACGCCACCCATCGCCCAGGCGTTCTCGTCGTGCACCGTTCCCCACAACAGGCCGCCGCGGGCATCGTCGACCTGGGTCGGTGCGATACGCGGACGCAGCGAGATCGGAGGCTGGAACTGGGTGTCGATCATGCCCAGCGGTCGGAAAATCTTTTCGCTCGCCAGCACGTCGAGAGTCTTGCCGGTGATGCGTTCCATCACCAGCTGCAGCAGGATCATGTCCCAGTCGCTGTAGATCATGCTCGTGCCCGGCGTGTACTGGAGCGGACGGGCATTTATCTGCGCGAGGTATTGATCGCGGCCTCGCGCCGTCCGGTAGATGTTCGCACCGGCCTCGAGGCCCCCGCTGTGGGTGAGCAGCTGCTTGACGGTGATCTGCGCCTTCTCCGGCGAATTGAACTCCGGGAGATAGGACGCCACGGTGCGATTGAGGTCGAGCTGGCCGGCCTCCTCGAGAATCATCGCCAGCGTCGTGGTGGCGATCACCTTGGTGAGCGACGCGAGATCGTAGAGCGTGTTGGTGTCGACGGCGGGCGAGCCGGGCTGATTCCAATCGATGTAGCCGTAGCCCTTCATGTAGGCGATGTGGCCATTCCGACCGACAGCAATCGCGACGCCGGGCGCCACGGCCTCTTCGATCGCGACTTTCACCAGCTTGTCGAGCTTGGTGGCCAGCGATGTATCGAGACCCGAGTTGTTGAGGCCGAGCTCGGGCTCGATGTACTTGATCGGAGTTGGTGGAGCGGCCGCGACACGCGCCGGCGGAGGAGCAGCGCACGCAAAGGCGCCGGCGGCAACTACTACAATCGAGACAACAGCCTTCATGGGTTTACATCCGCATCTGGGTCCTGTGTACGCCCGCGCCGAACGTAACCGTCGGTGGGAGCGAGATTGGCAGGTGCCCGCTGATCTCACGATCGCCCAGCAAGGCCAGGGCGGCCGCGCGCTGACTGACCGGCGCGCCACCCCAGGCCAGCAGGTAGGACGACACCGAAGGAAACGCACTGAGGAGATACGGGCTCCCAAATGAGAGGACGATTATGGGCTTCCCGGACAACGCCAGTTTTTCGACAAATGGCCCAAAATCGCCCTCGGCGCCCACCGACCCCGCGAATGCGCGGGGAGAAACGTACGCCGAGACCACAATGACGTCTGCCGAATCGGCCTGCGAGGCCAGATCGGCGTATTCGGCGGGGGTGGTGCGGGTATCGACCCGCGCCATCTGAAGGCCGCGAATGCTGTCGGCCAGGATGCCGTTGAAGGTCCGGCCGGCGATCAGGTCAGACGGATCGGCGTAGGTGATCGCAAGGACGCGCTTCGACGAGTCGAGCGCCAGGGGCACGAGGTTCTGCTTGTCGATCGCCAGCGTGATGGATTTCTCCGCTATCTCGTCGGCGATCTTCGTGTGAGCGGGGATATCGACGATGCGATCGACGGCGTTGAGGTCGACCAGCCTGCCGGTGCGCAGGCCCGCCCGGGCCTTTGCCGTCAGGATGCGCCGCACCGATGAATCTATGCGTGCCTCCGTGAGTCTCCCGCTGTGGACGGCGTCGACGACCGTCGTAATCGCTTCGGGGACGCTGTGGGGCATCAATAGAACGTCTGCTCCGGCCTCGAGAGCGAGGATGAGCGGCTCGGTTGCGCCGTAGCGCTTCGCCACTCCTCCCATCGTCATGGCGTCGGTGAAGAGGATTCCCGGGAAGTGCATCTCGTCGCGCAGGATCCCGGTCATGAAGCGCGGCGAGAGCGTTGCCGGGCCGGCGTTGGGGCCTTCGACACCGACCACCGCAATGTGCGCGGTCATTATCGCATCGATGTTCTCGGCGACCGCGGCTCGAAACGGAGGCAGGTCGATGGAGTCGAGCTGGGCACGATCGGCGCGAATCGTCGGCAGCTCGAGGTGTGAATCGACATCGGTATCGCCGTGTCCCGGAAAATGTTTTCCCGTCGTCATCAACCCCATCGATCGCGCGCCGCGGATGTACGCCTGCGCGAGACGACCCACCAGCTGCGGATTTTCGCCGAACGACCGGGTGTTGATGATCGGGTTGAGCGGGTTCGAATTCACGTCGAGCACGGGACCGAAGGCCATGTGGACGCCGATCGCTCTCGCTTCGCTGCCAAGCACCTGACCGAGCTTGAATGCGAGATCCTCGGAGCCCGTCGCGCCGAGCGCCATCACCGGCGGGAAGACGGTGCCGCCGCCCTGCGGCAGGAGCGATGGCAGCGCGTAGATGTTGCCGAGGCGCATGCCGGGGCCGTTCTCCATGTCGGATGCGATGAGCAGAGGCACTTTCGCCCGCGTTTGGAGCTCGTTCAGCTTTGCGGCGTAGCTGAGTGGCATTCCGATGGACAGCACCAGCGCGCCGACCTGGTCGTCCTCGACCCACTTGCGAACTTCCTCGAACTCAGGGGAGCCGACGGCGGCGTAGTCGCCACCGACCCACGGCATGATCAGCTGGCCGACTTTCTGGCGGAGGTTGAGCGAGGCGAGGGTGTTATCGACCCAGCGCTGGTCGGCGCTCGAGAGCGGGGTGTTGGACCCGGGAGTGGCGGGGCCGAGGAGATTGCGGGCGGAGGAATCGACGCCGGGGGCGAGGGGAGGGGAGAAGGTGGTGGCGGCTGGCGCGCAGGCGAGAGCAGCTATGAGGATCGAGGTGGTGAGGTTTGGTCGCATTTCGGATAATAAGGAACGGGATGCGGGAGGCCGGAGGCGGGAGAGGGAGAGGAACTGCAACTGAACGGGTGCTAAGGAAATACAACAGAACGGGTGCCAGACGTCAGTGGCGTAGATGCCAGTTTGTAGTTCAACACGTCGGGACGTACCCGGTGGCGATCAGGGCACAGGCAGCTGCTTGGGCCGTAATACGAGTGGAAACGTCCCGACGTCGTGAACTAACTACTGGCATCTACACCACTGACGTCTGACACCAGTTCAGTTGCCGTTACCGGCCAGGCGCGCGGATGCAGTTCCTAAGCAAATCTCCGGCTGCGACTGAATCCGCGTGGGTGCTCAGTACCGGGCAGGGTGGAGGCACCGCGCCCGTCAACGACCGCGCGCCGTTCACGCCGACCGAGCGCACCGCTGCCCAGCCGTCGTCGAGCTGGTCGGGGAGCAGGAACGAAGTGGTGTCGCCGACGGAGTAAATCTTTTCGTAGGTAGGAGCGTAAGTGCGGCGGAAGAGAACCTCATAGCTCGATGCGCCGGGGACGGGTTTCCACGTGAGCATCCATTTCTGCCCGCCCGATGCGCGATCCCGGCGCGCGTAGGCGAGCGGTGCAGCGGGGGCGGCGGCGAGCGAGCCGATCACCGACGCGTTGATGCGCGCGACGTTGGCGACGTAGCCGAAGTTGACGTGCGCGAAATCATCGGTGGGAAGATGCTGCCGTTTGTAATTCTCGAGGCGCTCGGTGAACCGAAGCCCGGGATCGCCGAGCCTGACAAAGGGACTGTGGTCGCCACCGCGGCCGATGCGATCCAGCCGGAAGACCGGTAGTACCTCGAAGCCGGGATTGTAGATCTGGCCGGTCGCCCAGGCGTAGCGAGCGAGCTCACGGCTGGAGCCATTGTCGGGATCGGCGCCGTAGATCCGCATGCTGGTGGAATCGGTGGTGCCATCGTCCGCGACTACGTTGCCGACGATGTCATCGGTGAAAGCAGCGACGACGTCGTAGCCGGCGGCGTGGAGGCGGTTGGCGAGGTGGGTCGAGCCGTAGAGTCCCTGCTCCTCGCCGCTGTAGGCAACGAAAATGATCGTCGCGTCGAGTCCGTGCGGGAAATGCTTCGAGAACACGCGCGCAAGCTCCATCACTGCCGACGTTCCCGAGCCATCGTCGTCGGCGCCGGGCGCGTCCTGGGTTGCCTCGAAGCGCGCGAGGGGGCCGATGTCGGTACGGGCGCAGCCGCATGAGTCATAGTGCCCGCCCATCACGATCACGCGCGAAGTGTCGCGTCCAGGCAGCCACGCTTCAACGTCGACGATGTTGACCATCGGATGGTCGGGGTGCCCGCGCATCTCCATCATCTCGCCGTCGTACTCGACGCGCATGCAGCCGCCGCACGCCTGGCTGTAGCCGTTGAGTTTGGCGAACAGGTAGCGACGCGCGGCGCCGATGCCGCGAGTGGCGCTCAGGGTGTCGCTCATGGCGTGGCGGGTGCCGAAGGAAACGAGTGCGGAATCGGTGGCGCGGATTTCCGACGCGGAGATGTCGGCGATCACCGCGGCGAGTGCAGAATCGGACTTAAGGCCGATGGTGGCGCCGAGAGTGCCCGGCTCAACGACGGTGCCCTGCATGACGTGACCAGGCGGAATGCTGGTAGCCGGCGCCGAACCGTCCGTTGGTCTGAGGCCTTTCGGCGTGCACGACAATACGGAGAACAATCCAGCTGCGAGAACGGCGAGTGCATTCCGGCGCATGTTATTTTTCCAATGAGGACGGGTTCAACGGCTCAGAATAGGGACGCGCATTGACCAAGACAAGCTCACCGCCAGCGTCCGGACTCGCGACGACCAACGCACCGCGCGCCGATCGGATCGTCTGGCAATGGTCCCGCTTCAGAGAGCTCAGTCCCGAGCAGGTCTACGCCATGGTGAGGCTCCGAGAGGCCGTCTTCGTCGTCGAGCAGAAGTGCCCGTACCCCGACGCCGACGGTCACGACCCCAACGCGTGGCACCTGCTCGGCTGGTACGAGATCGATGGCAAGTATGATCTCGTCGCGTACGCGCGGGTGTTCGAGCCGGGCGTCCGGTACACCGAGGGCTCGATCGGCCGCATCGTCACAGCGCCGTCGGTGAGAGGCACCGGGATCGGCAGAGCTCTGATGGCCGAAGGATTGCGCCGCACGGAGATGCTCATGCCAGGCCAGCGCATCAAGATCGCAGCGCAGCAGCGCCTCGTGGATTTCTACATCGGCTTCGGATTCACTATCGTGTCCGCGCCGTACGACGAAGATGGAATCATGCACGTCGACATGATTCGATAGGTCACCCAACGTGATAACAAAAGCCAGATACTGTGACGGCGAGACCTTCGCCGAGTTCATCGCCCGCCCGATCAAGAATCGCGACCTGTGGCTCGCGATCTACAAACACGTCGTCGTGCCGATCGAGATGTCGGCGCGCGTCGAAGCTCTGCACGGCCATTGGCATTTGCTGGTGCTGAGCGAGGACTGGTGCGGTGACGCGGTCAACATCGTCCCGCTGATTGAAAAGCTCACCGAATCGGTGAGCAACATGGACATGCGCATTCTCGCGCGCGACGAGAATCTCGACATCATGGACACCCATTTAACCGGGAAATCGCGATCCATCCCGATCGTGATCCTGCTCAATCAGAAATACGAGGAATGTGGCTGGTGGGGACCGCGGCCGCGGGCGCTCCAGGAGTGGGTAATCGAAAAAGGATTGGCGTTACCGAAGGAGGATCGCTATCGCGAGGTTCGCTCGTTTTATGCGCGCGACAAGGGGCTGAGCACGATGGGGGAGATCGTGGCGATGCTCGAGGAGTGCTGCGCGAGGGGGCCGGTTCGCGCGGCGGCGGGATCGTGACTGGGATAGAAGCCGGAATTTGAACTACAACTGAGCGGGTGGCTGATAACTGCAACTGAACGGGCGGGAGGCGTCAGATTCGCAGGCGCCTGGCGTCAGGCAACTACTGTGGGACGTACATTCGCGCCAATCACTCCAAGGTCGCTGCTCTCCGCGCGCGCTGATACGTCCCCGCGGTCGTAACCTGACGCCGGGCGCCTGATCCCAGAAGCCTCCCGCCCGTTCAGTTGTAGTGCCGATCGCCGGTGGCTCTCAGCTAGCAGTACTCAGCGGCAACCTCAAAGTGAACGTCGCCCCCTTGCCCACCTCGCTGCTGGCGGTGAGGCTCCCGCCCATCGCCCTCGCCAGCCGTCGGCTGATCGAAAGGCCGAGTCCGGTGCCGACCTTGAGGCCGTCCTTTGGGCGGATCTGGATGAAAGGCTCGAAGATCATCTCGAGCTTGTCGGCGGGAATCCCCACTCCGGTGTCGCGCACGTGGACGATCGCCGACGCGGGCTCGCGAGTACATTCGACGGTAACGCGGCCGCCGCGACTGGTGAATTTTATCGCGTTTGAAAGGAGATTGAGA
This sequence comes from Gemmatimonadaceae bacterium, assembly GCA_035249045.1. Taxonomy (GTDB): domain Bacteria; phylum Gemmatimonadota; class Gemmatimonadetes; order Gemmatimonadales; family Gemmatimonadaceae; genus UBA4720. The sequence goes on along the minus strand of DATFGW010000108.1, from coordinate 1,914 downwards.
ACGATCTGCTGCACCTTGGTACCGTCGGCCTGCGCAACGACGGGCGAGTCCGGCCGAATGCATTCGTAATCGATCTGCCTTGTCTCGAGCTGCGCGCCGATGATGGACTCTACGGTGTCGAGCACCTCGTCGATCGGTGTTGGTGCGACATCTATCTCGATCGGCTGACCGCTCTCCAGCTTGGCGAAGTCCAGCACGGTGTTGATGACGCCGAGGAGATGCTGCTGGCTTTGCTGGATGCGCTGCAGGTAGCGGCGCTGGGTGTCGTTGAGCGGACCGTGAATCTCGCGATCGAGGAGCTCGGTGTACCCGAAGACCGCCTGCAGCGGAGTGCGGAATTCGTGGCTGAGAAGCGCGAGAAAATCCGACTTCATTCGGTTGGCCGCCTCGGCGTCCTCGCGGGCCTTGCGCTCGCTGAGGAGGAGCTCGTCCTTGATGCGGTTGGCGGCGGCGAGCTGGGTGGTGCGCGATGCGACGCGGATCTCAAGCTCGCGATTCAGCTCGCGCACCGCGGACTCGGCGCGCTTGCGAGTGGTGATGTCACGCACAATCCACCGGTAGCCGGCGAGCTTGCGATCGGGCCCCAGCATTCGTCCGATCGAAACCGAGACTGGAATCGCGCCGCCGCTGCGCGGATTGATGTTGGTCTCCCAGTCGTCGACGCGCTCAGAGTCGCACAGCCGATCGAGCTGCAGCGCGTAACTCTTGCGCGCCGTCTCGTCCAGAAATCCGAGCAGCGGTTTGCCGATCAGGAATTGTGGTGCGACAGCGAGAAGATGGCTGGCAGCGGCGTTGGCTTCGCGGATGGTGCCGCGGGTGTCGGTGACGACGTACGCATCGGGCGCGAGCTCGAACAGCTCGTAGTACTTGCGCCGCTCGCGCTCGAGGGAATTGCGCGCCTCGATGAGCTCGCCGTTGGCTCTGGCGCTCTCGCGTACGCCGCGCGTGTCGCTAGCGCTGCGTACGAATTCGCGGAAGTCAGCCGGGTCTGACTCGTGCTGCTGGGGGTCCATCATTTGGCGATGAGGTCTCGGGGCGCTGCTTAGCTCTCGTCATGCAACTACAGGGCCCAGTCACCTCCGGAAAAACGACGAGGCACGGATCGCTCCGTGCCTCGCTCACCTCGTCCCGGCTGGGTCGTCAGGTGTTGGCGTTCGATCCGCTGGAGCGGCGGCCGCCGCGAGAAGCTTCACCACCTTTCCTTCCCGCGATGCGAGCTTCTTCGCTGGTGAATTCGTGCGCGGTGCCTTTCTGGTGCGCGGCGCGTCCGCCTTTGGCGGCGATTGCGCGCTGCGCCTGAGGATCCATCGCGGCGAATCCACGTGGAGTCTTGCGACTCACGCTACCGGTGTTGCGGGTGTCCACACCGCCATCGTTCCGGTTTCCGCCGATCGAGCCGTTATTGCCGCCCATGTTGTTGCTGCCGCTTGCCACTGCCGCTCCGCTATTGCGTCCGCTCCGCTCGTCCATTCTTTCCCCTGGGTTGGTTGCTTCGTCTGGCATTATCCATCTCCTACCGCATTTATTCGTTTGATGAGGGCGCGGTTTGCGCGGCATCCATTGTGTGAGTGGATTTCCGAGCGGACCGCATCTGAGTGCGAAATTGATGCGCAAGCAGCAGGCCGCAATTTCCGGGGAGGGGCGAACGCATCGCAAGTCTCGGAAAAATGTGGATTTCTCCTCTGTGCGCACGTGTGTGACCCCGCGCGGCCCCGAGGAGTGGGTTAAGGACACGCTTGCTCACGCGCGGCACGATTTGTCTATATACTTTCCTGTCTCCCCGCTGTCGCATCGTCGGCGCGAGTCCCCAGTCCGAGGTCGCGAGTGAATCCGGTAGAAGAAGAGATACTATCGAAGATCGAAGTCCTGGCCGATCTCGAGCCGGTCGTAGAGGAGCTGATGGCCGCGCACGAA
>DATFGW010000107.1:0-3055 GCA_035249045.1 Gemmatimonadaceae bacterium | reverse complement strand
GTGGTTCTCGACGCGGTTGAAGCCGTCGATGAGACGGTTCTCCGGATGTGGGACGGTAGCGTAGCCCATCGCGCAGACCAAGCCGTAACCGAGCGGCACACCCCAATCTTCCGGCTCGAGCAGGTCGATGCCGTCCATGTCGAGCTCGCGGCACATCTGACACAGCTGATCGAGGGTGAACTTGCCGTACGGCCATCGCGAGACCGAGAGCTTGAGCCTGCCTCCCAAAGATTTCGGCAGCGCGTGGAGCTCCGATGGAGAGAATCCCGTCAACGCAGCCGCGCCAGCGGTCGCCGAGGCGGCGAGGAAGTCGCGGCGCTTCATATCGAGGTGGTGGACGTCAGAGTCGAACAGCGGTGAAAATTCCGTCCCATTTGTGCTCCGCCGGAGAGGTCGGGCGAATGTGAGGATCGGTCAGGAAGCTGTCAAGAAACCCAAGCGCATGATGCGGTGCCAATAGCTCCGCAAGACCAGTCGTCGCGTCATGGTCGCGCAGTTCCCGGTGCGATGATGGCGAGCAGTCCAAGGAGGATCATGCCGCCGGTAACCCAAACGCTATACAAAAGGAAAAAGGGCGAGCAGAGTATGAATAGAATTCCGCCAACGATCGCCAATGCGCGGTACTGTGCGAAAGCGCGCTCTTGGGTGGTAGCGACTGCTTGGCGCTGTTCCAGATGGAGCGCTGCGGCGACTCCGATTGGGCCAAGGATAAGTGCGAGGATAAGCCAGCGGTTTGCACGCCAGCCCCGTTTAGTCGCGAGTGCCAGGATCGCAACCGCGGAAACGGTCCAGACCAGGAGAATGGTCTTTAGATCGGCGACGGTCGCATGGAGGACCGTGCCCTGCGCGCTCGCGATGCTGCTCGCGAAAATACTCAGGGCGGCAAATGGGACAACACGTGAACTAACCATCTCGACCCACCAATCACGGTCGCTCGTCGCGACCGACAATCTCAAAGTTACAGCCGGCTGCGATGGAGGCTAGTTTCCTCTAAGGATTTGAATTCACGGAGACACGGCGCATGAAAGACCTCAAGAACCTCAACGTCGTAATCACCGGCGCCAGCTCGGGCATCGGCGCCGAGCTCGCTCGTCAACTGGCGAGGGCGGGCGCCCGCGTCGCTCTGGTCGCCCGTCGGGAAGATGCGCTTCGCGAAGTAGCTAAATCGTGTGGCGACCGTTGTTATACCATCGTCGCCGATGTCACCGTGCGCGACGAGGTGAAGCGCGTCGTACGGGACGTCGTCCAGCACTTCGGGCACGTGGACGTCTGGGTCAACAACGTCGGCCGCGGGATCACCCGCATGCCCACCGAGCTCACCGACGCGGACGTCGATGACATGATCAGCGTCAACGTGAAGTCGGCGCTCTACGGAATGCAGGAGATCCTGCCGCACTTCCGTGAGCGCGGTCGCGGGCAGATCGTCAACGTCTCCTCCATGCTCGGCCGTCTCCCGTTCGCCACCATGCGCTCGGCGTACAACGGCGCCAAGCATTTTCTCAATGCGATCACCACGAACTTCCGCGACGAGCTGCGTCAATCGGCACCGGGAATCGAGGTGACGCTCGTTTCACCGGGCGTGGTGCGCACCGACTTCGGCCTCAACGCCTTGCACGGTGGGATGGATTCGCGCCAGTTTCCGCAGTCACAGAGCGCCGAGGAGGTCGCCGCGGTGATCGTGTGGGCAATTCGCACCGGGAAGAGCGACGTCTACACGCGCGCCGGTGCGAAGCAGGGAGTAGCAGAATACTTCTCTCGGAACGGCGAGGACCCGGAGCAGGCGGTCACTGCGTGAGCAACCCACCCACTGATCGCCAATTCGATTAGTTGATTGTTGTGGCGGCGAAGGCTCACACCCCTGCGGTAATAAGAAATGCCCGCTTCCAGCGAGTACTTGCGCAGCGAGCTCATGGTGAGTGTCTCGACCCGGGGTAGTGATTGTTCTGCCCGACGAAATTGCGGCTCAACGGACCACCACGACTGGCAACGCTGGGCGTAAATCTCTGCGCGAATTTCTGGCACCACCGTCGATGTAAATCTCGAGGAGTGGCTCCGACGCGATCCGCGTCTCTACAGCTGCTGGTCGGACGCGTCCGAGAGTGCTCGGCTGCTGCTCGATGGTGCCGTAGACTCGCGCCGCGGTGATCTTACGTCCGCCCCCTGGATGATTCAGCAGCTCGGGTGAACGCTTCCGCACCCGATCGATCCAGGTGGGTACCGCGGCGCCCGGTGGAACGACGAACAGGTCGACAGCGAGGGAACCGGCACGCTGATTCAAGATCTCGTACGCGGCGTTCGCGTCAATCCATGGCGCGGGCTCGCGCGTAATTGGAAACGCGAACTCCGAAACCTCACCAGGCAACCGTCGCAAGCCGACGCCGAACGGACTGTGTCGGCTCACTCTCCACGACTGCGCGGCCTGAAATTGCCGGGCGGCAGCCGCATGGTCCGGCGTCACCGATAAAGTGCTGTCGAGCCACATCAGCTCGATGTAGGCGTTGTCGAGGAACGCGGCCACCGAAGTCGTACCTTCGCCATCGTGTTTTTTGGGTGGCGTAATCCGGAAGCCTGCAGACTCGAGGGCGGCTATCTCCTTGACGCCGCCCGGTTGCACGACGACGTACACGTGATCCAGCTCCAGACGCGGCGTCTGCGCCGCGATCGTCGGAGCAGCGGCGCAGCCTGCCAGCAGGAGCCGCGCGACTACAGACAGAATTGTCAGTCGGTCCGAGTGAAGACCAGCAGCGTCGCTACCGGAGCATCGGCAGGATATGTCGTGTAACGCAGCGACAGCTGACTGCCGAGCAGGACATAGCGCGCATCGTCAAAGATGCTGCCATACGGATATGGCTCCGAAATTGTCTCCGGCGAGTTGGCGCCATAGAAGCGATCCCATGAGACCAGACGTTGGGGTTCGAAAATAAGACGTTGTCCCGCAACTCGATATGTTCCCTCGGTTCGCTGGTAGCCCGACAACTCGTCGCGTGGCTGTCCGGCATAAACACCATAACTGCGAAATTCCGACGTGAAGGCGCCATCCGCGCCGAAGGTAAGC
>DATFGW010000106.1:0-16159 GCA_035249045.1 Gemmatimonadaceae bacterium | reverse complement strand
CGCAGCATTCCGCGCACCGCCGTATAGGTCGGAGGATCCGGTAGATCTGCCAGCACTTCCGCGGCATTCGCCCGGCCGCGCCGATAGATGATCTCCATGATCTGCCGCTCGCGGCGACCGAGATTCTCGAGTCCCGTCTTTTTCATCCAGCCTCCAATCCTGGGGCCTGAAACCGGCCTCAGGGGACATAATGTCAATGCATTGACATTATGTCAATAGACTAACACAAGGAGGCTATACGGCCGCCGTTGGGGCGGCGGTTTCATCGGGCGCGAGCTAGCCGGCTCGCGGAGCTTCGCGCTGCGAGCGATCCCGACGGATTGCTTCGGTGGGTGATTGCGCTCGACCCAGCGCGCCCTGGAGATATGTGACCGTCAGGCCCTCGGCCCAATAGGTGAGATCGGCGCGATTCGGCTGAGTGGTCTCCCGGCCCGATTCGATCGAACGGCCCTCGTCAGCGCCAACGAACTCGATCCAGCCTTCCCAGAGTCCGTCGCTTCGCTCACGTCCCATCGCCTGGGGGAAGTATCGCAGGCCGGAAGGGTCGGTCACCGGCACGTCGAATTTCACCAGCACTTCCGCCATCAGACTACCCTCGATCGTGGGATACCTGGAATCGGGCAAGCGCTGTGCCCGACGAGCCAGGCGCTTTAACCGCCGACCGCCACTCGCGGATCGGGCTTTACGACGAACGATTGCGTGTATGTCTTGCCATTGACGGAGAGCCGAGCGGTGAAGGTCCCGATGTAACGCGAGTCGGGCGGACCACCATCATCCGGGCTCGGCGCACCGCGAGGCCTGTCGCGCAACGCGTTCCATACCACTCGATGCATGCCGGGCGCTGCCGAAAGCGGCTCGGCCTGCGACCGCCACAGCGGAGAGACTCGTGGCAACCCAACCGATGACGGTGAAGCGCGACGCCGGCCGGCTTGTCTCGGCGGGCCTTCGCTGCTGAAGCTCGCCACCACCGCACCATTCGAGTCCAGCACGTCGATGGCAACCGGACCCGTCGGCGCCCGCTTGAGATAGTAGTCGATCGCCGCGCCGTTGGGCGGATTCTCGGCGTGCGGCTCGTCCTTCTGCAGAGGAGTGCCGTTGTCGCCGCCCTCGATGTAGTTGATCGCATCGGACGGCTTGAACAGGTACGCATCATCGCGCGTCACGGCGTCGCTCAGCTGACGAAGCGAGCCGATATCGTCGAGGATCCAGAAGCCGCGGCCGTGGGTGGCCAGGATCAGATCGTTTCCATAGAACTCGAAGTCGCGCATCGATGTGACCGGGACGTTGAGTTGAAATGTCTGCCAGTTGTCTCCGTCATCGAAGGAGATGTGGATTCCGCGCTCGGTGCCCGCGACAAGCAAACCGCGGTGCATCGGGTCTTCCTTGACCACGTGGACGTATGCATCGGAGGGAAGGCCATTGGTGATGCGCTGCCACGAACGGCCGCCGTCACGGGTGCGATAGATGTACGGCTCGAAATCCTGGAGCTGGTGTCGATCTACGCTGGCGTAGGCGGTGCCCTGATCGAAGTGCGAAGCCTCGATCATGGTGATTCTGCTCCACGGGGTGATCGCCGAAGGCGTCACGTTCTTCCAGCTCTTTCCTTCGTCGGCTGTGACGTGAATCAGTCCGTCGTCGGTTCCCACCCACACCAGTGGCCCGCGAATCGGTGACGGCGCGATGGTGTAAACGACGCCGCGCTTCCCGTTGCGGTCAGTAGCAGCTGCGGCTGCAGCATCCAGGTTGGGTGGAATCACGATCTCCGCTCTGGTCAGGTCGGGGCTCACCTGATGCCAGGTCTTCGCGCCGTCGTTGGTCTTGAAGACGAACTGGTTTGCGTAGTAGAGATCCTTCTTGTCCGCTTTCGAGAAGACCAGCGGCTGGGTCCAGTCGCTCCGCGCCTGCTCCGGCGCTTTCGGGCTGGTGGTTCCTTCTACTGGAATGTTGGCGTCGAGATTCCAGCGCTGACCGTCGCCACCGTACACCACTCCGGGGTGGAGAGGATCGCCGGCGGTATAGCCGCTCTCACCGCCGGGCGCGATCGGCTCCCAGTCGTGCATCGAGATCTCGGCGAACTTGCCACGCGAGCGCACCGCGACCGCGCCGGTGTCCTGCTGTGCACCGGTAACCCAGTACGGAAATCGGTAATCCACCGACAAATGGTAGATCTGCGCCGTTGGCTGATTGAGCCACGACGTCCACGTCACGTCGCGCGGATCGGCCGCGCGCGCATTGCGGGTGATCACCGCTCCCTGGTCGCTCGCGACGATCATGGTGTCGGGATCCGACGCGCTGATCCACGGCTGATGGTAATCGTCGCCGCCCGGAGATCCGCGCAGCACCACCCACGTCTTTCCGCCGTCGCGGGTTCGATTTACGGCGACGTTTGGAACGTAGACGGTGTCAGGATCAGTTGGGTCGACGGCGATCTTTTCGAAATACCAGCCGCGGCCCCACAGCGCCGGATCGTCGGAGACCCGGGTCCACGTCGTGCCCGCGTCGTCCGAGCGAAAGAACCCGCCCTGCCCCGGTGGCGGGCTCGACGGTCTCGTTCCCGACGGCGACGGCTGCGGCACCGGCGTTCCGAGCGGCGGCTCAACCTGCGGTGCGCTCTCCGGCACGAGGCAATCGACGATCGCATAAACGCGATTGGGGTTGCTCGGCGAGACGGCTATTCCCGTGCGGCCGATTCCTTCCTTCGGCAATCCGTTGGCGAGCCGCGTCCAGTTGTTACCGCCGTCGGTGGATTTGAAGATTCCACCGCCCGGACCGTTGGTTGGCGCGTAGGTGAACCATGGTGGCCGCCGCGTATTCCACAGACCCGCATAGACGATTTGCGAGTTGGAAGGATCGATCACGACTTCCACCGCGCCGACGTTGTCGTCGCCAAGAACCTTGCGCCAGCTGCGGCCGCCATCGGTGGAATGAAAAACGCCGCGCTCCTTGTTGGCGGCGTAGAGCTTTCCGATTGCGGCGACGAACACGTTGTTCGGATTGCGCGGATCTACGGCGATCTTGCCGATGTGGTGGGTCTCCTCGAGTCCGAGGTGCATCCACGTCTTGCCGGCATCGACCGACTTGTAAACGCCGTTCCCGAATCCGACGGAATCGCGCAGCGTGGACTCGCCGCTTCCGACGTAAATGGTGTTTGGCTCTGACGGAGCCACGGTGATCGCTCCAATCGACGACGCCGATTGTCCATCGAAGATCGGCAGCCAGATCCTGCCGCCGTCGATCGATTTCCAGACACCACCGTTTACCGCGCCGAAGTAGAACTCGTTCGGCCGACCCGGTACTCCGGTCGCCGCGGCAACCCGGCCGCCGCGAAACGGACCGATCAATCTCCAGCGAAGACCTGAGAACAGGTCCGGCGAAACCGGAGCGGTGAGTACACCGTGCTCGAGCGCAGTGAGATTGGCTGCGCCAGCGCTCGCTCGCAGCATTCCGCGAAGGCCCGGTGGAAGCAGCGACAGCGCAATGCCGGCCTGTCCGGCGCGAACGACGAACTCCCGTCTCGAAACCACCGACTTCTCTGCCGATTCGTCGTCCACTTCGATCTCCGCCCTTTTTTAGTGACGCAATAACATATCGCGGCGCCGCAGTCCGGACACACAAGCCACGATGGGCCGGGGGATTCGCGGGATATCCCCCAGCTGCTGAAAATGCGTCGGTACCGACCTATGCAACCTGCCAAGGATTTGCAAAACGCTACCCACTTTGGGCCAGCGGGGAAGCCCCCACGTAGCCGTAAGTGGTTGGTAATGTGTTAGTTAGAGCACGCGGTCACTGTGGAGCATACGTTGCTCTATACGCCGGTGCCCCGTCGTCGGGGCCTTCTATCATCGCCCGGATTCTGATTGCCGGGCCGATTTCAATTGTGCCGAGGAGGCAGAGAATGCTGAGCAATAAGAAAGGCTTCACCCTGATCGAGCTTCTGATCGTCGTCGTCATCATCGGCATTCTTGCCGCGATCGCGATTCCGAAGTTCGCGAACACCAAGGACAAGGCGTATGTCGCAGCGATGAAGTCGGACCTGCGCAACCTTGCGACCTACGAAGAGCAGTATGCTGCCGACAACAACGGCGCCTACTTCTCGGGCGACGGCAGTGCGCAGGGCTTTACGCCTTCGCAGAACGTGACGGTGACGGCGACGGTTGTCGCTGGCCCGCCGCAGACCTGGACCGCGACTGCTTCGCATTCGCAGTCGGCGAAGACCTGCGACAACTCGACCGGCGCCATTGTCTGCAGCTGATTTGCCACACTCAGCGCCAGTTAGCAGGAACGGGGACGTCGAAAGACGTCCCCGTTCCGTTTTCCGGATATCGACCCTGACCGCGCTGGTCCTCACTCTCGCGCCGACATAGTCCTTAGCCTCGCGCGCAGCTCCTCGGTCAGCTTCTGCGAGAGCTCGGGGTGCTGGTCGAAGGTTGCGGGCGTGTTATGAAAGTGCGCGACTTTCCATCCACCGCCTTTATGCACCGCTGTCATCGACTGCACGGCGTTGAGCTTCGGCTCGATGTCGTCCTTGCCTGGCGGAATGAGTCCGGAATTGGCGCGCAGCAACGCACAGTCTGCGGCGAGCTGCCGGACTTCGCGAACTATCCCGACGTAGCGGGGAGTCTGGTGATGGCTGAAGATCTCGCTCAAATGTGCCCCGATCTCCAGCTGACCATTCACCTGCGAGCCATCGAATCCGACGAGGCTGCCGTCCGAGGCGAAGAGGAGTGCAAAGTCGCGAGCGTTGCGCTTGTCCCAGGCCTCGAGGAGCCGCGCGTACAGATCGCGGGTCGCGCTCTCCCACTCGGCCGGCGGCGCGTCTGTCACGCAGCATCCCCCATGGTCTCTTCGAACAGAGTCTCAATGCGCCGATCCGGCACCAGCCACATCAGCGCTACAACGACGTACAACGCGTCCGAGATGAGCGCGTTGACGAAGGCGAGCGGGATCGCCGCGACGTAGAGCACCACCGAGATCCGCCCCTTCGCCTCTCCCCCGACCGCGGCCTTCAACCTCGAGTCCACGCCCTGGCTATGGATGATGGTCGCCTCGAGGATGTAGTACGCGATTCCCGCCAGCGCCATCACCACGCCATACAATGCGGTTGGAAGTGCCGCGAAATGATTCTCGCCCATCCAAGCCGTCACGAACGGCATCAGCGACAGCCAGAACAGCAGATGCAGATTCGCCCAGAGCACGCCACCGGTGATGCGCTCAGTAAGTGCGAACATGTGATGGTGATTGTTCCAGTAAATGCCGAGGATGATGAAGCTGAGCAAATACGCGAGGAAAACCGGCAGCAGCGGTGTCAGTGCTTCAATCGTCGCGGCGTGCGGCACCTTCAGCTCCAGCACCATGATCGTGATGATGATCGCCATGACGCCGTCGCTGAAGGCGCTGAGTCTTTCTGGCCTCATGAAGTCGCTTCCCGGTTCGCCGGCTGCCGCCGCAGAGTCGGTGGCGTCAGCTCGATCTGTCTTCCGGCGCGGTATCGGCGGATGTCGCGCTGCCGGATGACGACGGCGCGATTCCACCGCGCTTGACGCGCGCGACTTCGCGGGTGCCGTCGTCCCGCACCACTTCGATCGCCTTGATGAAGCCATCGGGCTCTTCAGCCACCCATACTTCCCTCGGGTTGATGATGCGGTGGTCGCCGCCGTCGAGCTCGAACTCGACCGAGTTTTCCCTCGGGTCGAAGGTGATCCCGAAAATTCTCGCGCCTTCGGCCTCGAACTGGTCGCCCGAATCGGTGTCGAGTACTTCGACATCGACGCTGTTCGTCGACTGCCGGATCAGGAAATTCCGCGTGAAGTGCGTGAAAAGCTGCTCGAGTTGATCCGTTGGGACTTTTCGTGTTTCGATGTCGCTGCTCTGGTTTGGTGACGTCATGACAATTCCTCCGATGCTTTACCCTAGAGTGACTTTCGATCAGGCACAATACCGTAACCGGTTACACTGCAATTCCCGTGGTCGCCGCTGCCTGGCTGTTCGTTCGTTTGCCGCTTGTGTGAAGCTCTCTGCCGCCGGATAATTGGCAGATGGACTCCATCACGATCAGATCCGCCAATGCCGGGGATGCTGCCGCGTTGAGTCTCTTGCTTGGCCAGCTCGGATATCCGAGCGATGCCGGGGAAATTCCTGGACGACTGGAGAAGCTCTACGCGCGGCCGGGGAGCACGGTCCTGGTGGCGGAGACGCCGAATGGCGAAGTGATCGCCGCCGTAACCGTTCACCTCTTTCAGGCGCTCCACAGCACTGCGCCGACGGCCTGGCTCACCGCCGTGGTCGTCGAGGAGAACGCGCGCGGCCGCGGCATCGGCGCCGAGATCGTCGCGTACGCCGAGCGGTGGGCGGTCGAGCGCGGAGCCCATAAGATCTCGCTGACTTCAGCGACTCGGCGCCAGCGGGCGCACGAGTTCTACAAGGATCACGGCTACGAGCAGAGCGGCGTCAGGCTCGCCAAGGATCTCATTCCTCCGGCAGCGAACAGGCCGACGACAACGTCGGTAGAGCAGCCCCCAAAATTCCCTCCCGGATAATCCATGCACCCGCGGCCACCACGCTTTTTCTCGATTCTTATCGCGGCTCTGACGCCGTGCGCCGGCGCGCTTGCGCAAACTCCGACAGAATCGCCGCTCCAGTCCGCGCGCGCCGCTCACGTCGCCGACTCCATTCTGCGGCTGATGACGCTCGAGGAAAAAGTGGGACAGCTGAATCAGCTGCCCGGCTTCGGTACCCAGACCGGGCCGCGCGTCCCGCAGGGTGGCGAGGAGCTGGTGCGTTCGGGGCGGATCGGGTCGTTCCTCGGAATCTTCGGCGCCGACTACACCCGCGAGCTGCAGCGGATCGCGACCCGGGAATCGCGTCTCAGGATTCCGCTGCTCTTCGGCCTCGACGTCATCCATGGCTTTCGCACGATCTTTCCCGTTCCGCTCGCCCAGGCGGCGAGCTTCGACTCGGCGCGTGTCGAAATGTCGGCGCGCGACGCTGCGGTCGAAGCAACGGCGCACGGCGTGACGTGGACTTTCGCGCCGATGGTCGACATAGCGCGGGACCCGCGCTGGGGCCGCATCGTCGAGGGCGCGGGCGAAGACCCGTATCTCGGCACGGTGATGGCGGCGGCGCAGGTGCGCGGCTTTCAGCACGGAGCCGGCGGCCAGGGCCTGGGTTCCAGCGACGCACTTCTCGCGACCGTCAAACACTTCGCCGGCTACGGCGGCGCCGAGGGTGGCCGCGACTACAACAGCGTCGAGCTATCGGAGCGGACACTGTGGGAGACCTATCTGCCGCCCTACGAAGCAGGGGTGAAGGCAGGAGCGGCGACGGTGATGGCGTCGTTCAACGGCATCGGCGGCACGCCCGCGCACTCCAGCGCCTGGCTGATGCGCGAGGTGCTGCGCGATCGCTGGGGGTTCGGCGGAGTGGTGATCAGCGATTGGGGCGGCATCTCCGAGCTTATCCCACACGGTGTGGCGGGAAATCGTGGTGAAGCGGGTGTGCTCGGAATGCGTGCCGGAATCGACATCGACATGTCAGATGCTGTTTATTCCGACAGCCTCGCCGCGTTGGTGCGGAGCGGACGAGTGCCGCAGGCGCTGGTCGACTCCGCGGTAAGGCACGTGCTTATGCTGAAATACGCGCTGGGGTTGTTTAGTGATCCCTATCGCTTCAGCGATACTGTGCGGGAGCGGCGCTACACGTTGGCGCCGGAGCACGTCACCGCGGCACGAATGGCGGCGCGCGAATCAATAGTGTTGCTCAAGAACGCCGACAAGACGCTCCCGCTGCGTCGCGATCTGCGCACCATCGCGCTGATCGGCCCGCTCGCGGAAGACAGCGCCGCGGTGCTCGGGGGCTGGGCGGCGGAGGGAAAGCCCGGCGAGGCCGTCACCATTGCCGCTGGGATTCGCGCGACGGTGGGACCATCGGTGCGGATCATCTCGGTGCAAGGCACTCCGGTGGACACCGTGGACACGGCAGGGTTTGCCGAGGCACGGCGGGCTGCCTCGGACGCCGATGCGGTGGTGCTGGTGATCGGCGAGCGCGCGGACATGAGCGGCGAGGCCTCCAGCCGCGCGTCGATCGAGCTGCCCGGATCGCAGCGCGATCTCGCCCTGGCGGTCATTCGCGCGGCACGACAATCCAGCCACGGATCGAAGCCGGTGGTCGCAGTACTAATGAATGGACGCGCGCTGGCGATTCCGGAGCTCGCCAACGAGGCGCCGGCAATTCTCGAGACGTGGTTTCTCGGCAGTCAGCACGGCAACGCCGTCGCCGACGTATTGTTCGGCGCATACAACCCGGGCGGCAAGCTGCCGGTGACGTTCCCGCGCGCGACGGGGCAGATCCCGATTTACTACAACCATCGCAACACCGGGCGTCCCGCGGATTCGGCGAATCACTACACGTCGAAGTACCTGGACTTGCCGTGGACTCCGCTGTTTCCGTTCGGCTACGGACTGAGCTACACGAGCTTCGCGTACTCGAATCTCCGGCTTTCTTCACCGAGCATAAGGGCGGGAGATCCAGTCACGGTGTCGGTGGATGTGAGGAACACCGGAGAGCGGGCGGGCGATGAAGTCGTGCAGCTTTACATGCGCGACAGCGTCGCGAGCGTGGAGGAGCCGGTGAAGAGCCTCAGGGGCGCGAGACGGGTGACCCTGCAGCCGGGCGAGAGTCGGACCGTCGTGTTCAAGCTCGAGCCCGAGGCGATGTCGCTCTACGACCGTCAGATGCGGCGCGTCGTCGAGCCGGGAATCTTCAACATCTACGCGGGAACGAACTCGAACGATTTGATCGGCACAAAGCTCCAGGTGACTGGCGATGTCTTCGTGCTCGCGCCCTCCACGCCGCGGTTCCGATAGCCGTGCAGCGACAGCTTGCGGCGATAAGCGAGTCTCTGGAATCGGCGCAGTCGCGCCTGCGCTCGTTGAGCGACCGCATCTCCGAACAAGACTGGAGCAGGAAGCCCGGTCCCGAGCAATGGTCCGCGGCGAACTGCGTCGAGCACCTGAATCTCACATCGGAGGCGTACGTTCCGTTGTTGCGTGACGCGCTCGCCGAGGCGAGAGAACTGGGACGTTCCACGGCGACATTGCACTACAGCCGTGATGCGCTCGGTTGGTTCATGTCGATGATGATCGGTCCGATGCGCCACATCGGGAAATTCAGGATCGGCCGCGTGAAGACGACTTCGGATTTCGTGCCGCGCGGCGCGAAATCGCGGGACCAGCTGCTGTCGGATTTCGTGCGACTGCAGGCGGAGCTACTGACCATCGCGCGAAACGCCGAGGGGCTTCCCATCGATCGAGTCAGGATTGTCTCGCCCTTCGGCGGAAAGATGCGCTACAACGCCTACTCGGCTTTGATGATCGTCGCCCGCCATCAGCATCGTCACCTCGATCAGGCGGAAGCAGCAGCGACCAGCTAGTCCACCCGCGCGCTCAGGTGACGTGCTCGTGGAAAGTGAGCGGCGGCACTCCGTGGACCTGGGCGCGGATCGTGACATCACCGGTGGTCGGGCCGGTGGTGTAGTTCACTGTGGCGACGCCGGTCACGTCGGTGATCGTCACGTTCGAGCTCAGGGCTCCGCCTCCTGATACGATCGACCAGTTGACGGTCGCGCCCTCGATGGGCTCTCCGAACTGAGTGACGACCATAACCGCCAGGGGTTCAGGCAGGTCGGTATTGATCGCGGCGGACTGTTCGTCGCCACCGTGCCGCAGCAAACCGCCGGGGCCGCTTACGTCGGTGTTGAGGGTGCACGCCGAGGCGGTGCCGAGCAACAAAGCGGCGACTGCCGCGAATTTAGTTGGTTTCATGGGTCCCCTCTACGTAGCTCGGCGTAAATGCTCGGGCGCGTAATACTCGGCGTTTCGTCGGCATCTAACAATAATAAAGCTGGCAGCTGCCGGCTTTCTTTCATGTGATGGCCGGCATCGCTGTCGAGTCTCTACGCCGAGACTTCTTGGTGCGCTACCAGACGAAAAAATCTGCTCGCGATCCCGACCCGGTACGGCATGGCGATTGCCCTCATGATGGGCACAGAACTCAACCAAAAAAAGAGGTAGTGATGCGCCGTTCGGGAGTCATTCCGGACGGTCCGGGGACGCTTGCGCCCTTCGACCGTCCGATAGTCGTGCACAGTCATCTCCGCTGGGATTTCGTTTGGCAACGCCCCCAGCAGATCCTATCACGGATGGCGGCTCACGCTCCCGTTCTTTTCATCGAGGAGCCGATTTTCCTCGACGATGTCGCCGATCCGCGACTCGACATCTCGGTGCCCTTCGCCAACGTATTCCGCGCGATCCCGCACTTGCCGGGTGCGCTGCGCGATGATGCCGACGGCGCCACGGCCGTCGTCCGCTCTCTGGCGCAGGACGCAATCGCGGAGCGCCTCAGCGGTCTCTTCGCGAATCCCATCCATTGGTTCTATAGTCCGGCGACCGCGCCGTCGATGCTTGGCGCGTTCAACGAGATCGCCGTCGTTTACGATTGCATGGACGAGCTCGCTCAGTTTCGCTTCGCGCATCCCGATTTGCCGCGGCGCGAGAGACTCCTCCTCGCCAACGCCGACATCGTCTTCACTGGAGGGCGGAAGCTCTACGAGGCGAAGCGCCGGTTCCACCGCAACGTTCACTTCTTCGGATGCGGCGTCGATGTCGCGCACTTCGGCAAGGCTCGTCTCGACGAGACGGAGGTTCCGGCGGACATCGCCGATCTGCCCAAGCCGGTCTACGGTTATTTCGGCGTCGTCGACGAGCGCATCGACTACGAGCTGATCGAAAAGCTCGCGACGCACAACCCCGCGGCGAGCGTCGTGATCGTCGGGCCGATTGTGAAAGTCGATCCCGCCGCGCTGCCGAAGGCGGACAACATCCATTGGCTGGGCAAGCGCGAATACGACGTGCTGCCGAACTACGTCAAGGGATTCGACGTCTGTCTGATGCCCTTCGCTCTCAATGAAGCCACCGAGTTCATCAACCCGACCAAGACGCTGGAATACATGGCTGCACGCAAGCCAATCGTGTCGACCGCGGTGGCGGACGTGGTGCGGAACTTCACTCCGATCGTTCGCATCGCAAAGTCTCCCGCCGAGTTCGTGACTCTGGTGACGCGCGCGGCGAGAAGTCCTGATCTGGTGCTGCTCGCGGAGGGCGTACGCAAGGCCGCAAGCGCATCGTGGGAAACCATTGTGGCGAGCATGCAGACGTTGATCGCCGCGGCAATCGACGAGGCGACGCCTGAGACACAGGAAGTCGCCGCGCGGCCCGCGCGCCTCGGAGTTGGCCAGCTCGCGGTACAATGACCCCGCTGGATCGGATCGCCGGCGACGAATCGCGTTCGGATTCGCCGCTGGAGCTGTGGGGCGGAATTGAATGTACGGTCAACCGCGTCGGCGATAACTACTTCGACCAGATCGCACAGAGCGGCCACGACGACCGGCTGACAGGGGATCTCGAGCGATTCGCCGCTCTGGGATTGCGCACCATCCGCTATCCGCTGCTTTGGGAGCGCGTCGCGCCGGGCGCGCACCGCTACCCCGATTGGCGCCGGACCGACACCGCACAGCTCAAGCTGCGCGAGCTGGAGATCGATGTCGTCGCGGGACTCGTGCACCATGGCAGCGGACCGCGGTACACCAGCCTGATCGATCCGACTTTTCCAGAGCGTTTGCGCGACTACGCGAGGATGGTCGCGCAGCGGTATCCGTGGCTGGAGATGTGGACTCCCATCAACGAGCCGCTGACGACGGCGCGTTTTTCGGGACTCTACGGGATCTGGTATCCTCACGCGAGAAACGACTACGCGTTCGTCCGCGCCTTCATCAACGAGTGCCTGGCGATCCGGCTGGCAATGGACGCGGTGCGCCGCGTCAATCCCGAGTCACGGCTCGTTCAGACGGAGGATCTCGGCCGCGTCTATAGCACACCCTCGCTGCGCTATCAGGCGGACTTCGAGAACCATCGTCGCTGGCTGACGTTCGACCTTCTCAGCGGTCGCATCGATCGGCACCATCCGATGTGGGACTACCTCGTGACCAACGGAGCGTCGCGGGCCGAGATGGCGAGCTTCGTGAGCAATCCGTGCCCGCCGGACATCGTCGGCATCAATCACTATCTGACGAGCGAGCGCTTCCTCGACGAGCGCACGGAGCTGTATCCGAAGCACCTGCGCGGCGGGAACGGCAGGCACGAGTACGCCGATGTCGAGGCGGTGCGCGCTCTCGAGGACGGAATTGCCGGCCACCTCGGCGTGATCCGCGAGGCGTGGAATCGTTACCAGCTGCCGATCGCCATCACCGAGGTGCATCTGGGGTGTACCGCCGACGAGCAGCTGCGCTGGCTAAACGAAGCATGGCAGGCCGCACTGCAGGCGCGTGGCGAAGGAGCGAGGGTGGTCGCAGTAACGGTGTGGGCGCTACTCGGCAGTTTTGGCTGGGACTCGCTGCTGACGGTGGCGGGCGGGCGGTACGAGCCAGGCGCATTCGACATCAGCGCTGGGGAGCCGCAGCTGACCGTGGTCGGCGAGATGGTGAGAGCGCTGGCTCGGACGGGCCACTTCGAACATCCGTCGCTCGACTCGGTGCCATGGTGGCGGAAACCGAGTCGGATCTGCCACGCGTCGTATCGCCACGGTCAGTGCATTACGCCGGCAGCGAGAGACGCGGCGGCAAAATCAACGGTGGCAGGAGCAACCGGGGTAACCGGCGCTTTGGCCGATGGTGTTTGAGGATTCAGGAGATGTCGGAAGAGAAGCGTATCGTGATCATCGGCGCCGGGCCGACCGGATTGGGCGCCGGTTATCGGCTGAGAGAGCTCGGTTACAGAAACTTCCTGATGCTGGAGGCGCGCGGCAAAGTCGGCGGACTCGCGTCGTCGGAGAAAAGTCCTAACGGCTTCACCTACGACATCGGCGGCCACGTTCTGTTCTCGCACTACGAGTACTTCGACCGGTTGTTCGACAAGCTGCTGGGAAATGAATACCAGGAGCTGATGCGCGAGTCGTGGGTCTGGATGTGCGATCGATTTCTACCGTACCCGTTCCAGAACAACATCAAGTACCTGCCGCGCGAAGTGGTGCTGGAGTGCCTGATGGGGCTGATCGAGGCGCAGAAGCAGCCTTTCGATCTCTCACGCTTCGCCAACTTCGAGGAGTTCATCAAGGGAGTCTTCGGCGCCGGCATCGCCAAGTACTTCATGATGCCCTACAACTTCAAGGTGTGGGCGCATCCGCCGTGCATGATGAACAAGGAGTGGATCGGAGAGCGGGTGTCGGTGGTGGACATCAAGCGGGTGCTCGGAAATGTCGTCCTCGACCGCGACGACGCGGGCTGGGGACCCAACGCGACGTTCAAGTATCCGTTGTATGGCGGGACCGGCGGACTGTTCGAGAGGATGCAGCCGTACGTCGCCGACAATCTGCGACTCAACGCGCCGACCGTCGCCGTGGATGTCGAATCCCGGGAGGTCGTTCTCGAGGACGGAACGCGAGAGCGCTACGACTACCTGTTGTCGACGATGCCGATGGACATTCTGGTCCGAAGCATGGACGGCACCGTTCCCGACGACGTTCGGGAGCAGGCGGACAATCTGAGACATTCGGGATCGTACATCGTCGGTGTGGGAATCCGGCAGCCGTCGCCGTCGAAGAAATGCTGGATGTACTTTCCGGAATCGAACTGCCCGTTCTACCGGCTCACTTATCTCTCCAACTACTCGCCCGAAGTCGTGCCGGATGCGCGCACCCACTACTCATTGCTGGCGGAGATCTCGAGGTCCGATTTCAAGCCGGTGAACCGCGGGACCGTGGTCGAGGATACGATCAAGGGAATGGTGAACACCAGGATGCTGAGCGAGCGCGACACCGAAGACATCGTCGATACCCATGTCATCGATCGGGAGTACACCTACCCGATCCCGAGTCTCGAGCGCGACAAGGCGCTGGCGACGATTCATCCCTGGCTCGAATCGCAGAACATCTTCTCGCGCGGCCGTTTCGGAGCATGGCGCTACGAGGTGGGCAACATGGATCACTCGGTCGCGCAGGGAGTGGAGTGGGTGGATCGAGTTCTTGGAGGGGCTCGCGAGGACGAGCTCACGTACCTCGCGAAGAGGGGCTGCTAGGCTTCGGATTCTGGGTGTTGGACGCTTCGGCTGGCCACCACACGAAAGAAAGCACGGAGCCGATAGCTGGAGAGCTGCTACGCCCAGAGCTCTCGGGAAGCATCGCGTCTCGTCGTCTGAGTCCGCAGTTGGAATGGAGAAAAGACCCTTACGTGACGTGCTCTCGGCATAGCTGCGTAGCAGCTAACGGCTCCGTGCTTCAGTACTGTTAGATGCAGCCGAAGCGACCCGTACTTTACGCCGAGATTTCCTTCCGCACCATGGGAGTCGGCAACGTAAGAAGATCCTGGTTCGCCGCGATCAATTCCTTGTAGGCGACGCCCACCGGCCGGATTTGGCGCTTCAGGTCGTAGAGACCGACGGGGTGAACCTCGTTCTTCTCCACCCGCAGCGCGTGCTGCCAGTCGATCTGGTCGGTGAGCGAGAACCAGGTGAAGCCCATCACCGGAATCCCGGCGCTGCGCAGCGCGACGATGTCTTCCCACTGTCCGGCGAGCCAGTCAACGGCGAGCGAGCTCACCCGGTTGGTCTCGCAATGGAAAAGAGGGATTCGATAGCGCGAGTAGTACTCCGCCGCGAGCAGACGGAAGCCAAGTCCCTTCCACTGGGTGCTGCGCTTGCCGGTCGACGTCACCCGGTGCTCACAGGTCGGATAGTAGTCGAGACCCAGCCACCGCTGGCCGATGCCGCGCTTCTCGCGGAAGAAGCTGAGATCGTTCGACGTCACACCGTGATCGTTGAGGAAGCTGGCCATCCCCGGGCCGAGCGGACGACCCAGCGTCAGGTCCAGCGAGAGATGCTTGAACGCGTTTTCGCGCGCCGCCTGATCTTCTGCCTTTTTGCCGGCGGCGTGGAAGTGCTCGATCGATTCGCTCTGTACGATGACCGCGTCGGGACGCTCGGCGAGAATCGCTTCCACCGCGAGCTCGTGTCCCATGCATAGATTGCGCATCGCGCGCGCAAACGCGCCTTCGTCGGAGAGCGCTTCGTTCCAGAAACCGCGCAGCGCCGAAAAGCTGGCGCAGATGAAGATTTCGTTGACCGGAGTGTAGTAGCGCACCCAGGGATATCGCCGCGCAAACGCGCGCGCATATTCCGCGAAGAGGACCGGGAACGCCGGATCCTGAAAGCCACCGAGCCAGTCGGGAACACCGAAGTGGCAAAGATCGGCGATGAGCTCGATGCCTTCGTCGCGCAGATGGTGGATCGGCTCGTCGGCGGAGCTCCAGTCGTAGCGGCTCGGACCGACGTGGGTCTTATAGTACGCGGGGCCGTAGCGAAGAGCGCGTGCACCGATCTCACGCACCAGCGCGAAGTCTTCCCGCCAGCGATCGTAGTGACCGCATTTCTCCATCTCGTCGACACGGCGACCGGTGGGAAGGAGCGGATAGCTGTTTTCGATTCCGGTCGAGAACAGAAACGGAGCTGACATGGTCGGACGGAGATATGGGTTACCGGTGACGCTGGGCCAACACGCGTCGCCGGAAGATCGGCGAAGAAATTAATTTTCTTACTACCCACGTTAGACGATTTTGCAGCACCGCAGTTAACAAACCCGCGTTGGGACGGTGGAACCGCAGCCGACCCCGGACAATCGATGCCGTCGACTTCCCGAACCTCCCGTCCTCCAGCCCGCCGCAACCCCCTGCCCCGGGTGCGCAAGCTCTGTCTGAGCCTTCCCGAGGCCCATGAGGTCGAGGCTTGGGGCGAGCCCACTTTTCGCGTCAAGAACAAGCTCTTTGCGATGTACGCGAAGGCCGACAATCATCACGGCGAAGGGCGTAACGCCATATGGTGCAAGGCTTCCCGGGTGAATCAGCGTCTGATGATCGACGCTGCCCCCGACCGATTTTTTTCACCGCCGTATGTAGGGCCAAGCGGCTGGGTCGGAGTCTATCTCGACCGCGAAGTCGACTGGAACGAAATCATGGATCTGCTCTGGGATGCCTGGCGGATGACCGCTCCCAGGAAGCTCGCCGCGGCTCACCCCGAATGAGCCTCCGCGTCGTCAGGCTTGGCTCGCCACGGGAGCCGGG
>DATFGW010000105.1:0-8330 GCA_035249045.1 Gemmatimonadaceae bacterium | reverse complement strand
TACGGGAATGTGAACTTCATCCCGTGATCGTCCGGCTCGAGCTCACTCAGTAATAGCCCGCGCTGCGCAATCGTCGCCTGCAGCAGATGGTGCGATTTCGGGAAGACCTTGTTGATGCCGGTGCCGAGGACGGCGATGGTGACGGCATTGGCATCGAGCGTCGCGCGATGTGCCGTACCATCGACGCCGGCGGCGAGTCCGCTCACGACACAGGCGCCCGCGCGCGCGAACGCGCCCGCCAGCTCCTTCGTGACGCGCTCGCCGTAGTGCGTCATGCGCCGCGTCCCGACGATCGCGACGCGGGGTTGGACGTTCAGGACATCGAGCGAGCCGCGCGCCCATAGCGCCGCCGGCGCATTTTCACGCAGGTCTTCCAGCTCGGCCGGGTACCTCGCGTCGCCGCGAACGACGCGTATGGTGGGTGGCGCCTGATCAGGGAAGCTCGATGCGGGCCGCGGCGCGTTCATTCGATTTGCGCAGCTCCAGCAGCTGTCCCCACCACGCGGCCAGCAGCTCGTCGAGGCCCTGACGCGCCGCCGCGCTGATCACGAAGACGCCGAACGCGTCGGGCGTGTCGATCGGCGGCGGCTCCGTCTCACCCAACAGATCCATCTTCGAGAAGACGACGCAGTGCGGCTTCTGCGCGAGCTCGGTCGAGTAGGCCGTGACTTCGGCGCGCAGCTGATCGTACTCGGCCTGCCAGTCCATGGAGTCGATCGGGACCAGAAACGCGAGAATGCGCGTGCGCTCGATGTGTCGCAGAAACTGCAGCCCGAGCCCCTTCCCTTCGTGCGCCCCTTCGATGATCCCCGGGATGTCCGCGACGACGAAGGTGCGCGCATCCCTCAGTTGCACGACGCCGAGATTCGGAGACAGCGTCGTGAACGGATAGTCTGCGATCTTGGGGCGCGCCGCGGAGATTACGGACAGGAGCGTCGACTTCCCTGCGTTCGGCTGACCGACGAGGCCGACGTCGGCGATGAGCTTGAGCTCCATCTCCAGCGTTCGCACGACACCCTCTTCGCCCGGCTGCCACTCGCGCGGCGACTGGTGGGTGGCCGTCGCGAAGAAGGCGTTTCCCTTCCCACCCCGGCCGCCGGGCGCGATCACGAATTCCTGGCCGTCGTCGAGGATCTCGGCGACGATCTCGCCGGTGTCCACGTCGCGGAGAATGGTACCCGGCGGGACGGGCATGATGACATCGTCCCCGGCTCGGCCGGTCTTGTCGGAACCCATCCCGTGCTCGCCGCGCCCGGCGACCCAGCGATCGCGGTAAGTGTAGTCGAGGAGCGTCGCGAGGTTGGAGTCCCCGCGGACGATGACGCTGCCGCCACGGCCCCCGTCGCCGCCGTCGGGCCCGCCCATCGGGGTGCGCCATTCGCGGCGGAAAGAGGTGCAGCCGGAGCCGCCGGTGCCGCCTTCTACTTTGATTACAACTCTATCTATGAACACGTTAATCCGTCGCGACCTTCGAGAGCAGCTGTCGATACCGGGACAGATCATCCCTCGAGATGAGGTCAGTGAGCGCATCGAGGACAGCCGCTAGCTCGGAGCTCGAAGCTCCAGCATTCAACGCCCCCCGAAGATGCGAATGCAGCTGTCGCTGCTGGCCGCTCACCGCGCACGCAGCAACGACACAGAGCTCACGAGTACGCAGGTCGACGCCCGGTCGTCCGAGCACCTTCCCGTAGCCGTCGATGATCATCCACTCATCGAGCGCGGGGTGAAGCTCGCGGATATTGCGGCGAAGCTTCTCGTACGATTCCCCGTAGACGACAGCGCATGTCTCCTCACCGCGAGCCTTCCAGGTGTCGAGGGATTCGACCGACGATTCGGCGTCGGCTGCCGGAGCCGGACGCTCCGAAACCATCCGCCAGGCCCGCGCTGCATTCAACGCGCGCGGAAATCCGGCGAACAGGTACGATTGGAGGATGATTTCCTCCACCGCGAGCGGATCGACTTCCTCGAGTGATTCTGACATGACGGCTCTCATTTGACCCTCGGGCGAGCCGGCAATCGCCCCAGCGATTCTCACCAGGTGCCGGAGTCCCGCCTCGAGTGGAGCAACGTTAGCCCGGGCTTCAGCTCCGGTCGTCATCAGGCCGCCGCGCGCGCCATCACTTCACACGACGTCCGACCGCATCATGATCTCGCCGACACACTCGCCGCGGGTGTTCTTCACTGGCTTGTGCATCCACTCGGCGAGCTTGGGCGGCAAAGGATCGGGAAGCGCTTCCAGTTCCTGCAGTAAACGAAGAAGCGCAGGCACCTGTGCGCGCTGCGCTCCATCCTGAACCTTGACCGCCAGCCCGATCCCGCGCTCCGGGAGCAGCGCGCAGTGCACGCCTTCCGCACCGACTTTCGAGATCACCCGGCCCTTCGTCTCGGAGATGATCGCGGAATCGATCCGGTCGGTGCCACCGACGAGAAACGGATTGCTACCCATCGCGTTGAGCACGCGCATCGGAAACTCTTCGCCGCGATCGGCGGCAATCGCAAAGCGGGAGTAGGCGCGCGCCATTCGCTCGAGTGTCATGCCGAACACCACCACGCCGCAGCCATCCACTGCCTGCACAATCTTGCCGCACGGGATGTCGGTCCAAAGCGAGATCTCGTGGAGGATGGTGCGCTGCACGTGGTGATCGCGGTGCTCATAGCCGCGGGTCGGCCAGCCCTTGTGGCGCGCCATGGCCAGCATCGCTGCGTGCTTGCCCGAGCAGTTGTTGTGAAGACGCGTTGGACGGTCACCGTTCTCGCGCAGGATTTTGGCGCCACGCTGCGACGAGGGTTCGTGCGGCCCGCAGGCGAGATCGCCTTCCTCGAGACCGATGTCGCGCAGCATTTGTTCGACGATCGCGACGTGCTCGGGCTCGCCGCCGTGGGACGCACAGGACACCGCGAGCTGCTCATCTTCCCAACCCAGCTCGTCGAAGCCGCCGGAGCTCAGAAACGGGAGAACCTGAAACGGCTTGGCGCACGACCGCCAGTAGGTGAACGAATCCGCGTCGCGCGCGGCCCCGATCAGCTCATCCCCTTCCCCGACCACCGCCGCGTGCACTCTGTGCTCCGATTCGGTTTCATCACCGCGGGTCACTGAGACATCGAGGGTGAACTGCTTCATTACACGGAGAGAGATCGGGGTTGGCTACGTGACGACAACTGAACGGGTGCGAGACGTCAGTGGCAGAGTGGTCAGCTTATGGTTCACGACGTCGGGACGTCACAGGCGGCGATTATAGCACAAGCAACCGCTTGTGCCGTCTCGCGAGTAGAAACGTCCCGACGTTCTGAACCGGGTACTGGCATCCACGCTACTGACGTCTGGCACCCGTTCAGTTGCAGTTCCAGACGATCGGAGCGGTAGTGGCCAGTTTTAGAAAAGCTTAATCTGGAACGCCTCTTTTGTGTACCGCCTCGGATCCCGGCGCACGTCGATCAGGACGTTATTCAGCTCGGTCACGGTCTTCACGAGCAAATCGTACAGCTCCTGATCGGTGAACAGCTTCTGCACGGTCCCCTTTCCGTTCGCCATCGTACTAACCAGCGAGTCGGCGCGGCCGACCACATCGACCATTCTCCGGTACAGGGCGTCGTCGTGGAGCATCTTGCCCATCGTGCCGGACCCCGCATTCATCTGCGTCAATACCGTATCGGCGGAAGCAGTCATCCGGGTGAGACTGTAGTAGAGCGACGGATCATCGAGGAGCCGGCCGATGGTGCCGCGGGGATTCTCGAGCCGCGACATCAGTGCGGTGGTGCGGACCAGCGTCGCGTTCAGCTGGTCGTAGAGCTGACGGTTGGTCACCAGCTGCCCGAGAGTGCCCTGCCCGCTGGTGATTCCGGTCGTCACTTTCTTGAGATCGCGGGTGAGATCCACGACTTCGGTGATCGCGCCCGACGCCTGGCGCACCACCGCCTCGTAATCCATCGCCGGCACCACCAGCAGAGTGTCGCCCTGATGCAGCGGCCGATACTTGGGCGTGCCGACGCTCACGTCGTACACCTTGTCGCCGAGCAAGCCCATCGTCGCGATCTTGGCGCGCGAATCCTGGCGGACCTGGTTGCGGACGCTGTAGTTGATCTCGACGAGGAGCTCGAGATTGCGCGTCGTGTCGGCGTCGGGCGGGAGGAACCTGATGTCCTTGATGCTCCCCGCCAATTGTCCGGCAACGGTTACTGGTCCGCCGATGCGCAGTCCCGCCGCGCTGCCGACGTACGAAACCAGAGTGTAGCGCTTGCCGAACAGGTTCCCGGCCTGGCCCAGCTTCACAATCGCAACGCCCATGATGATCAGGGCGATGAGAATGAGCACGCCGACCTTTAGCTGGTCCCAGGTTATGAACGAGGATCGCTTCATCGGCTAGAAAGTATCACCGGGAATGGGGTGGCCGCACTGAAAAAATTCATCGATGTGAGTGGGGACAGTCGGTAGCGAGTCATCTCTGGCTCGGGCGGGATTTCTTCGGCAGCTCAAAATCCACCCAGGAATTCGCGCAGATAGGGATCGTCACTGCCCGTCATTTCCTCTGGCGTGCCGAAGAACCCGATGCGGCGATTGGCGAGCAGCGCGATCTTGCTGGCCATCCGGAACGCCGACCTGATGTCGTGGGACACCACGATACTGGTGACGCCGAGCTCGCGTTGCAGCTTGATGATCAGGTAGGTGATGGTTGCGGTGGTCAACGGATCGAGTCCCGACGTGGGCTCGTCGTACAGCATGATCTCCGGGTTGTTCGCCAGCCCGCGGGCGATGCCAACGCGTTTCTTCATTCCACCGGAGAGCTCGGCGGGCATCTGCTCCATGACGCGATCCGGATCGAGATCGACGAACTGCAGCTTCTCGCGCACCCGCGACTCGATCTCGTCCTCGTCGAGCGTGGTGTGCTCGCGGAGCGGATAGGCGACGTTCTCATAGACCGTCATCGAATCGAAGAGCGCTGCGCCCTGGAAGACCATCCCCATTTTTTGCCGCACCTTCAGTGCGTCATCGAACTTGAGATGCGTGATGTCTTCGCCGTCGATGGTGACCTTGCCCTGATCGGGGACCAGCAACCTCAGAATCAGCTTGAGAATTGTGGACTTTCCGGTTCCCGATTCGCCGACGACGACGACGGTGTCCCCCTGCCGCGCATGGAAGGTCACGTTCTCGAGGATCGGAGATTCGAACGCGAGATAGATGTGCTCGAGGGTGATGACTTTCTGGCGCGGACCGGGTCCGAGCTTTTCGTCGGGTCCCGGCCGCCGCTCAGCGGTGTCTTCGGCCACTTCCTCGAGCTCGGTGCGAATGGCGGCTCGCACGCGACCCGAGTCGCGCACGCGGCGCGGCATCGCGGTCTCGTCCTTCTCACTCGGGTGGCGGCGCTCGCCCGGTTGGCGGCGGCGATCTTCTTCGTCGGTCATGGCGAGAAAACGGCGAGCAGGATCTGGGTCAGGAAGTAATCGACGACCAGAATCAGGATGCTGGCGGTGACGACGGTGCGCGTAGTCGCGACGCCCACTCCCTCGGTACCACCGGACGTCTTGAGACCGAAGTAGCACGCGATGAGTGAGATGATTCCGCCGAACACGAACGGCTTCGACAATCCCTGGATGAAATCATTCGGGATGTAATGCAGCGTGAAGCCGCCGGAGAGAATCTGCTCGAACACCGTCTTCCAGTAGAGCGCCGCCGGCTTGCCAAGGTAGAACTTGGCGATGATGCTGCCGCCGAGGATGCCGACGAAGTCGTTGATGATGGTGAGGATCGGCATCATGATGAGCGCGGCGAGTACGCGCGGCGTCACCAGCTTCTTGATTGGATCGGTGCCGAGGGTGTTGAGCGCGTCGATCTGCTCGGTGACGCGCATCGAGCCGAGCTGCGCGGCGATGCCGGAGCCGACTCGTCCCGCGACCATCAGTCCGGCGAGCACGGGGCCGAGCTCGCGGATCATCGAGCCGGCGATGAGTCTCCCGATGTAATCAGTCGCACCGAAGGTCTGCAGCTGCACCGCCGACTGCAGTGCGAGCACCATGCCGGTAAAAAATCCGGTCAGCAGCACGATCCCCAGCGAGCCGACGCCGATCGCGTCCATCTGCTGGAAGAGATCGGCCGTGTAGAACGGCTTGACGAAGATGAAGCCGAGCGCCTTCCCTGCGAGGACGAAGAACTCCTGCAGCGAATAGACCGTCCGCTTGGCGGCGTCGTTGAAGGTGTCGAGGATCAAGGGTTCGGAGATGGACGGGAGAGCGTACTGCGTAAGGTAGCGGTCAGGCAAGGGGCGGCGGCTCCCGACGAGGGTCGTCGGCGTTAGTTTCAGGAATTGCAACTGCTTTGCTGCCAGTCTGGAAACTGCAACGGAACGGGTGCCAGTGTTTAGTAGCGTAGTGGCAAGTTGGTAGAAACCGCGGTTGCGACTGGTCCGGCGCCCTTCCGTTTGCCACCGGTACGGTCGGCAACGCAGTTACCAATCACTGGCATCTATGCTACTGACGTCTGGCACCCGTTCTGTTGCAGTTAACACTAAATGCCATTCCCAATCTCATGATTGAAACCATCTCAAGGGACCGTCTGATAGAACTCCTGGAAGCCGGCGCCGGAACTCGCATCGCGATCGTCGGCGATGCCATGCTCGACGTCTATCTGCGCGGCGACGTCGACCGGATTTCTCCTGAAGCCCCCGTCCCCGTAGTTCGGATCCGCGACAAGGAGCTCGCGCTCGGTGGTGCGGCGAACGTCGCGCAGAACGTCGCGGCGATCGGGGCGGAGTGCGATCTGGTTTGCGCTGTCGGCGAAGACGCCGAGGGCCAGGTCGTCAAGACGATGCTGCGAGGTATTGGATCGGAGGCGCGCTCGGTGGTCACCGTCAACAGACGAACCACCACCAAGACCCGGGTGTTGGCGAGATCGCAGCAGGTGGTGCGCTTCGACGAGGAGGAGGATGTCGACATCGGCGGCGACGAGATCGAGCTGCTGGTCAATGCGGCGATCCGCGCCGTCGACAATGCCGACGCCGTGGTGCTCGAGGATTACAACAAGGGCGTGCTCACTCCGGTACTGATTGCGCCGGTGATGGAGCAGGCGAACAATCGGAACATTCCGATCGTGGTGGATCCCAAGTACAGGAATTTCTTTGCCTACAAGGGAGCGACCATCTTCAAGCCCAATCGACGCGAGCTCGACTCGGCGCTGGGCGCCGCGGTGGAGATCGATCATCCCGAGGCATTGCCGGAATCGATCAAGCGACTGGGCGTCGAAAATCTGTTGCTCACCCTCGGCGAAGAAGGAATGGCGCTCATCGACGCGAATGGTGAGGTAGGAAGGGTACCGACGACGGCGCGCGAGGTTTACGATGTAGTTGGCGCCGGCGACACCGTGACCGCGTATCTGGCGACGATGCTGGCCGCGGGCGCGACACCGGCGGAAGCGGCGGTGATCGCCAACTTCGCGGCGGGCGTGGAGGTTGCGAAGCTCGGTGCCGCGACGGTGACCATCGACGAGGTCATCGAGGCCTACGACTTGTTCGGCGCCGCGGGCACGGCTGACGCGCCGACCGCGTAGCTCTCATCTCTGATCCGGAGAAGCATTGCGGCACCTGATAGGGTGGGTGTTGGGGCTCTGCTTGACGACGCCGTTCGGTGCCGTGGCACGCGCGCAGGATTCGACCGGCGGGCCGGGCGCGGAACTGCCGCCTGCGGTTGTTCTTACTAACGGCATTGAAAACCAACTGCGAGATGAGTCAGGTGGTGGCGGCGAGGTAGTAGGTCCGAGGGGAGGAGGGGTCGCGTTCGCGGTGCGGGATACGGTGACACCGGTAGTCGCGGCGGTTCCGAACAGCGGCTGCCCGTTGACGCCAAATCAGCTGAACGCGGTGCGGGCGGGAGTCGTCTCGGCGTTCATCGGCGGGAATGCGTACCTCTATCACTACTTCAAGAAGGCCTGGTGGTCCGGCGATCCCGCGCCCCACTTTTTCTTTCACGCCGACTGGGACCAGTGGTTTCGCGATCAGGACAAGTTCGGCCACATGTTCGGCGGCTATCACCTGGCGCGAATGGGATACGCCGGATTGCGCGAGGCCTGCGTCGGCGACAAGAAGGCGATTGCGTGGAGCGCGGCGTACGCGGCGGCTTTCCAGCTCCAGATCGAGATGTTCGACGGGCGGTTCAAGAAGTACGGATTCTCGTACGCCGACGTGATCGCGAACACTACCGGCCAGACGCTCGCCGTTCTCCAGGAGCTGCATCCGAGCTGGCGCGCGATCAAGCCGACGTTCTCGTATCACAAGACGGCGGCGCTCGCGAACACTGAGAACGGAACCATCGGGGGCGAGCTGCGTCCTTCGCTGGATTATTCC